>DATFVZ010000200.1:0-24527 GCA_035259785.1 Gemmatimonadales bacterium
CGCGCCCGAGAGGGCCTTCAGCAGGCTCGACTTTCCGGCGTTCGTGTACCCGACGAGCGCGGCCGAGGGCACGTCGCGACGGCCCTGCCGCTGATTGGCGCGATGCTCGGCGACGTCCTTCAGCCGCTTCTTGAGCATCGAGATCTTCCGCCGAATCACTCGGCGGTCGGTTTCGAGCTGAGTTTCGCCGGGTCCGCGGAGACCGATACCGCCGCGGATACGCGACAAGTGCGTCCACATGCGCGTCAGGCGCGGTAGCAGATACTCGAGCTGCGCCAGCTCCACCTGCAGCTTGGCCTCGTGACTGCGCGCGCGCGTCGCGAAGATGTCGAGAATCACCTCGGTGCGATCCATGACGCGCAGGCCGAGGCTCTTCTCGAGCTTGACGCCCTGCACCGGCGTTAGACTCTCGTCGAATAGCATGAGCGTGGCGCCGGCGGCCGACATGTCTTGCTTCAGGGATTCGACCTTGCCCTGGCCGAGGTAGAAGTTCGGAGTAGGCGCTTCGATGCGCTGGATGGTGCGGCCGACGACCTCCGCGCCGGCCGTGTCGGCAAGGCGCTGGAGCTCTTCCAAATGCTCATCCACGTGAACCGCGTCTTCAGAGCCCTTCCGAGGGGCGCCGACCAGGAACGCTCGTTCGGTTGGTGACTGGATATCGATCAGCTTACGGATGTTCGCTCCTTAACCCCGGGCTGCCGCCCGGGGTTAGAGAATCATTGAATCAACTTGCGTAACGGCACCTTCCCATCGCTTCTCAGCTCGACTCTGCGTTCTCCTACAGGTGTGTCCAGGAGCACAGCCCCGGTAATTCCATAGGGCAATTCTTGAGATTCTAGAAGCGACCTGGCGGCTGCGCCCACGCCGGTCCACGTGAATCGCACCGGCATGATGACGCGGCTGTGGTTCGTCGGGGACAAGTCCAGGGGTTTGTCGATCAGCGCTTCCCCGAAATCGGTCCCCGCCAGCTCGAGGGCAACTTCGAGCCGCGTGCTGCGCAGGCGATAGTCATTCGGATTGTACACGTCGAACACGAGGTCCATCGTGCCGCCTTGCAAGCCGAGACCGGTAACGTTGATCTCCTGGAGCTCAATGTCGGGCTTTTGGAAATTGAGGGCGCTCTTCAGCGTCGCGCAGGCGCTCAAAGACACTACGAGCAGAACGGTAGCCGCTTTTCCCATACCCGCTAACATAACGCAGCCATGCCTTCCGCCGTCCAGCCGCTAGGGAGCTTCGCGGCGACCCGCTCGATATGGAAGAGCTCGTCCTACGACTAGGCGTGTACGTGCGTGGCAAACTCGAGGTAGGCTGTCTTCGCACCGGCCAGGATAGACCGGGGCCGAGGGGCTGGACTAGGACCGCACCCGACGGGCGTTGCGCCGAGGACGACGCACACAGATCGGCAGATCGACCTCAAAGTAGAAGCGTGTGCCCCATCCGGTGCGTGATTCCACCTTCAGCTCGGACTTCATCGCCGAGGCAAGCCTGCGGCAGATCGTCAGGCCGAGTCCGGTCTGCGAAAACAACTGGCCGCGCCGGCCCGATTCCTTGCGGAGCGGCTGAAACAGCGTGGTGATCTTTTCGGGGGGGATCCCTCGCCCGCTGTCGCGGACCGCAAACGCGATCCGGCCGCCCTTCGCTCCCCCGATCTCCCGCGCCACGATCTCGACATACCCCTCGTCGGTAAACCTGAGCGCATTGCTTGTGAGGTTCAGCAGAATGCGGCTGAGCGCGAAGGGATGGCCCATGCGTTGATCGTTGGTGGGCGGCAGCAGGCGCACCGACAGGTGTTTTTCTTCAGCGATGGGCCGCACGATGTCGCGCACCGATTCGAGCATTGCGATCACGGAGAAGTCCGTAGCCTCCTTGTCAACGAGCTGCTCGCCACCATGCGTGAACTCGATGATGTCGCTGGCCACTGAGGAGAGGCCGAGTGCCGCCGTATAGATGAGCCCCAGCTGGCGGCGCTGCAGGCGGTTGATCGGACCGCTCCGGGCTTGTTGCAGCGTCTCGGCGAGCACGAGAATGGACGTCAGCGGGGAACGCAGATCGTGCGCCACGTCCCTGAGCAACACGAGACCGTCGGAACCCGACAGGTGCTGCGCAAACGTCTGCGCCCAGGATGGCTCGATCGCCACGCGAACGCGCTCGATCGCCATAAGTAATGGAAGCAGCTCCGCGTCTGCGATGCCGCTGTCACGCCACCCGCCCAGCAAGTTGTTGCGCAGCAGATCGAGGAGCCGGCGCCCAATTGGAGAATGAATGCGCGGGTCGATCTGCGGTCGCCCGACCGCCGCTGCCGCTGCATCGATCCGGGTCTGGTGGATTGCCGCTGCGAGCAACGACAACAATTCGTGCATTTCGTCCGGCCCGGTGGAGCGTGGCCGCCGTGTAAAGCCGGCGATGACACCGCGAGCGGAGGAAGCGAGGAGTTGGCAGAGGCTACAGCGCACGCCCTCACCGAATGTGTGGGAATGCGACGGGGGGGCAGCGAGCGGGAGTGACATGCGAGGATTGTTCTACACCTAGGGATTCTGCTGGGTTCAGCGACGCGAGAATTAGGCGACGCTAAACCAAGCGTCGCCTTATCCGGCTAAGGCGCAATCCAGCCCTCGCGGATCGCGTAGCGAACCAGGTTGGCCGTGTCATGCACGTTCAGCTTCTTCATCAATCGGCCGCGGTGGAATTCGGCCGTCTTGACGCTAATGTGCAGCGCTTCGGCGATCTGTTTCGTGGACTTGCCTTCCCCGACCAGAGTCAAAACCTGCTTTTCGCGAGGGGTAAGCTGCGAGCCAGCACCAGGTGGGGGGTTTGAGGCTGCATCGACGATCGCCTGGGAGGCGCCAGGACTGACATACAGACGTCCCCCCCGAACCTCCTCGATCGCGCGAACCAGGTCCTCGGCGCCCTGGCTCTTCTGGACAAAGCCGCGCACGCCGGCCTTTAGCGCTTCCTTTACAAAGCGACCGTCCTCAACCCCGGAAAGCAGGATAACGGGGCATTCAGGCTTGAGGCGCGCGATCTCTCTGGCGGCTTCGACACCGTTGAGCACAGGCATAGCGACATCCAGGACCGCCACGTCCGGCCCCAACCGCCGCACGGCGTCGACCGCGGCACGGCCGTCCCCTTCGTCAGCGACGACTTCGAGACCGCGTTTTTCCAGCAGCGCCTTTAACGCTTGGCGCAGGACCAAGTGATCGTCCGCCAACACCAACCGCACCGGCATCAAGGCTCCCAAAGGCTGGGCGTCGGTCACATAATGCTGTGCTGGCCTTAACTAAGCCAGTGGTTGGTGCGACATTTAGGGGGTGTGGCACCAATACAACAGTCGAGGGTTACATAAGTGCTCACCTTGGAGAGAGCCAATGGCCGTCACGCCCGCTAGCGAACGCCCGTCGCGCAGCGTCAGCAGATCGCGGCCCAATACCGTTCCCGCGATCGCACAGCTCACACCGGAAGTCAAAGCATCCATTCGCATCCTCATCGTAGACGACGAGCGCACGCTGCGCGAGAGTTGCTCCAGCGTGCTGAAGTACGAGGGCTATCAGATCAGCCTCTGCAGTCGCGGTGAGGAGGCAAAGGACGTCCTGAAGCGCAACGCATTCGATATCGTCCTGCTCGACTTGTACATGAGCGAGGTGCCGGGCATGAAGTTGTTGCGCACCTGTCTCGATACGCATCCGGGCACGATCGCCATCATGATCACCGGAAACCCGAGCGTTGAAACGAGTCTGGAAGCGCTGCGGGCCGGCGCGTGGGATTACTTGCCGAAGCCGTTCTCGGCGACGCACCTGCAGGTGCTGATGGGCCGCGCCGGACATGCCGTCATGGTCGCGCGGGAATCGCACACGATGCAGAAAGCCTTCGCGCGCGAGCACGGCAACAGCGAGCTCGTGACCGTGCTGGGGGCAGCCCCGATCTTCCGGCGCGCGGTGGAGCTCGCGCAACGCGTCGCCCCGACTGATGCATCCGTGTTCATCACCGGGGAGAGCGGCTGCGGCAAAGAGCTCATCGCGCAGTTCATCCACCGCCACAGCCGCCGCAGCAGCCGCTCGCTCATCGCCGTCAATTGCGCCGCACTGCCCGAGCCGCTGCTCGAATCAGAGATGTTTGGTCACGTCAAGGGCGCCTTCACGGGCGCCGTCCGCGATAAGCCCGGCCTGCTGGAAGCGGCCAACGGCGGTACGCTGCTACTCGACGAGCTGGTCGAAATGCCAAAATCGATTCAGGCCAAGCTGCTGCGCGTGATTCAGGACGGCGTCGTGCGCCGCGTCGGGAGCGAAAACACCGATGCGGTGGTGAACGTGCGTTTCCTAGCTTGTACGAACCGCAATCCCGAAGAAGCGGTCGAGCAGCACGCGATGCGCGAAGACTTGTACTACCGGCTGCGGGTCGTGCCGATTCATGTGCCCGCGTTGCGCGAGCGTCCGTCGGACATTCCGCTGCTCGCGGACTTCTTTCTGTCGCGGTATTGGGCGCGTCACCGGGGGCCGTCGACCGCGCTCCCCAAGTTCTCCGAGGGCGCCGTGCGCGCGCTTCGCGGCCGGCCATGGAAAGGCAACGTGCGCGAGCTTCAGAACGTGATCGAACACATCGTTGTCATGGTCGAGGCCGGAGCCGAAATACGGGCGGATGATATTCCGTCGCTCGGCGAGCGGCAGGTCGACGATGCGAGGAGCTGGAGCCCCACCACCACCCTATCGACGGAAGAGCCGTACTACGCCGCGCGCGACCGGCTGATGGCTGAGTTCGAGCTCCACTATCTCACTCAGCTCGTGACCCACTCGCGCGGGAACATGTCCAAGGCCGCCCGCGTCGCGGGCGTCGATCGTACGACGTTGTATCGATTGATGGAGCGGCACGGGCTCGACCGGCGCGTGCTGACCAGGGTTCAGTCGCAGACGCAGGGCGTCGCGGGCTAAGCTGCTGGTTGCTCCGCGGGCAGCGCCTGACGGCGCGCCGGGAATGCGGCCCCTTCTGACAGCCAGTTCCACGTGTGGCGGAGTCCATCTTCCAGCGACACACGCGCCTCGAACCCCAACACGCGGCGAGCACGCTCGATGGACGCGAGGGAATCGCGCACATCACCGGCTCGCGTCACCTGCAGATCGTAATCCAACGAGCGCCCCACCACGCTGCTGATCGCGTGGATCAAATCGAGCAACGAGGTGCGGCGTCCCGCGCCGATGTTTACCACCCAGCCATTCACCGCGGATGCCGGCCTAAACGCTGCGAGCAGGTTCGCATCAACCACGTTGTCGACGTAGATGAAATCGCGAGTCTGGCGGCCATCGCCATACACTTCGGCGGGGCGTTGCTCGAGCGCCGCCTGGAGGAAATTGGGAACGACGGCGGCGTACGCTGAGCCCGGCGTCTGGCGCGGTCCGAACACGTTGAAGTAGCGCAGCGCGACGCCCTCGAGGACACCGGCGCGGGCAAAAGCGAGCACGTACTGTTCGCCCGCGAGCTTCGATGCGGCGTAGGGCGATCGCGGCTCGGGCTCGGCGGCTTCTGTCTTGGCCACAGCAGGCGTATCGCCGTAAACCGAGCTCGAGCTCGAATAGACGATGCGCTGCACTTTCTCGCGCGCGCACGCCTCCAGGAGCCGCATGGTCCCGTTGACGTTGGCAGCGTGACAAGCCCAGGGATCGACCAGCGATGCCGGCACACTCGCAAGGGCCGCGAGGTGAAACACGACATCGATGCCGTCGACCGCAGCGCGGGAGACGTGGGGGTCACACAGGTCTCCACGGACGAACTCGATATCTGTCGCAACCGGGCGGAGATTGGACTCCGACCCGGTGCTCAGATCATCGACGACTCGAACCGTGTGACCGCGCTCGACCAGCCGAGCTGTGACGTGCGAGCCAATGAACCCGGCTCCGCCTGTCACCAGGCAGCGGCGGGGCTCTTGGTGTTCTTCAGGGCGCACGCCGTTTCCGAATGCAAGGCGAGCGCCGTCACGCGCGTGTCCTCACGACCGTACGACCTGTGCGGTAACTCACCATAAAAGAATGAGATGGAAAATCGGCCGAGATTTCATGCGACAAGACCAACCACGGCGATGTAGCAACGGATCAACAGTTTAGTCGCTATCCTACGCGGCGGGGGTCGCCTCTCTCCGGCCGGGTTCGCTCGAGCGGCTCGGCTCACGCCGCGATGGACACTCGGGCAGGTCGAGCTCGAAGAAAAACCGCGTGCCACGTCCTGGCTGTGTTTCCACCTGGAGGCGGGAGCCCATCCCCTCGGTCAGTTTGCGGCAGATCGCAAGACCCAGTCCAGTGGTGGAAAACAGCTTGCCGCCGCGGTGAGTCCCACGGGGCGCATCGCGCAGGGAATCGAACAGGGTCGGCATCATCGCGGGATCGATACCCCTGCCGCTGTCCCGCACCGAGAACTCCATCCTGCCAGGCCCGCTTTCACGGGTGCTGATTTCGACAAATCCGGTCTCCGTGAACTTGAGCGCGTTCGTCGTGAGATTGAGCAGCACCCGCCGGAGCGCCACCGGATGGCCCTGCCGCTCGTCCACCACCGGAGGATGAAGTCGAATGGCAAGGCGCTTCACCTCGGCGACGGGACGGACAATGTCGCGCACCGATTCCAGCACGCTCGCCACAGAGAACGGGATTGGCTCCGGCTCGAGTAGCAAATGGCTGCGCGTGAGGTCGATGATGTCGCTGCCAACCGAGCTGAGTCCCAGCGCGGCCGTTGCGATCAGCCCGACCTGGTGGCGCTGCATCTCGGTCAGACCACTGCCCGCGCGCTGCAACGTGTCGGCCAGTACCAGGATCGACGCAAGCGGCGAATGCATGTCGTGCGCGACTTCAGCGAGCAGCTCCAGTCCGGCGCTACCGCCGAGCTGGGTGACGAGGGCGTGTGCGGCGGGATTCTGGATCGCTTCGCGGGTGCGTTCCATGGCCAGCAGCAACCGCGCTAACTGCACCTCCCCGATGCCGTGGTCCTTCCAGCGCGTCATCACTTCCTCACGCATCGCGTCGAGCAGCCCACGCCCGATGGGTGAGTGCGCGCGCGAGTCGATAGCCGCGGTTGGGCTAACCTGCATCGCCAGCAGGGCGGCTACAACCTTGTCTGCTATCTCGGAAACCTCCGCCGGCGTTATGTGACCGAGCCCGTCCCCGCATTGGCTGAGGACGTACTGGACGGCGGATTGCGAAATCTCATGCGGAAATGGCGCATGCTCGTTGCTGGCTTGTTGAGACGAGCGTTCGACAGGCATGGAGGCCAGTTGATAGGGCAGCTATAAACTACACTTTCCTGGGGAACTTGCTAGTCTCCCAAAACAGGGGAAACCCATACTTTCCTCGGGGCTTGCGTCTGTGCCACGAACATAGCCTCTTCATACATCGCTGCGGCGGGACTCGGAGTCAGATTCCTACAGCGGTGTGTCAGGGACGCATCAGTTTGTGAAGGCCGAAGAAAAGTCGACTGGCAAAGTTTGCGCGGCGGGCCAGCTTAGCAATTACCGTCACGCGCACGTAACATGCATATGACGTTTGGAGCGTGGCATGGTTCCAGCACCGCATGTAAGAGGATTAGTAATGCCCCCTCAGGGACCTGCGGCACGACTTGTAGATCTACTAATTGCCAGCACCCATGAATGGACCAGCCAGTCGCTCGCATCGATCCTGGCTCCACATGGCTACGTCGTAAGTAAATCGTACAATCGCGCGCAAACGCTGAAGCGCGTGCGCAACAACCCGCCTGATGCCTTGATCATAGACGAACATCTCCCCGATGCCGACGGCTATGCCCTATGCCGCGAGCTCATGGAGGAGAATCTGATTGCCCCCAGCACGCCCGTCTTCCTGGCCTTCTCACGCTTACCAACGCGCCGGGATCGGATTGCCGCTTTGCAGGCTGGTGCCTGGGCCTGCCTGGGTGAACCGGTCGATGCCGAGGAGCTGATGGCCATGCTCGACGTCTTCGTGCCGGCCAAGCTCGACGCCGATCAGGCCCGGTCCCAAGGGCTGATTGATGAGGCGACAGGCGTTTATAACGTGCGCGGGCTGGTGCGCCGGGCGGAGGAGCTGGCGGCGAGCGCGACCCGCCGTCATGTGGCCATGGGCTGCGTGCTCCTGGCGCCTGAAATCGAAGCGGCAAATGGAACGGAATCGGGGACGGCATCTGGAAAGAAGTCGGATGTCTCGCCGCCACTGTGGGTGTTACGCAACATCGCTGCCGCCCTCCGGTCTTCCACCCGGCATTCAGACGCCATCGGGCTGCTCGAAACAAGTGCCTTCGCGGTCGTGGCGCTCGATACGAACGCGGTGCAGGCTCGGCAACTCGCCGAGCGTCTAGGTGCGGCCATCATGGCTAAGCCCTCGAGCCCGAGCGTTCCCCCTCAGCCGCGTCTACACGTGCGGGGGGGCTACCACGGCGTTTCAGGCGACGCAAAGAGTGCTGTTGACGCCGCTGCACTTATGCAGCAGGCGGACGTCGCCCTGCAGCGAGCCCGTGCCGACACCAGCCGCGGCTGGCTCCAGGGGTACGTCGGCTAACCTTTCCTTTATAGTCGCCTTTCGGCCGTTATAGGCCCTTGTAGGGGCGCAGCATGGTGCGCCCCTATGACTTACGTTTGGCACCGCAATTGCACTGGCTGTGAGGCATGACAGCTCGTGCTCTTACCC
This sequence comes from Gemmatimonadales bacterium, assembly GCA_035259785.1. Taxonomy (GTDB): domain Bacteria; phylum Gemmatimonadota; class Gemmatimonadetes; order Gemmatimonadales; family GWC2-71-9; genus 20CM-2-65-7. The sequence continues at coordinate 8,649 of DATFVZ010000200.1, forward strand.
TGCCCCTCGTTGCGGTCGCGGTCGTCGCGCTCACGCCACGTTCCGCAGCCGCTCAGGTAGCCTCCGCTCGGGTTTCCCCCGCGCCGCTGACCATGAGTTGGTCAATGCCCATGAACAACGTGACGCGACGGGTGCCGTCGTGGAGCGCCACCGACGTCGGGCTTGCCGGTGGGTTCCTGGCACTGTTGTGGGTGGATGCCGCGCAGACGCGCTCGATCGCGCGGCAAGGGTGGAGAGACCACCACGAGGTTAATCCCATCCTGGGTCCCCAGCCGAGCGTCGGGCAAATTAACCGATACACTGCAGCGGCGGCTGTCGCGACACTGGGCGTTGCCGCAGTGCTGCCGCCGCGCTTCCGCCGCTGGTTTCTCGCAGGCGCGGTGGCCGTTGAAGCGTCAACAGTGATCTATATGACGACGAGTGTAGGGATTCCCCTTACCATCCGATAGCAGCGCAAGCACCGATCCGCATCAACAATGCTACAAGCTTGTGAGCAGTATCCCGCGTTTTGCGGTGAGTAACTTGCGCGCGTTTTTCGCAAACCGTTGTGAGTGCAACGAGTTGCGAATTATACCTGCGGGTGCAGAGGTTGCATTTTCGTTGGTGATCCGCGACACAGCGTGTCGCAGACACTGGACGAACTAACACCGAAAGGACTATCGTTGCTTCCGCCAATGCACCCACCCAGCACGCTCGGACCGGGCTCCGCGTCGCGACGCATTTCCGCGCCATTCGATGGGCGCGACATGTCGCACTTGCTGCCCCTGAACAACACCATGAAGGCCAGCGTGCGCATTCTCGTCATTGACGACGAGCGTGTATTGCGGGACAGCTGCGCAACCGCATTGCGATTTGAAGGTTACCAGGTCGAGGTCTGCGGGCGGGGCGAGGAAGCGCTCGAGGCGCTCTCGCGACACGCGTTCGATATCGTGCTCGTGGACCTGTACATGAACGGGACCGCCGGCACACAGTTGATCGGTGCCGCCCTCAGTGCCAATCCCGACGCCATAGTAATCGTCATTACCGGCAAGCCCACAGTTGAGACCGCGCTGGAGACGCTACGCGCGGGCGCCTGGGACTACCTGCCGAAGCCATTCACAGGAAGCCAGCTGCAGGTGCTGGTGGGCCGCGCGGCCCATACGGTTCACGTTGCCCGCGAGACGCAGGCGCTGCGTGCGAGCGCCGAGGTGGGCGCGGACGATGCCGTGGGCATGGGGTCGGCGCGCGCTTTCCGGGACGCGATTACTCTGGCCCGCCGCGTCGCAACCACCGACGCATCGGTGTTCATCACCGGTGAGAGCGGCAGCGGCAAAGAAATGATCGCGCAGTTCATCCATCGCAACAGTCGCCGCGCCTCGAGACCGCTTGTCGCGGTGAACTGTGCCGCGCTTCCCGAGACGCTCCTCGAATCTGAAATGTTCGGGCACGTAAAAGGCGCCTTTACCGGCGCGGTGCGCGATAAACCTGGATTGCTCGAGGCCGCAAACGGCGGCACGATGTTCCTGGATGAGCTGATCGAAATGCCCAAATCCATCCAGGCAAAGCTGCTGCGCGTCATTCAGGACGGCGTGGTGCGGCGCGTCGGCAGTGAAGAGACGGACGCGGTCGTCAACGTCCGCTTTATCGCCGCGACCAACCGGGATCCGGAGGCGTCCGTACGTTCGGGGTTGCTTCGCGACGACCTGTACTATCGCTTACGCGTCGTCCCGATTCGCGTGCCGACGTTGCGCGACAGGGCCGACGACGTCCCCGTACTCGCCAAACACTTCCTGGACCACTATTGGCGGCGTCACCGTAGCGCCGATGAAAAGGCACCCACGTTCACGAAAGCGGCGCTGTGGGCCCTCCGTTCACATCCCTGGCCCGGCAACGTGCGTGAGCTGCAAAACGTCATCGAGCACGCGGTGGTGCTGCTCGAGGCGGGTTCCGAGATCAGCGTCGAGGACATCCCGTTCATCTCCGAGGAGCGCACGGACGCCCAGTTGATCCAGGCTTCCGAGCAGGAAAACTCCGATGATGGGTATTATTCCGCGCGTGATCGACTGCTCAGCCAGTTCGACAAGCAGTATCTCACGCGCGTGGTGATTCGCGCCGGCGGCAACCTGTCCAAGGCCGCGCGCCTGGCAAAGGTGGACCGGACGACGTTCTACCGACTGATGGAGCGTCACGGATTGCAACGGGACCTGCTAGGCGGTCAGGATAAGGGTCCTCCGGATAAGGGTCCAGAGAAGGACAAATAGGCTCGGGGCTGCCTAGGCGCCGTCGCAGCCCCCCCCCGTAGTTGTAAGTTGGCAGCCTCAGCCCCCTCGTCTCGCACGGGGGTACACATCGCGTAAACCACTCGGCCACAACGCGATAGCGAACACGGAGCGGGTGCACGAGTCGTGCTTCATGAAGAAGCATGGCGACGGTCCCGTTCCTAGAAACCGCCTCCTTTGCGCCGCTCCTGCCGCAGGCAGTGCCGCGACGCGTCCTGGCTATCGCCGCTCACCCGGACGACGAGGTCTTGGGCTGTGGCGGTACCCTGGCCCTCCACGCGCGCGCGGGCGACGAAGTCACTGTCATCATCGCCTGTGATGGGGAGGAAGTACGGTACGAGCCGAGCGGCGTCGGACGGCCCAATCCGTCCCATCGCGCCGCCGCGGTGCTTGGCCTCGCTGAATGTCGGCAACTCGGCTTCCCAGATCAGCGGCTGGACACGATCTCGCTCCTCGACCTCATCCGGCCGCTCGAGCACGCGGTCCGTTCTGTCCGTCCGAGCGTGGTGTATTGCCAATTCGGAAGCGACGGGAACCGCGATCACGAGCAGCTCTTCCAGGCATCACTCGTTGCGACGCGGCCGCTCGAGGCGTGCATCGAAGGCGTGTACGTGTTCGATACCGCGAACAGTACGGAATGGGGCTATCCGCGCGCGTTCGTTCCGGACACGTGGGTCGACATCTCTGAGACACTTGAGCAGAAGCTGAACGCGATGTCCTGCTACGAGCGCGAGGTGCGGCCCTATCCGCACCCGCGCTCGCTGGACGCGCTGCGCCATCGGGGTCGGGCGTGGGGCAATCAGTGCTGCATGGATGCAGCCGAGGTGTTCATGACGGTCCGGCGTACGCTTCGTGCCGGCCGCATCCCTGGATAGAGATCCCGCTAGTGTCCGATCTGCGTAATCGCGTAGATCGTCAATGGAATCGTGAGTAGCAGGCTGACTCCCCGAATGACCTCATACACACTTGGGCCACTCTTGATGGGCACAGTCACCTCATCCCCAGAGCCCAGGCTCAGCTGATCCAGCGTCCGCCCCGCGCCAAGCGCGGCACGCATTGCGGACTCATCCAAGACGGTCTCGCCGCCGCGGAGCGCGCGTGCATCCTTCAACTTGGCATTTGCCAAGAAGCCGCCGGCGACCTGGAACGTTGCCGAGACAGGGGCATCGCCGGGAACGAGGTAGTAGCCGGGGCGCGGCACGCCGCCCGTTACCGCGATGCGGACGAGACCACGCGCGTGGACAATCGGATTGCGCAACACACGGCTGAGCTGCTGTGTGAGATATGACTCGATCTCACTGTACAGGACGCCCCGGAGTGACACCGGGCCGACCATGGGCAGGTCGATTTCGCGCACACTCGAAACCACAAACGTATCGGTGAACACCTGCTCGTTTTCCACCATGAGCGACACGCCATCGCCCGGCTGAAAGTCTCCGTTCGAGAGACGGCGGTATAGAAGTGCGGTGGCAGCGGTATCTGGAGTCGTTGCGTTTGCCAGGCGTTCCTGCATCGCGACGAGCTCGGCTCGCGTGGCGGAAGTCCGGCGTGCATCGCGATCATCGAGGGCGGCTTGCCCCAACAACGCCCCAGGCGTCCCAATTGCCAGGACGCTGAACAGGATGGCAAGGCGCAGCAATATTACGACCGGTCGCGCAGAATCTTTGCTTCGGCCCACGTGGTCTCCTCATCGTGCAATTCGTAACCTTCGAGTGAATAGGAATAGCGGCGATATACGTCGGGTGAGCGCACGCCATTCAGTACCGCGCCAAGTACCCGGATTGGTAGCCGGCTGAGGGCGTCGAGCTTGCCCTCGGCGAGTGTCCGGTCCGTGGTACCAAGCCGCACCACGAGCATCAGATTGCCCGTGAGCGTTCCGAGCACATAGGGCTCGATGCCGGCGGCCAACGGCGGACTGTCGATTAGAATCACCGAGTACTGTTGCCGCAGGCGCACGAGCAGTTGCGACATGGCGGCGGAGCTCAGCAACTCGGGACCGGTGCGCGTACGGGAGCCGCATGCGAGGAACGTCAGGTTATCGCGCCCGGTCGACTGGAGCGAGCTCACGAATGGCGTTGAGTCATTGAGCACGTCGGTCAGCCCGGACTTGCGGTGCACGCCGAGGACCCGATGCAGCCGCCCGCGACGAATGTCGCCGTCGATGAGCAGCGTCTTGAACCCCGCATCGGCAAACGCCAGCGCGAGATTGATGGACACGAACGATTTTCCGTCGCCCATGCCCGGGCTCGAGACGGTCATCACGATCGGTGCGGCCCTGCCGTAGGCATGCATCACGTTCAAGCGGATTCCGCGGAACGCGTCGACGGCCTGCGCCGACCCTTTCCCGCCGTCCCGCGACAAATGGGGCAACGCGCCGAGAATATTCAGGCCGAAGCCCTGCGTCACTTGACCCACATTGTGCACCGTCGGATCGATATGCTCGCGCAGGACGGCGCCACCTATGCCGATCCCGAAGCTCCCGAGCATCGCCAGGACGATGAGGATGCGCGCGACGTTTCCGAGCGGCACTTCTGGAGGTTCGGCCGCATCGAGAATGCGTACGTCCGCGAGGCTGCTCACTTCGGCGAGTCGCGCCTCGCCGTACCGCTGATCGATGCGGGTGAACACCGCTTCAGCAGACTGGGCGTTGCGGCTGAGCCTCGCGTCCTCGAGCAGCAGCGCCGGAAGCTCTTGCAGATTCCCTGACGCGGTCCCGACGAGCCGGTTCAGCTCCGCCTCTCGAGTGGAGAGCTCGTCGATCACCGTGCGCGCCAGACCGGGAATGACCGTCTGCTCGAGCTCGGCAATCTGACCCGCGACGCGGCGGACTTCCGGGTTTTCGTCGGTGTACTTATAGCGCAGTCCCCGGATATCCGCCTGCCGGGCCGTCAGCTCCTGGAGTGCCCCGTTCAACTGGGCGGATTTCTGTACGGGCTCGATGAAGCCGAGCATGTCCAAGGACACACCCGCCGTCCCCGCGCCGTCCAGGATTCGCTGAATGGATTGGCGATCACGCCGCGCGGCCGTGAGCTCCGCCCGGAGGCCCAGGTACCCGCTGACCGACGGATCAGTCGGACTGGGATGCCGCGTCAGGCCGGCAGACCCTTCGGTGAGGAGCGGCGCCGAACGCGCCCGGAACACACGCAACGCATCTTCGGCTTCGGTCAGGGTGCTGCGGGCATGCTGCAGCTGCTCGCCGAGGATCTTCGCCAGCTCGGCCTGCTTGCGGCGCTTCAAATCAGTGGCGACGACGACGAACCGCTGGGCCACGGCATTCACCGTTGCCGCGACATGCACAGGGTCAGTGCCTCTGAGCTCGAGCTGAATGAAATTGCTGCCGAGCTCCGCCTTCACCCGTAGATCGGTTCCGAGGCCGCGCGCAGCCTCATAGTAGGATTCGACGCTAAACTCGATCGTTTCCCCGGGGCGAAGTGCCGCAGGCCCTTCGGCCGGCGGCGCCCACACGAAACCGACCGTACGACCGATGGGATCGTCGCGCTTTCCCTCTTCCACCAGCGCACCGTCTGCAGTTTGCAGCTTCCAAGACCGGTCCTTCGCCACCGACAGCTTGTAATCCCCCGGCTCGAACGTCTCGCTCAGCGTCAGCGTACTCAGCGCCGCTTCGCGGTCCTTGGTTAGCGCCGTGACGTTGAGTCGCTGTTCGTGCACCACGTCATCCAGCACCGAATGCGATCGCAGCAGGTCCACCCACCCGCTGACCCCGAGCATCCCGGCGTTCATGGCCGGGTTGACGTTGCGTGGATCGGTCAGCTCAACCCAAAGGACCCCGCGGGCAACATAGGTCGTGCGCAGGTACCGCGTCGCGACGAAGGTTGCAACCGTACCAACGACGGTCACCGCGAGAACCAGCCACTTGGCGCGCATGATCGTCGCCAGCAGCTGCCGCCAAGGGTCGGCGTGCGCGGGATGCGGGATTACGGTGTGCGGAATTGCGGCCTGTGAGATGACTGAGGAAGCGAGAGCCGGCAAATCGCGGGTGTCGCCTGAGGACAGCAATTGTTGCGGTTCGTGGTTCATGATGCAGGACTCTGTGCAATCCCGATACCGCCGGAAGTGTATGCGCGTACGTGCGTTACCTGCAGGGGGCCCGCGAGATGTAACAGAACTGCGACAAATGCGCGGAGGGACCTCCGCATGTCACCCCTGTGGCAACTCGTCTGCGGACTTGTATATGGCGCGTGTCATACGCTCGTGACGCCGTGGTGACACAAACGCATAAGTCCTTTCACCACAGCAGAAAGCGTCTGTTACGTCTCGCGCATGACGTATGCATACGGAGAGCGCATCCCTTCCCAAGGAAAAGTGTGACCGGCTGGGAATTACACCAAGCAGTGGCATCGGGAATTCGCGTCGAGCGTTCCAACGCCGCTTGCCGAGCCTTGAATCTGCTGGTGGCATGCGTCGGCTTGCTGCTGGCGGCGCCCATGATGTTCCTCATCGCGGCTCTGATCAAACTGACATCGCGCGGCCCGATTCTGTATACGCAAACCCGGGTAGGCGTTGATCGCCGCGAGTTGCTTGGGTCCACCAATCACCGCCGGACGCAAGACCAGGGCGGGAAGCCGTTCACCATCTACAAGTTCCGCACGATGTATGCAGGGGACACGCGGACCGCACCGCAGGTCTGGGCGAGCCAGAACGATCCCCGGGTCACCCCGGTCGGCCGGGTCCTGCGCAAGTATCGCCTCGATGAGCTGCCGCAGTTTCTCAATGTGCTGCGCGGCGACATGAACGTCGTCGGTCCCCGCCCCGAGCAGCCGAAGATCTTCGCCGAGCTGCGGCAGCAAGTGCCCGGGTACCAGACCCGGCAGCTGGTCCGTCCCGGGATCACCGGGTTGGCGCAAGTCAATCAAAAGTACGACACCTCGATCGATGACGTCCGTCGCAAGGTGTCCTTCGACCTCGAATATGTTGCTCGCCGGTCCCTGTTCGAGGATCTCCGCATTCTCGCTCGCACGATACCCGTTGTCTTGAACAAGGGCGGTTGGTGAGACCTTTCCGCATAGTCGCTGTAACGCAGAGTGACCCGTTCTTTACGGGCCGCTTTTTTGAGACATTCCTGCCGGAATGCAGGCAATTAGGGGTCGAGACGGTCGAGGTCGTGCTCCTCCGCAACTTCAACGAATCGCGGACAGCCCTCGCCGCCAGGATGTGGAAGCTGTACGGCACTCTCGACATGATGCGGCTGCTAGGCCGGTACGCGTACTCCCGCGTCGAAGAGGGCTTCGGTATCCCGCGCAGCGTGGAGGCGGTGGCCGCAAAACACGGAATCGCCACGCGCGCCCTGGCGACGATCAACGATCCTGCGTATCTGAGCACGCTATCGCTGCGGGGGGTCGATGTGCTGTTGTCGGTCGCCGCTCCGGAGATCTTTCGCCCGACCGCGCTGACCGCTGCGCCCCTGGTGTTGAACGTGCATTGCGGGAAGCTGCCGCAGTATCGCGGCATGATGCCCACCTTCTGGGCCCTCCATCGGGGCGAGCGGGAGATCACGATCACCGTGCACACGATGGCGGAGAAGATCGATCGGGGTGACGTGCTCGCCGAGTACCCGGTTTACGTTCGTGCCGACGACACGGCGTTCGATCTCGCCGTCCGGGCCAAAGAGGTGGCCGGCCGCGCGGTGGCGCGTCTCCTGAGTCGCCTCCAAACCGAGCCCGTGCAGGCACGCCCGATGAACGTGGCCCAGCAGCGCTACTTCAAGTTCCCGACGCGCCAGCACGCCCAGGAGCTGCGTGCCGCGGGTAGACGGATGCTCTAACCGGTCGTTTCTCCGTCGTTCAATATCGAAGGCAGTTATCAGGCGCGTGCTCAGTGGCACGCGCCTGTGCCACTATCGGTATACGTCATTCCCGCCACAGGCACGAATTCCCACGTATACGACGCGGCGTGCAGCGTCAGCTTCAACACGCCCCAGGTATCGACGTTGTACGCTTCGGTGTTGGCGATCTGCGTCGAGAAGTTGTAGTGGCTGGCGCCGCCGGTGCCGACAACGAACTGACGAATCCCTCGGGCCGGATCCGCGGCCCCGGCCGGTGCTTGGGGAGCGAAGCGCTGATAATTGTGATCGTGCCCCGAAACGATCACGTCGGCATTGAACTCATACAGCGCCTGCCAGAGCGGCTGGGGCGCGGTCGAGCTCCCGTGGCTCCCCGAGCTGAACCGCGGATGGTGCCAGTAGGCGAGTGTGCACGTCCTGGTGTTGGCCGCCAGGTCCGCGCGCAGCCACTGTTCCTGCGGTGACCCGGCACTCATCGAGATGTTGCTGTTGAGCGAAATGATGTGCCAGTCGCCGAGGTTGTAGCTGTAATACCCCTTGCCGGAATCGCCCGCCGCCGCGCCGAAGTATTTGTAGTAACCGCTCGCGCCGCTCGTGTGATACTCGTGGTTCCCCGGCGACGGCCGCGTGCGCGCTTTGTGGCGGCCCCACGACGGCCCGTAGCAGTTCGCATAGTCGGTCGCCGTGCCGTCCGGATACGCGTTGTCGCCGGCCGTGAACACAGTGCCAGGAATCGTATCGAGGATCGCAGCGGTCGCCGGGTCGCCGGCGGATGAGCACTCGGCGATGTCTCCCGCACCCACGAGCACAGCCCCACCAGCTGGTGGTGGTGGTGGCGGCGGTGGTGGCGGCGGCGGCGGTGCTGGCACGACGACGGGCTGATCTACTTGCGTCGTCGCCTTGCAGGCAAAGACAACGGCGGCTGCCGCGATCGCTAACCCGGAAGCCGCCGCCCACTTCTTCACCGCGTTGTTAGGGCTTCGCCTTGATCTCGATGCCCAACGCGGCGCCGTTCTTGTTACTCCAAGTCGCACCGATCGTGTTGAGGAACGTGGCCCATTCCGCCTGGAGGTCGGATGCTTTTGACTCATTCGACGTCTGTTCGTTGAGCTCGGTGAACCCGGCGCCGGGGGTGATCTCCGGCAGGCCACCATTGGCCGCGAAGACACCGAAGGCCGCGTTGCGGGAATTCGTGAACGGCGACAATGACACCGACAGGCCGTTCGAGGCATCCGCGTGGTTCGAACCGGTCTGGCCGATCGCCCCCGCTCCGTTCACGCCGCTCGTCTCCACGCCATCCCACTGCACCACGATCCATTGACAGTTGGATTGGCTGCCCGCCCACGTGATGGTAATCGGACCGCTCCCGGGCGCCGCGCTCATGGCCCGGTAGACCGTCATGCGGCGCAGCGGCGCGCCTTCGGGATCGTACACGACCGAGGCCACTTCAGTCCAGGACGACATGCCGCCGCCCGTCACCGTGGGACTCGGTGACGCACCGTACGAGCGGACGCCCGACACAGCGATCGTCACGAGCTTGTTGGGAGACGGGCTGATGGAGCCGGTGGTGTACGTCGACAAGTTGTTCAGATCGTTGCCGCCCGTCAGCAGCGTTGCCGAGATCCCGGCCGACGCGGTCGTGACGTCGAAGGCGGCGGACGTGACCCCCGTCAGCCCAGTCGCCGCAGCTGTGAGTTTGTAGCCAGTCCCCACGGCGTTGATGCTCAAGTTGTTGAATGTCGCCACGCCGCCTACAGCAGCGACGGGGTTGGTCCCTGACAGCGTACCCCCACCCGGGTTGACGCCGATCGCCAGCGTGACATTGTCGGTGGCGTTGGTGATGCGATTGCCAAACTGATCCTGCACCGTCACCTGAACGGCGGGCGCGATTGTGGCTCCCACGGCAGTCGTCGATGGCTGCACCGTGAATCCGAGCGCCGCCGACGCGCCTGGGACGACCGTGACGGTCGCGGTCTGGGTGATCCCGATGCCGCTGATAGTTGCGGAGATGACCTTTGGCTCCGCGCGGGTCGAGCTGATCGTACCGGTCGCTACGCCGCTCGCGTTGGTGGTCGCGGCAGGCTGAGTCAAAGTGTTGTCGGACCCCGAGGACGCCAATGTTACGGTCGCGCCGCTGATCGGGTTTCCGCTGCCGTTCTTAGCGGTGACCGTGATAGTCGCGACGTTACCAGCGCCAGCCGTGATCGTGGCAGGAGCTGCAGTAACGGTGGACAGAGACGGCGAGACGCCGCTTTGTGCCGCCGTGATGTTGAAGGCGGCGGACATGACTCCGGCCAGCCCGGTCGCATCTGCGTGGAGTTTATAGCCGGTACCTGCAGTTCCGATGCTCAGGTTACTGAACGTCGCAATCCCGCCGACCGCGGCGATCGTGGTGGTCCCCGAGAGTGTCCCTCCGGTCGGGTTAAAGCCGATCGTCATCGTGACGTCGTCGGTGGCGTTTGTCACCTGATTCCCGAACTGATCCTGCACCGCCACCTGAACTGCTGGCGTGATCGCTGCTCCCGCCGCTTCCGACGATGGCTGTACCGCAAAGAAGAGCTGCGCGGGCACGTCCGCATCGACCGTGACTGTGTCGGTCTGGGTGATTCCGACACCGTTGATGACGGCAGAGATTACCTTCGGCTGCGCGACGGTCGATCTGATCGTCCCGGTCGCTACGCCGCTTGCGTCAGTCAGCCCCGGCTGCGTCAGCGTGTTGAGGGATCCCGTGGAAGCCAGTGTGACCGTCGCGCCACTTACGGGCTGCCCGCTCGAGTTCCGGGCGGTGACGGTGATCGTCGCTGTGCCGGACCCCGCGGTGACCGTCGCCGGCGCGGCGCTGACCGTTGATAGCGAGGCAGAGACAGTGGGGGGCGGCGGGGTCGTTGAGCCCGGCACACCGTGACACGCGGTGCTGCCGGAATCGGTGAACGTCTTGCCCGCGATCGGGATGAATTTCCAAGCGTAGCTGTCGTCGTACAGATACAGCTTGAGCACGCCGCGGGTATCGCCGTTGGCCGCTTCGCTGGTGGGAAACTTGTTGTCGACGGTGCCGCCGCCTATGCCGCCCGAGCCCACGACCATGTGCCGCGTCCCGTACACGAGATCCTTCGTGCCATCCGGCTTCATCGGCGCCATCCGCTCGTAGAAATGCCGGTGGCCGGCCATGACCAGATCTGCACCGCCCGCATACAGCGCATCATACAAGGGCCGCACGGAGCTGTAGGTGACGCCGCCGCTTCCGCTGCCGCCGCTGGAGGAGTACAGCGGGTGGTGGAAGTACGCGACCGTGCACAGGTTTTGGTTCGCCGCGAGGTCGTTCTTCAACCAGGTGTTCTGCGCAGACCCGCTAATCTTGGAGATGTTGCTGTTGAGCACGATCACGTGCCACGCGCCAAGGTTGAAACTGTAATAGCCCTTGCTCGGATCCCCCGCCGCCGCGCCGAAGTAGGCGTAGTAACCGCTCGCGCCACTCGTGTTGTAGTCGTGATTGCCGGCCGATGGATAGGTGCGCGCCTTGTGGCGGCCCCACGTGGGGCCGTAACAGTTGTTGTACTCGGACGTGGTCCCGTTTGGATACACATTGTCGCCAATGACGAACACCTTGCCGGGCAGGTTATCCAGCAGCTTCGCCGTGGCCTCGTCGTTGTTGCTGCTGCACGTAGCAATGTCTCCCGCTCCCGAGAAGATTTCGGGAGGGTTCGCCGTGACGAGGCCGGTCGGCGTGGTGAACAGCTGCTGGGGGGGCGCTTGGGTGAGGTTACTGACGTCGCTACACGCCGCGAAGAGGACAGCGAGACTCAACGGAGCGGATCGACTCAAAAAGCGCCGGGCAAACGATCGCATAAGGTCTAGGGTCCTTGGGGTTCGTGGCCGGGAAATCTGTGATCTAGACAGCAACAATCGGGCCTCGCCAACTCATTGCGCTTGTGTGCGTTGGCTGGCATGTCCGGGGCCTCTACGATACATTCTCGTAACTCAATGACCTCACCCTTTGCTCGCACTGTTCCCGCCGCGCTGCTCGCACTCGGCGCGCTGGCGTGCGGGGAGCGCCCCCATCCCACCGGGTCGGTGGCGCTGCAGCTGACGGGCGGCCAAGGCGCCCTCGTGACGCGGGGTCGCGACTCGATCCTCGTCCGGCGCGCCGAGTTGGTGCTGTCTGAGATTCAGCTGGCGCCGAGGGGCTCGGGTGAGTGTGATCCCGAGGAGAAGGAGGAGGAGGCGTGCACGCCGCTCGAAATGGGCCCCGTGTTGCTGACGCTGCCGCTCGACACGTCCAAGACGACAATCGCTACCGTGCCGGCTCCCGTAGACACCTTTATCGTCTTCCACTTTGCGCTTTACCGCCCCGACTCGAGTAAGGACGCCGCGTTTCTCGCGACTCACCCCGAGTTCGCGGGCACCTCCATTCGTGTGCAGGGCACGTACAGTCGAGCGGGCAAGCGCAGCGACTTCGTCTACGCGTCCGGGTTCACCGAGCAGCATGAGGCGGCGCTGGAACCGCAAGTCGAAGTTGTAGCCGACTCGACGCTCAACCTGACGCTGCGATTCGCGGTGGCGAACTGGTTTTTGAACGCGGACAAGACCGCGCTGATCAATCCGGCCACCGCGAAGGCCGGCGCGCCGAACCAGGATCTGGTGCACGACAACATCCGGATGTCGGTGGCGGCGTTCGGCGGCAGTCTGGACAGCACGATCGTCGCCGGTGGACCTTCACCCTGGCCGGCCGTACCAGACTCCATTGGTAAGACCTCCGATGGTAAGACGCAGGCTGTTAACGCCAAGGCCACGGTGACCGCCTCCACTGTCCCCCGGTGCCGCTCAGACGCACCCCGTATCACGTCGGATTCCATCGGACCGTTCCGACTGGACGCGTCGTTGTCCGATCTGCAGCGTGCGTGCCCGGGGCTCAGGTACAGCTGGACGAGTGATCCCGACGGCTATCCTGTGCCCACTGCGGCTGCACGCCTGGGTGCCGCAACCATTACCGCGTGGTTCACCGATACAGTCCCCGGTGCCAAGGTCCGCGAAGTGAGCGTGGAACGCACCGGGCCCAAGACGGCTGAAGGACTCGGGGTCGGGTCGACATTCCGCGACCTGCAGCGTGCGTACGGCGCGGCAGGAGCCTCGGAGCCGGACTGCGTGCTGCGCGTCTGGTTTGCGGGGCTGCCCGGCGTGGCGTTCCGGATGACGTTCCCCCAACGGGAGCAGCGTGAATGCGGAGGACTCACTGAAGAGCCGCTGCCGCCGGACTTGCGGGTCGCCAGCGTAATCCTCGTTCCCCGCTCATAAACAACACGGCCCTGGGGTTACCAGGGCCGTGGCTGCCTGCCGGAACGATCATTGATCAATGATCAATGTTCATTGATTACGGCTTCACCTTGATTTCAATCCCGATCGCGCCGCCCGTGAGTGTTGTCCACGTCGCTGCAACGTTCGAGATACCTACCGCCCTCTGCGCCTGGAGATCGGCCGTCTCTCCTGCCGGTATTTCGGTGATCTCCGTGAACCCAGCTCCGGGCGTCACGGCAACTGTGCCCTTGGCCACACCGAAGACCCCGAACGATACGTTGTTGGGATGCTCGAGGGCCGCCAGCGGTACAGTCAGGCCGTTCACCGCCGCTCCGCTCGTCGAGCCGGCTTGACGCACGGCGCCAGCCCCGTTGAGTCCGCTTCCGTCCACACCGTCCCACTGCGACACGACCCACTGGACGTTACCCAGGGTCATGCTCGACGTGATCGTGAGCGGCCCGTTCCCGGGTGTGGCGCTCATCGCCCGGAAAATCGTCAGGCGTCGGGCCGGCGTGGAGCCATCGAACGTGACCGTGCTGACTACGTCCCACCCGCCCATCCCACCGCCTGAGAGCGTTGGGATTGGAGGCGTCCCCAATCCGCTCTGCTCCAACACGGTGACCGTAATGAGGGCGTTGGAGCCCGGCGCGAACGCGGCAGTCGAATAGACCTTCTGGTTGACCGTGTTGTTGCCGGACGCTAGGAGCGTGTGGACGATCGTAGCGGGCGGCACATCCGTCACAATCACATTGACGGCATCCGACCCAACGCCGCCGTCCTTGTCGGTCACAGTCACGGTGACGTTATACTGCGCCGCCGCCGCGTACGAGTGCGTCGCCGAGATCGCCGTGGCACTCTGAGTCGGAACGCTGCCGTTTGTGGTCGCGCCGTCGCCCCAGTTGATCACGTAGGTAAACGGCCCATCGTTCACGCCTGGGTCGCTGATCCCCGCTTGCAGGCTGAAGGGTTGACCGAGCCCGACGGCGGCATCCGGCCCGGCGTTCACCGTCGGCGCGACGTTGGCGATTGTCGCGGTGGTCGTGACCGGCGCACTTGCTCCACCCAGCGCATCGGTCACCACGAGGGTCACCGTGTACGTTCCAGCGGTGGCATACGTGTGCGTCGGCTGCGCGCCCGTGCCGATGGTCCCGTCGCCGAAGTTCCAGGCGAAAGTCAGGGGTGTGTCGCCGTCGGGGTCGCTCGACGCACGCCCGTCAAACGCCACCAGCCCCTCAGATTGATACGGCCCGCCGTGCGCCGCTGTGGGCAGCTGGTTCGGCGGCGGTGGCCGCGGCCCAACGCAGCCTCCCGTCCCTGCGTCCGTGAACGTCGCTCCGGCGACCGGCACAAACCGCCAGTCAAAGCTGGCACTGCGGAGCTTCAGCTCGAGCACACCGTTGGTACCAGTGTTCCGTATTTCGATATTCGAGCTCGTCTGCGGAGTAAACTCGTAGAAGGACGCACCGCCCGTGCCTACTGTGATTTGGCGAATGCCGTTGGCGTCGGGTCCACCCTTCGGTGTCTGCGGTGCGAATCGCGCATAGTGGTGATCGTGGCCGTTGACAACGAGGTCGACCCCGGCGTTCCACAGCGCGTCCCAGAAGGGCTTGATGCTGTTGTTGGTGGTTCGGCTGATCATGTTGGTCCACAGCGGATGGTGCCAGATCGCCAGTTGGCACTGCTTCGGGCTCGCCGCGAGATCCGCCCGCAGCCACTGCAGCTGCGACGAATTGACATCTCTCGAGATGTTGCTGTTCAACACCACGACGTGCCACGCACCGAGGTCGAAGCTGTAATACCCCTTGGTGGGGTCGCCCGCCGCTGCACCGAAATAGGCGTAGTAGGCGCTTGCGCCGCTGGTGTTATAGTCGTGATTGCCGGCCACGGGATAGGTGCGCGCCTTGTGCCGGCCCCACGATGGGTTATAGCAGTTGGCGAACTCGGTCGCGGTGCCATTCTCGTACACGTTGTCGCCCGCGGTAAACACCGGGTCCCCAGGGTACCCGTCGAGCAGCAGCGCGGTCTTCTCGTCGTTGGAACTGCTGCACGTCGCGATGTCGCCCGCGCCGACCAGAAGCGCAAAGTCGCTCACCGTGACGCTCGCGGTTCCTGGGTGTCCCTCGCTCGTGGCGGTAATCGTGGCGGATCCTGAAGCGATGCCCTTAACCAAGCCCGTCCCGCTCACCGTCGCGCGGCTTGGATCGCTGCTGGTCCACGTCACGAGGGGTCCGGTCACGGGGTTGCCGCTCCCGTCCCTCAGTGTCGCCGTGAACTGCCGGGTCGACCCGATGTTCACGTTCGCGGAGGCGGGATCCACAGTCACCGTGGCGACCGTCGTCGCCTGAGTGACGGTCACCCCAGATGCGCCATTTTGCCCCTCGCTCGTCGCCGTAATCGTGACCGGTCCCACGGCCACGCCCGAGACCAACCCCGTCGACGATACCGTCGCGCGACTTACATCGCCGCTCGCCCACGTCACGGTCCGGCCGGTCAACGTATTGCCATTGGCGTCCTTCAGCGTCGCCGTGA
>DATFVZ010000201.1:0-2449 GCA_035259785.1 Gemmatimonadales bacterium
GCGTTCAACACGGCTACCGTGTTCATCGGTCCGTTGACCGTGTACCTCGGCGCGCTGCTCGGCGCCCGGCGCGTACTGCTGGTCGGCTGCGTCGTCTTCGCAACTATCTCCGCGTGCCTCCCATTTGTGCACAGCTATAGCCTGTTGATCGTCCTTCTGGCGATCGCGGGTGTCAGCTCCGGGACCTTTTATCCACTCACGATCGGCTTCGTGCTTCTCAACGTTCCGCTCAGATACCTGGCGTTGACCCTTGGCGTCTATGCGGCATGTATCGAAGGTGCCCTGAACTTTGCGCCATCCCTCTACGGCTTCTATCGGGATCACTGGTCGTGGATGTGGATGTTCTGGACATCTGCCCTGGTGACACCGGTCATGGCGGCCTGCGTCTATTACGGCATGCCGGCATCCCGCGCGCCGGCGCCAACCGGACCGAAACCGAGCTTCGCCGGCTTCCTGTATTTCAGCGCCGGCATCGCGCTGCTGTTCGCTGCGATCGACCACGGACAGCGGCTCGACTGGTGGCGGTCGGGCGTGTTCACAGCACTCTTCGCGTCAGGACTGTTTTTGCTGGCGTGTGCGATCGCCCGCCGGATGCGCGCGCCAAACCCGCTTGTCGATCTGCCATACCTGCGCCAATGGACCACGATCGCGTTGGGTGTTGCGCTCTTCGCCTTTCGGTTCGTGTTGCTGGCGACGGCGCTCCTCATACCGCAGTCGCTGGCGTTCCGGGGCCTTGACGCCGCGCAGCTCGGTCCGGCCGTGCTGTGGACGGCGGTGGCGGAGATGTTTTTTGGTGTCTTCGCTGCGCACCTGCTGAACAAGGGACTCGATTCGCGTCTGTTGATGGCCCTCGGGTTCGCGACGATTGGCACGGTGTGCCTGGTGAACGCTGGTTTCACCCGCGAGTGGGCTGCCGAAAACTACTTCACGACCGCGCTGCCGATGGCCGTGGGCCAATCGTTCGCGTTCGTCGGGCTCGTTTCCACGTTCCTCCTGCAGTCATTCTTCTCCGGCGGCCTCGACTCTCCGTTCCGCGTGCTGACGTTCTCAGCATTTATCCATCTTGTTCGAATCTTCGGAGGGCAGCTCAGCGCGACGCTCATGAGCCGCTTCATTGCGGAGCAGGAGAAAGTCCATTCGTATCTGTTAGGTCTCCACGTCCAAGCGGGCGATTCGATCACTGAGCACGCAGTGAGGCTCCTATCAGCCGGCTTGGCGGCCCGATCGAACGGGACCGCCGGCGCTGCCGGCCGCGCTGTTGGGCTCGTCGCCGGCAGCGTTCGTCTGGAGGCGTACACGCTCACCTTCATCGATGCGTTTCAGCTCATCGCCTGGGTGTGTGTCGCTACTCTGCTGCTCCTTGCGACCCTCAGGAGATTTCCAATGAATTTCCGCGACCTCGCGGTGCTCGATACGGGCCCTCGGGTTGCGCCCACCGGAGAACAGTCATGACGTGTCGACGCCTGATCCTCGCGCTGCTCTTTGCCGCCGGTGCGAGTGCGGCATTTGCCCAGTCAAATGAAATGCCGCGGCCTCGGCACATCACCCTTCGTGAAGCCGTCGACCTCGCGCTCGCGCGCAACCATGCGGTCCGTCTCGCACAGTTGTCGGTCGAGGAAAGGGATCACGCGAAGGAGGTGGCCAAGAGCTCCTACTTTCCCCAAGTGCGGAACGACACCACACTGGTCCGCGTGACGGACACGCAGTTGGTCGAAGTTCCTGCCGGCGGGCTCGGAATCGTCGGTCTGAATCCGATTCCGCCGCAGACGTTGGTCCTCAATCAGGGTGGCGTGAGCACCGCAACCAACGGAACCGGTATCGTTCAACCGTTGACGCAGCTGTTCAGGGTGAGAGCCGCCAACGACATCGCACGCGCCGAGGCAGAGGCCACGCGCGGAAAGGCGCGCGGCCTTGAAGACGAAACAGCGCTGAAAGTCCACCAGGTCTATTACCGGATTCTGATCGCCGATGTCCGGCGTCAAGCGGTGCTCGCCAGAATCCAGGCATCGGAGGATCTGCAGCGCGAACGGATCCAGCAGGTGCGATACGGCAGCGCACTCGAAGCCGACTTGATCGAGAGCCGCGCCCACTCGCTGCAGGCCCGGCAGGAGCTCCTGACAACGGAGTTGCAGCGATCCGATTTGCAGATGCAGCTCAACGACATCATCGGCCTGCCGCTAACGACTGCGCTTCTGCTCGATCCGAACGTGTCATCAATGAGCGGGGTCTCTGAGCAGTGCGAGCGCCACGCTTGCGTTCGCGAGGCGCTGGAGTCACATCCGGAGATCGCCGAAGCGCGCGCGCAGATCGAGAAGGCCGCGTCGGCGGTCCGCCTCGCAAAATACGAATTCATCCCGGACGTGGAGGCGTTTGCGCGCTACAGCTTCCAGAACAACGTGCCGTTCCTGGCCAGTCGCTTCGGCACGGTCGGAATTCTCGCGAGGTACGA
>DATFVZ010000202.1:0-17127 GCA_035259785.1 Gemmatimonadales bacterium
ACGGACTCGCGAGCGCACTCGTGGCGATGGAAAACGTGTACTTCGCCTACAACGGCGAACGCCGGGCGCGCATGAACAACTTTGATGAACAGCGGGCGATACAGGATCAGGCGCTGTACGCCTCGGTCGACTCCGCGGAGAGCAATTTCGAACAGTCGGGCTGTCGACGCCCCTGACGGGCGAATGATCATTGATCACGGATCATCGTTCAGTGTAGATTTGGTAGCCCCAGGTCCGCAGGCTTTCCGCTCGTGAACCGCGTCAGGCCCCCGCAGGGAGCAGCGCTAAACGATGTCGGGATTCGTTGCGGGGTGCCTGGGGCAATTCATTGCGGATTGCGGATTGTCGATTGCGGATTGAACTAGGTCCTGCAAATCCGCAATCCGCAATCAACAATCCGCAATTAGATTTCAGACGATGATCGCCCTCGCTCGCAAATACCGTCCTAAAAAGTTCTCCGATTTAATCGTGCAGGACCACGTTGCCGCGGCGCTGCGCGGCGCTGTCGCGCAGAAGCGTGTAGCCCACGGTTATCTCTTTGCCGGTCCGCGCGGCGTGGGAAAGACCACCGCCGCTCGCATCCTGGCGATGGCGCTCAACTGTGAGCAACGCTCCCCGGTGGGCGAGCCCTGCGGGATCTGCGATTCATGCAGCCGCATCTGGACCGGCGCCGCGAACCTCGACGTCGTCGAGCTGGACGCCGCGTCGAACCGCGGTGTGGACGATGCCCGCGACCTGCGCGAACGGGCGATGTACGCCGCCAGCACCGAGGCAGGCTCCAAGGTTTACATCGTGGACGAAGCCCACATGCTCACGCGCGAGGCCTGGAACGCGCTCCTCAAGATTCTGGAAGAGCCTCCACCCCGCGTGGTATTTGTCTTCGCCACCACCGAGCCCCAAAAAATCGCCAACACCGCGGCGCCGATTCTTTCCCGGCTGCAGCGCTTCGATTTTCGTCGCATCGGGCCGCACGCCATCGTCGCACGGCTCAAAGCCGTAGCGCAAGCCGAGCAATTGCAGGTGGAGGACGATGCGCTCCATCTCATAGCGAAAAGCGCCAATGGGGGCATGCGGGACGCGCTGTCGCTGCTCGATCAGGTGCTCTCGTTCGGCGAAGGGCCGGTGACCGCGGCGCGCGTCCGCGAAGTCCTGGGTCTGATTCCCGACGAGCTGTACGGCGAGATGTTGCGCGCCATCGTCGAGCGCGATCCGGGCGCGGTGTTCCCGCTCATAGACCGCCTGCTCGAGGCCGGCGCCGACCTCGGCGAGTTCGTCAACGGCGCCGCCGACACCCTGCGTGCGCTGCTGCTCGTCGGCGTGGGCGGACAGCCCGAAGGACTCACCGAAGGGCTTACGGCCGTCGTCCGCGAGTACGCTCCGCAACTGCCGCCGGCCGACATCGTACGACTCCTTACGATTTTGGGTGAGTCTGAAGAGAGACTGAGTCGTAGTGCCAATCAACGACTACTCGTCGAACTTCTCCTGTTGCGGTGGGCGATGCTCGATCGCACCGTCGAGCTCAGCGAAGTAATCGAAGCTTTGGGGAAGGGGGACGTAGGACGCGGGACGGGTGGGTCGCAGCAACCGTCGCCATCCAGTCCACCACCCGTCCCCCGTCCCTCGTCCCCCGTCCCTCCTCCGTCGTCCCCGTTGCCCAGTCAGAAGCTGGAACCGACTCTCGAGAACGTCCGCTCAGCCTGGCCGAATATCGTCGCGGAAGCCCGCGGGAAGACGCCGCTGCTCGGCAGTCTGCTCAGTGAGGCCGAAGCCATCGCCGTCGACGGGCGGATAATCACCATTCGACCCGGTAACGCGGGTCACAGCGAAGGCCTGGAGCGGCAGCGCGATACTATTGCGCAGTCGATCGGTCGGTTCATCAGTGAGGCGCCGCGCGTCAAAATCGCCATAGCTGAGGCGAGTGAAGGGGGAAAGGGTCCTGCACCGGAACGCATGACAGAGGAGCGTGCCGTTGCGGAACGACTCAAGAGCCTTCGAGCCAAAGATCCGACGCTGAGCGCTGCGGTCGACGCATTAGATTTGGAGCTTCTCGAATAAGCTTGCTAACGCATCGACAAGGGGTAACTTTCGATATATGGCGGATTTATCTAGCCTCCTCCAACTCTCCCAGCAGATGCAGGGGCGGCTTACTGAGATCCAGTCTCAGCTCGCGCAGCAGACCCTGACGGTGTCTGCCGGCGGAGGCATGGTGCAAGCCACGGTCGACGGTCGCGGGCACATTCGCGCTATCAAAATCGACCCCCTGGCGGTCAGCCAGGGTGACGTCGAAATGCTCGAAGATCTGGTGCTCGCCGCAGTTGCGGAGGCGCAGAAGCGCGCCGCCGAGCTGTACCAGGCCGAGGTGCGGAAGCTGGCGTCGGGACTGCCGTTCCCGTTCCAGCTACCGCCGCTCTAGGCCGCCGGGCTCCCCGTGTCCGCCATTGAGGAGCTTGTGGCGGAGCTGGCCAAGCTCCCCGGCATCGGGCGTAAGACAGCCCAACGACTCACGTTCCATTTGCTAAAGCAACCTGCGGAAACCGCCGAGCGATTGGCGGAGGCCATCCGGCGCGTCCGAGGTCAGGTCACGGCTTGCGGCACCTGCGGGAACCTGTCGGAGGTCGATCCATGCCCGATTTGTCGCGACCCGCGGCGCGATTCCACACTCTTGTGTGTGGTCGAGGAATCGGGTGACGTCGGTGCTATCGAGCGCGCCGGCCGTTATCGCGGCCGCTATCACGTCCTGGGGGGCCGCCTTTCTCCACTCGACGGGATCGGTCCGGACGAGCTGCACGTGGATCGGCTCCTCGCGCGGCTGGCCAACGGGTCTGAGGTTCGCGAGGTTATCGTCGCGACGAATCCCTCGATGGAAGGGGAGGCCACGGCGACCTACCTCCAACAGGCGCTGAAGCCCCTAGGCTCCGGCCGGGGGATTCGGGTCACCCGCATCGCGCGAGGACTGCCCGTGGGTGGCGACCTCGAATACGCCGACGCGGTGACTATCGCGCAGGCGCTGGCGGCACGGCGCGACATGTCCGAGACCGACTGACCCTCAGGAGGCGCATGGCCGGAGCCGCGAGCTGGTCTTTCAACGAGAACGACTTTAAGCAAATCCAGACGCACCTGCAGGCGTTCCTGCGCGATTCGAACGCCCGCTGTGCGTTGCTGGTTGATCGCAACGGCCAGCTCGTCGCCACCGTCGGGGAACCACCGCAGTTCGATCCCACCGCCTTCGCCTCGCTCACCGCTGCCGATTTCAGCGCCAACGATCAGCTTGCCAAGATGATCGGCGAGTCAGAGTTCGCGTCGCTGGTGCATCAGGGAGAGCGCGAGTCGATGTATCTCGCCGATGTGGCAAAGCGCGTGATTCTGGTCGTGCTGTTCGATCAGCGCGCAACGATCGGGCTGGTGAAGCTCAAGGCCAGGAACGTCGTGGGAGCGCTCAACAAGGTCTTCGAGGAGATGTTCAATCGTGTGGGGACGGGGCAGGCCCAGCAGCAAGGCCTGCTCGAAGGGGCCGAGGACGAAATTGACAAACTCTTCGGATAGAGGGACGCAATCATGTCGATGATCAACTACGCGTCCCGCGAGATCAACTGCAAGCTCGTCTATTACGGTCCCGGCCTGGGCGGCAAGACGACCAACCTCGAGCACATCTATGGCAAGGTCTCGCCCAACACGCGCGGCAAGATGATCTCGCTCGCCACCGAGACCGAGCGGACGTTGTTCTTCGACTTCCTCCCGGTCGATCTCGGTACGATCCGTGGGTTCAAAACCCGGTTTCATCTCTACACGGTGCCAGGTCAGGTGTACTACAACGCGAGCCGCAAGCTGATTCTCAAGGGTGTCGATGGTCTCGTCTTCGTCGCCGACAGCCAGATCGAGCGCATGGAAGCCAACGTGGAATCGATGCAGAACCTGTACGACAACATGTCGGAATACGGCTACGATCTGACGAAGATTCCCTTTGTGATTCAGTACAACAAGCGCGATCTTCCAAACGCGGCCACCGTAAAAGATCTCCAGGCCTCGCTGAATCCGGGATGGCCGGTCGAAGACGGCGCACGCCAGAAAGTGATGCCGGATCCTTTCCATCCGGGTGAAAACCTGATCGAGAAGGTCGACGGAGAATGGATCGGCCGGGCCGCCTACCACGAAGCGGTGGCGATGCGCGGAGACGGCGTGTTCGACACTCTCAAAGCGGTCAGTAAGCTGGTGCTCAAGATGTTGAGCTAATGGCCGGCTCTACCTCTCCCACCCCCAGCTCCTCTCGGCCACTCACGGTAGAGTGGACGCTGCCGAACATCATCACGCTCGCGCGCATCGGTCTGACGCCGGTGGTGGCGCTGCTGCCGTTCATTCAGGGTTACTGGCCGAAAGTCATTGCATTTGTCGTCTTCCTGATCGCCGCCTTTTCTGACCTCGTCGACGGCTACCTGGCGCGCCGCTATGGCACCACCAGCCAGCTGGGCATTCTGCTCGATCCGATCGCGGATAAGCTGCTGCTCTTCGCTACGCTGATTCCAATTTTCTGGATGACGCGCCATCCCGTGATTCTTGCTGCGGACAAGGTGGACTATGCGATCAAGTGGTGGGGCAGCCTGCCGGTGTGGGTGGCGCTGCTCCTGGTGGGGCGTGAAGTGTTGATCACGGCGTTTCGCTTCTTTGCCAAGCGCCGCGGGATTGTGATCCCAGCCGCAGGCGCGGGGAAGCTGAAAGCCGTCGTCCAGAACATCTTCATCGGAGCAACGATCGCGTGGTTCGCCTGGAAGGACGCGATCGCCGAGCTGCGCCTGGCGGGCGCATTCCGCAACTTCTGGGACCAGTTCCACGGCTGGTTCGTCGCTGTCACGCTCGCCGGCGCCATCGTGATGACCATCTACTCGCTCCTCGTCTACCTCTACCGCTACAGGGTTCTCCTCAAAGTCGGCAAGTGAAGCTCGAGGTCGTCACCATCGGCACCGAGCTGCTGTTGGGCCACGTCCTCGATACCAATGCTGCCGAGCTGGGCGCCACATTGGCCGCGGCCGGCGTGGAAATTGTCCGCCGGACGTCCGTCGCGGACCGACCCGAGCAGATCCGCGCCGCGGTGCAGGATGCGCTGGATCGTACGGGGTTTGTGATCACGACCGGCGGCTTGGGTCCGACGCGCGATGACATGACCAAAAAGGAAGTGGCGGCAATCTTCAGTAAGCCGCTTGTCCTCGACGCCGCCGTCCTCCGATCACTCGAGGAGCGGTTCCGGCGACTCGGCCGGCCGATGCCCGCCGTCAACCGCACGCAGGCGGAGGTCCCTGCGGGTGCCACCGTGCTTCCCAACCCCCGGGGCACGGCCCCGGGGTTATGGGTTGAAGACGGCGGACGAGTCGTCGTGATGCTTCCCGGTGTTCCATCCGAGATGCGTGGGCTGCTCGCCGAGGAGGTCTTTCCGCGTATCGTCGCGCGTGGCGGGGGAGGCGAGGGGGGCGGGGGGGCCTCCCGGATCGTCGTGCGGTCGCGCACGGTGCGCACCACCGGCATTGCCGAGTCGGCGCTCGCGGAGCTCGTGGAGCCAATCGAAGACGAAATCACACCGCTGACGTTGGCCTATCTGCCGTCCGCAGATGGTGTGGACCTGCGGCTCACCGCGTGGGGCCTGCCCGAAGAAGAAGCCGAAGAACGCCTCGCGGCCCGAGCGGGGCAGCTGCGGGAGTTGGCCGGCGAGCACGTTTACGGGGAAGATCGAGCCGATCTCGCGGCTGTGATCCTCGAGCGAATGCGCGCGCTCGAGCTGCGGCTCGCGGTCGCGGAGTCCTGTACAGGTGGCCTTCTGGGGAGTCGGATCGCCGCCGTCCCGGGGGCGTCCGATGTGTTCGCGGGGGGTGTCGTCGCCTATCACGATGCGGTCAAACGTGAACTCCTCGATGTGCCCGACGCACTTCTGAAAGCCCATGGGGCCGTTTCTGAGGACGTCGTTCTGGCGATGGCCGCAGGAGCGCAGCGACGCTTTGGCGTCGATGCCGCGCTCGCTGTAACGGGAATCGCGGGTCCCGGAGGCGGGTCGCAGGAGAAGCCGGTCGGCACGGTATGGCTCGCGGCTCGCTTGGGCTCGGACGCCCGCGCGCTGAAGCGCGTCTTTCCGGGCGACCGCGGCGAGATTCGCGCGCGATCAGCCCAGGCGGCGCTCGACTTGCTCCGTCGATTGATGGACAGGCGCGGTCGATGAATCGCGTCAATGCCCCCGACGGAACGCCGCTGGTTTTCGATGCCTACGAGCCCGCGCAGGCACACATCGCCGTGCTCTTTTTGCACGACTGGTACCCTCCCGGCGTATCCGATCGCTGGACACAGATCGGCGCGCAGCTTCGGAGCGCGGGCTGTGCGGCCTATTTTCTGGACCTGCGCGGCCACGGACGATCGGGAGGGCGACGCGGGCACCTGTCCCGATTCAGCCAGCTGCTGGGCGACCTGCAAGCGTTTCGGCGCGCGGTGCGCCAGCGGCACGACGTTCCTCAGGTCCTCGTGGGCCACGGCTTCGGCGGGCTCGTCGTGCTGCGCTATCTCGAGACGCAGCCCGGCGAGCCGCCCACGGCTGCGGTTGTTTCCGGCCCGTGGCTCGCATCCCGGAGCGTGGTGCCCGTGTGGAAACGGATGGCGGCCAGGCTTGCCGATCTCTGGCCGACGCTGCCTACGGGGCGAGGTGGGGAGTACATGACCGCCGGCGCCCGGGCCGAGCTCGAATGGGCGCAGCGTGCCGTGCTCGCCGATGCCTCCCGTATCGAGCAACCGGTGCTCTTTCTCCTCGGCGGCGCGGACCGCGTCATCGATGTGGAGATCGCGCGCCGCCTCGCCACGAGCCTCGCGAGTCGTGCAACAATTAACTGGTATCCCGATCTGCCGCATGACCTGTTCGACGTGCAAGCCGTCATGGACGATTTGATCGGCTTTACCAACACGCATCGCTCGCTGGAGTCAGATCCAACGAGGGAGTAAACGCGGGGTTTCCCTCCATAGTCTTGCTCGCTTATCTTGTTGTCGGACTGAAAGTTCCAACATATGCCCAACAAACGTCACCCCCATTCTCCACGTGTTCCTTCGCTCGATCCCGATACGAAGGAGCCGGTCGTGGCCGAGACTCCGGTCGACGCTGCGCCACCCCCGTCCGCGGCAGCGCCTGAGCCGGCCCCCGCCTCCGCCCCTCCAATGGCGACGGAGGTGGACGCGTGGAAAGACCGGCATCTACGGCTGGCGGCCGAGTACGACAATTTCCGCAAGCGGACGGCAAAAGAGCGGATCGAGACATGGCAACGCGCCCAGTCGGAGCTGATCGCCCGGCTCGCGGACGCGCTCGATGATCTATCGCGCTTTGCGCATATCGATCCCGGCGAAACGGACGCCAAGACGCTGCATGAGGGAGTCGAGCTGGTGGAACGCAAGATCTGGAAGGAACTGGAAAGCGCGGGCGTGACGCGCATCGATAAGGTCGGTGTTACGTTCGATCCCAACGTGCATGAAGCAGTTACGATGCAGCCGGCGCCGAAACCGGAGTTGGACCATACCGTAGGCCAGGTGGTGCAACCGGGTTACAAGATGCGCGATACATTGCTGCGTCCGGCGCGCGTGATCGTGCTCACCTGGCAGGGCGGGGGCCATTGATGGCGGCACAGCGCGACTACTACCAAGTATTGGGAGTCGCTGAAACTGCGTCGACGGATGAAATCAAGAAGGCATTTCGCCGATTGGCCAAGCAGCACCATCCGGACCGGAATCCCAACAATCCCCAGGCCGCCGAGCGCTTCAAAGAGATCAACGAGGCGCACGACGTGTTGAGCGACAGCGAGAAGCGAAAGAAGTACGACCAGCTCCGCCGGTACGGGGCGTTTGCGGCTGGTAATCCCTTTTCACAGCGCGGCGCGCGCCGCGGGGGGGGGCCTGGCGGCCCTGGTGGACCGACCGCTGAGGAGAGCGGCGACTTCGACATTTCCGATCTTGGCGGACTGGGTGATCTCTTCTCGTCGATCTTCGGGCGCCGTGGCACCGGCCGCGAATCGGAGCCCGAGGAAGTCGAAACCAGCGTCACGATTCCCTTCCGGATCGCCGCGTTGGGCGGCGCGGTGCCGATCACGCTCGCGATGCCCGAAGTATGCCCGACGTGCAGCGGTACCGGTGCCGCAAAGGGTGCGACCGTCAACACCTGCCCAGAGTGCAAGGGTCGCGGCACAGTCTCGTTTGGTCAGGGCGGCTTCGCGGTGAATCGTCCGTGCCCGGTGTGCCGGGGGAAGGGGACAGTCCCATCGCAGCGCTGTCCCACATGTCAGGGCAGCGGCGAAGTACGGGTAGAGAAGCGCATCAACGTCGATATCCCGGCCGGCATCGAGGACGGCGCGCGCCTCCGGCTCAAGAATCAAGGACCGAAGGGGCGCGGCGATCTCATCGCGGTGATTCACGTCGCTCCCGACCGCTTCTTCCGGCGCGAGGGACTGGACGTCATCGGCGTCGTGCCGATCAACATCGCCCAGGCCATGCTGGGATCGCGCATCAAAGTGAAGACGCTCGACGGCAAGAGCGTGGTACTGCGGATCCCGTCGGGCACGCAGCACGGCCAGCGGTTCCGGGTTCCGCGAGTGGGGATCGAGAAGAACGGCCGTCGTGGCGACATGTACGTGGAGGCGCACGTCACGCTGCCCGAGAAGCTCAGCGCTGAGGAGCAGGAAGCGGTCAGAAGTTTTGCGGAGAAAACGGGCCTAAAGTACTAGCGGCTGGTGGCGCATCCTTGCAACTTTGCCGTCTTCGAGAACTCTGCAACTGTTCGTATTGGGGTGTAGGTCAACTGGCAGACCGCCCGGCTGTTAACCGGGAAGTTGGAGGTTCGAGTCCTCCCGCCCCAGTCCACACCAGGTCGAGCGAAGGATTAGTTTGCGCCTCCCATCCGACCGATTACGTCCGTGGCCGATTCTCGGCTTCATAGTCTTGCCAACATCGCTGCTGTGGTATACGGTGGTCGTCCACTGGTTCGGAGGAGTGTGGTCGCTGTGGGCCATCATTGGGCTGATCATCGCGCTCATGATCGACGTCTCGCCGGCGCGTGAGCACCGGCGATTCGTCGGGCGCCGAGCGGGAGACGTCGTCTCGTAAACTCAGTACACTCACCAGATACGCGGAGTGGCTGGACCGGTACGGTCTCGATCCTCTCCTTGGACTAATCCCCGGCGCCGGCGATGTCGTTGGCGCCCTTCTTGCTGGGTGGATTCTAGTAGAGGCCCTTCGACTGGGCGTGTCGCGCGCGACGTTGCTCCGGCTCATCGGTAATGTGGCGCTCGACGCCGTCCTGGGCGCCATTCCAATCATCGGGGACATTTTCGATTTCGCATGGAAAGCCAACCTTCGGAATATCACGCTCCTGAGTCGCCATCTGGCGTCCCCGTCGGGCGCCCGGCGCGCCGATCGGTTCTTCGTCGCGTGCGTGCTTGGTGGCGTCATAGTATTACTCGTGGGCGCACTCACGTTGGGGGTCTGGCTGACACGTTTGTTACTGCGAGCGGTTGGGGTTTGACGCGCAAGGGACGATGGTTCTGGCCGCTCGCGCTGACGCTGCTGGTCGCCGATTGCGCGACCAAGCGCGTCGCGGAGCGGAACCTCCAGATCGGCGAGCCGTACCCGCTCGTCGGCGAAGTGGTGCGCTTCACGCTCGCCTACAACACGAACGCTGCGATGGGCATCGAGCTGGGCGGCGAGCAGCGGCGGCTTGTGCTGTCGCTGCTCACCGTCACCGCGCTCATCGTGCTGGGATTCCTGTACTACAGCAGCAAACCGTCGGAGCGGCTCCGCGTCATCGGTGTCGCGCTGGTCATCGGCGGAGCCGTCGGCAACCTCTACGATCGACTCCGATCGACCGCCGGTGTCGTCGATTTTATCGACGTCGGCGTACGAAGCGTCCGTTTTTGGACCTTCAACGTCGCCGATATGGGCATAACCGTCGGTGCCCTCTTCCTGTTGCTGGCGCTCGGCCACTGGGGACGCGCGGAGACACAAAACCGCTAGCTTTGGGCGTTGATGGCCCAGGCTCCCGCAGTCACTCCCATCGCCGCAGCGCTCGCCGACCGCTACATCGTCGAGCGGGAGCTGGGTCGCGGCGGCATGGCCACCGTGTATCTCGCCGAAGAGAAAAAACACGGTCGCAAGGTCGCCATCAAGGTGCTGCGCACCGAGATCACCGCGGCAATCGGCACCGAGCGGTTCTTGCGTGAGATCGGTATCGCCGCGCGGCTCGCGCATCCCCATATCGTTCCTCTGATCGACTCCGGCGAGGCCGGTGGCCAGCTGTACTACGTGCAGCCCCACGTCCCGGGAGGATCCTTGCGGGAGCGGCTGATCGAGAGTGGCCCGCTACCGCTGAAGGATGCGCTTCGTATCGCGCAGGAAGTGGGGGC
Source organism: Gemmatimonadales bacterium (assembly GCA_035259785.1). Lineage (GTDB taxonomy): Bacteria > Gemmatimonadota > Gemmatimonadetes > Gemmatimonadales > GWC2-71-9 > 20CM-2-65-7. The sequence continues at coordinate 10,404 of DATFVZ010000202.1, forward strand.
AGGGCTCGACTACGCGCATCGCAACGGGTTTGTCCATCGCGACGTAAAGCCCGAAAACATCCTGTTCGCGGACGGTCATGCCCTGCTCGCCGATTTCGGCGTCGCGCGCGCGTGCTGCGACGCCGATGAGACGAGCGGCCGCGAGCAGGTGACCGAAGTCGGCATTGCGCTCGGCACTCCCGAATACATGAGTCCCGAGCAGGCGAGTGGCGAGCCGGATCTTGGCACCGCGAGCGACGTCTACAGCCTCGCGTGCGTGGTGTACGAGATGCTGGCCGGCGAACCCCCGTTCACCGGTTCGGGACTGCGCGCCATCATGGCGAAACACGTCACCGAAACACCCCGACCCATCCGCGGCCTGCGACCGGACGTTCCCACGGCCGTCGAGCACGCACTCGCCCGGGCGCTGGAGAAGGATCCCGAGCGGCGCTTCCACAGCACGGTTGAATTCACGACGGCGCTTACCGCTGCGGACAGCGCCGCCCGCACTCCTACGACGACGCGTTCGATAGCGGTATTGCCTTTCGTGAACGCGAGCCCTGAAGCGGAGAACGAGTATCTCAGCGATGGCATTACCGACGAGCTGATCGACGCGCTCGCCAAGATCGCGGGGCTGCGTGTGGCCTCGCGCACATCGGTTTTTGCTCTCAAAGGCAAGCCCCTCGACGTCCGCGCCGTCGGCGCCCTGCTCGGTGTATCGGTCGTGCTGGAGGGTACGGTGCGCAAGGCGGGCGATCGGCTGCGCATCACGGCACAGCTCACGTCGACCGATGATGGGCGCCTGCTCTGGTCACAGCGGTTCGACCGCAAGCTGGTGGATGTCTTCGAGATTCAGGACGAAATCGCGGCTACCATCGTCAACACGCTGCGTGCGACCATGTTCGCCGACCTGTCCGAGCACGTGCCACGCCGCTACACGGAGAATATCCAGGCCTACGGCCTGTATCTAAAAGGACGGTTTGCGTGGAACAAGCGCACGTCCGAGGGTGTCGGGGAGGCGGTGGACTACTTCCAGCAGGCCATCCGGGAGGATCCGACTTACGCGCCGGCCTATGCGGGGCTGGCGGACTCCTTCGCTCTCGACGTCGACTATCGGTCCATACCGGTTGCGGAAGCCTACGCTCAAGCCAAGGACTTTGCGCGCAAGGCGCTGGAGCTCGACGAGTCGCTGCCGTCCGCGCATGCATCGCTCGCGTGGACGTTGTTCATCTACGATTGGCAATGGGACGAAGCCGAGCGTGAATTTCGCCGCGCGATCGAGCTGAACCCGCGCTATGCCAGTGCGCATCAATGGTTCGCGTTCCTGCTTGCCGCCCGAGGGCAGTTCGATGCCGCATTGCTGGAAGGCCACAGTGCGATCGAGCTCGACCCGGCATCGGTCTCGGCACGCCGCGCGCTCGGCTGGATCTACTATTACGCGCGTCGTTACAACCAGGCGCGCGAGCATCTGGCCCGCGCCATCGAAATGAATCCGATGGCCGTGGAGAGCATTCGCATGCTCGGCAGCACGTTGGCGCTGCAGGGCGAGACGACGGAGGCCGAGCGAGTGCTGCGTGAAGCGCTCACGTTGCCAGGGGCGAGCGCCTACTCGACCGCGACGTTGGGGTGGCTGCTGGCACAGTCGGGGAAACGCCCGGAGGCCGAGCAGCTGCTGCAGGAACTCGAGTCGGAGCGTCGGCGGGGATATGTCTCGCCGGTCGCCTTTGCGATTCTCCACATCGGACTAGGCAATCTTCAGGATGCGCTTACGTGGACCGAACGGGCGTACGACGAGCGCCGCGGCTGGCTAGTCTATGCGAATGTGAACCCCATCTTCGACTCGCTCCGCAAGGAGCCGGGGTTTAGAGCACTGGTCGCGAAGATGGGGCTTGGAGTTGGGAGTTAGGAGCTCCAAACTCCCAACTCCCAGCTCTGAGTCCCCCTACTGTCCCACCGTGAAGTCGATCCGTTTCAGCACGTTGCCTCCGTCATCGCGAATCTCAACGTGCCACGCTCCTTTCGCCTCGAGCGGGACCGTCTTGCGGCTCCACGTTCTCCAGGGCGACCCACCGATCGTCAGCGGTACGTCGCCGACCTCGGTGTCGCCGAAGAACCAGACATGGTGCAGCGTCTGGGCATCGGCGCCCGTCACCCGCATCCAGAGCACGACCGTTCCGACGCTGTCCGGAAAGGCGGTACCGGTATCCTGTGGGACGCGATCCATCACCGAACGCCCCAGGACGGCTTCGACATTCATGTTACTCGCAGCCGCGGCAGGCGCTGGAGCGGGTCTGGAAGTTGTGTCTTGCGCGGCAGCCTGTGCCGCGAGTCCACCGAGCAGTAACAGCACCAGCGGCGCTTTCATGAGTGCACCTCGTGGTTGAGGTTCGCGGCTTCAGGTACACGCCGGCGGCTGCGGCGTTCCAGTGTCGCGCCCACGACGGCGGCGATGATACATCCGAGCAACGTTCCGGCCATCAGAAAGCCAAGTTGATACTCGAGCTGGATCCAGTGGCACTTGGGCGCGAAGATCGGCCCCACCAAGCGGCCGCACGTGTTCTGCGAAAATGCAAAGCCCCAGCTCGCGGTCAGGCCGAACACCAGCGGCAGCAGCGCGACGAGAAAATGACGCAGTTGGATTCTCATCGGCCACGCTCGATCTTCCAACGATCGATCATACGACCTCCTTCGATCACGATGTACTCGTCGAAGTGCGCCTCGGTGAGACACGAGTGATTCGGAATGATCTCGATGCGATCTCCGACTTTGAACTTTCCTTCGATCGCGGCGGGTGCGCCCGCGCGAATCAGGCCATGTTCCTGCGATACGGAGGCGACGGTGAGCTCGGGGTGACCCTTTACCTCACCGAACGCGGGCTCGAGGCTTCCCCCCAGATGGGCCGGTCCGAGGTCTTTGGAGAGGGAGAGGGCCCCGGCATCCACGACGAAGTGTGACGCGCCCGGTTGATGTGAGACGACCGAGGCGAGCACCGTCACGGCGACGTCCTTCAGCCCACAGCACCCGATGAGCACCATCGTCCGGTCGTAAAAGATGTAATTGCCGGGCCGAGCTTCTGTGACGCCCGTCAAGTCTTTTGCGGCCGCCATCGCGGGCGTCGAGCCCACACTGACCCCCCGGACGGGCAACCCGTCCTTGCGCAGAAGCTCCGCAAACCAGGCCATCACCTGGCGCTCCTGCTCGGCAATCTGCGCGGCCTCGTCTTTGTTTCGGGTGCGATACGCATGGCCCGAATGGCTGAGAATGCCGTCGAACGTGATGCCACGCTCCGCGCCGAGCTCGCGCGCGACGTCGAGACCATACCGCGAGGCAGGGTCGACGCCCGCCCGGTGGTAGCCGCAGTCGACCTTGAGCCACACATGCAGGCCCGTTGCGCGGACGGCCTTCGCAGTCTCCAGGTCGTCGAGCACGACGCGCAGCATCGCCTGTTCGGCGATACGGCGCACATGGGCCAGGTGTGTGGGATCCAGGGGGAATGCCCAGGTGAGATCGGTGAACCCGCCGCGCGTGAACGCTTCGGCTTCGAACAGCGTCGAAACCGTGATTCCCTGAGCGCCGTGCGCCAGTTGGCGCCGTCCGAGCTCCAGGCACTTGTGCGTCTTGATATGCGGCCTGAGCCAAACGCCCAATCGCTTCGCGCGATCGGCCATAACCTTCAGGTTGCGCTCCATAACATCGCGATACAGCAGCAGCGCTGGAGTTTCGACGTCGATCATGCGGATCTCCGAACCAGCACGCGAGCCTTGTTGCCGACGGGAACGGCGCGAAAGAAAGCATATTGCATCGGGTTGACCGAATACGTCTCCCACACCTCGAGCACCAACCCCGCCCGCTTTGCGGCCAACGCAAACGACGCTTGGCAAAACTCCTGGACATGGCCGGGCGTGTAGGTGGATGCGTAGCGACGCCGGTGGATGCCCAGCCGATCGAGCAGCCGTCGCAGCCGCGCATCGAATGCATCGATGTTAGGGAACTCGAGAACCGCGGCCCCGCCTGGTTTGAGCAGCTTGCAAATCTTCGTCAATGCGCCGACTGGATCGGGGAGGTGCTCGAGTACATGTGTGAGAACGACGCAATCATACGCGCCCTCCTCACCATGATACGAGGTGATGTCCGACGTTTCGACATCCAGACCCAGCGTTTCATGCACCAGCCTCGTGTGCTCCGGAAAGAGCTCTACCCCCTTCACATCCCAGCCGTCTTCACGCGCAAGCCACAAGACTGTTCCGTCACCACACCCGAGATCCAGCATGCAACCGCGTTTGGGCAGATGGTGCTTGATGAATGCGTACGTCTGTCGATGACCGCGGTTCTGTCGTGTTGGAGCCCGCGGGTCAACGCGCGTCAGGATGTACTTTTCCTGATTGACGCCCGTGCTGCTGTCGTACACGACGAGCCGGCAGGATGGACAGCGATAGAATTTGAACTGGCGCCGATCGCCTTGCGTGTAGAACAGCGGCAGATCGGCGGTGCCGCAGAGCTTGCAGATCATTCCACCCTCAAGCTCTCACCTACCGAACTAGATGGAACGTGGTTTGGCGCCGCAGAATCCAGCGCATTTGCCCGTCCGCGGCAAGCTCGGCGTCCTCTTCCTGCGCGGAGCGGACCAGTTGCCCTCCCCATTCGGGAACAGGCGTGGTCGCTTGCAGCTCGATTGAAAACCAGGTGCTGGGGAGCAGCGGGACATCGCCGCGACCCGGTACGCCTTCCTGGTGATCCCACAAGCCGATGAGCGGTCCAGCGCCGTGACCCCGATCGCCGATGGGGTGGGTGTAGATCGTCCCGTTGATGCCTGCCGCCCGCATCGCGGCGAGCGCGCTGGCGAGCACGTCGTTGCCGCTTCGTCCCGACCGCATTTCGGCGAGGAGGATATCCTGCAAGCGGTTCGAATTCTGCAGGGCCCGCTTCAGCCCATCTGGCGCGTCCCGTTCCCCGTCGCGCAACACGTAGCCCATGTGCTGGGTGTCGGTGTTGAGTCCGAGCGCCGTGATACCGAAATCGCAGTGCAGCACATCGCCGCGCTGAATCACGACGGTGTCGAGCCCACTGAGGTCCTGGCCGCGCCGCTGCACATCGACGTCGGTATGAAACCACGTGCCGAGTCCTAAATCGTTAACGCGCTGGCGCATCCACCAGGCAACATCATCAGTCGTGGTCCTCCCGGGCGTAATGACGGCGCTCGAGAACGCCGTATCGATGATCGCCCAGACTAGCTCCATCATGCGGCGGTAGACGGGCAGCATGCCGGAGGCGCGGATTGCCTGATAATCGAGCGCTAGGCGATCAGCCCGAGTCACGCGCGCGAGGTAGCCTGGCGGGAGCGCCTGCGAGAGCTGCTCCCATTCGCCTGCGGAAAGCCCGTCGGAAAACGCGTGCGTGTGCGAAATGTCGACCCCAATGGTTTTTGGATCGCGCTCGCGGACCAGGCGTGTCAGGAGGTCCCATTGACCCTGGCCCACGAGCTCGGGCCGGCGTCCGATGGAGGGGTCGACCGTGTCGCGGGCGACGTATGCCTCATACACACCACCTTGCGAACCACCGCCCAACGCCAGGCGCTCGATTCCACGCGCGCCCCGATCGGTGAAGACGTAGATCGACCGCCGCCGCGCGAACATCGTGGTCGGAGCGACGAGCGACCAGAACGCTGGATCTTCGTTGTACTCGCGCATGGCGACGATCCACATCTCGACGCCGTGTTGGCGCATGAGGCGCGGCAGTACGGAATCGAGGCGGTACTGAAGCCACTGTCTCTGCACCACCGCTTGCTCGCGCAACGTCCCAAGCGGCCGAGTTGGAGTGGAAGAAAGAGATGAAGTCTGGGTCAGCAGCGTGAGGAGCAGCACGGACGTCATTGCGTAACCCCAACTTTCACGGCGGCATAGGCAAGCGCCAGCCATCCGGCCAGGAAGCAGAGTCCTCCAACCGGCGTAATGGCGCCCAGGGAGCGCATGCCGGTAAGTGCCAGCGCGTACAGACTGCCCGAGAACAGCAGAGTACCCGCTATGAACAGCCAGCCCGCGACGCGCACGCTAGACAGGGGCCAGCGTGGTGTCGCCAGCGCGACCACGAACAACGCCAAGGCGTGATACATCTGGTAGCGGCTACCGGTTTCGAAAACGGCGAGCAGATCAGGCATGAGGCGCGCCCGCAACGTGTGTGCTCCGAAGGCTCCAGCTGCCACTGCGATGAATGCCGAGATGCTGCCCGCGAGGGCGAATCCCCTATCCATCGACGCGGCGGCCGGTGACCTCCACTCGACGCATGCGCTCGATGCGACCCGATCCGCCGACGAACGACGACACAACCCAGCTGACGAGGCTCACAACGATCGCCCCCACGGTTGCGGCAAACAGCCCGGTGATCTGGAATCCGGGCACGAGCCAGGCAACGAGCGCGAGCGAGATGCCGTTCACGATCAGGATGAAGAATCCCAGGGTGACGACGGTCAGCGGCAAGGTGAGAATGATGAGGATCGGCCGAATGACGGCGTTCACGAGTCCCAGCATGAGCGCCGAGACGACGAGGGCTCTGTTCCCCGTGATTTCGATCCCCGCCATTAAGACATCCGCGACCCACAGGCCGAGTGCGGTAACGATGAGCCTGATGAAGAATCCTATCATGGCGCTGAAGATAACCTTCCCGCGACGAAGCGCGCGGTCATTCCGGGGCGTGCCTGCACGCCAAGCTTCGCGTCCATGAGAATGGATCCCGAAAGTGAATCCCGTCC
>DATFVZ010000203.1:0-3002 GCA_035259785.1 Gemmatimonadales bacterium
TCGGCGGCACGTTTCGGCACGCTGCCATTCCTGCTCGGAGACCTGATCAAGATCGCTGTTCTGGTGCCGGTCCTTATGAAGCTCGCTCCCACGATCCGCGCGCGCCTCTGATGGCGCGCGTTTCGTTTGAGGCGATGAAACGGCTTGCGATCAACGTCGCATGGATCGTCCTCTTCGTGGTGGTCGGTGGCGGAGTCGCCGTCGGACTCGCCAAAGTGCTGCCCGCCTGGAGTGCCGAGCACGGGCTGCTCCGCGACGCGTTATGCGGAGTGACGGGCTTCATCGTAGCGACGCTGATTGTCGGGAAGCTGCTTGCCGGAGAGTCGTGGGAACGTCTTGGGTGGCGCACCGAAGGCCGCGGCCTGGTGGGCCACGCGCGCCCGTTTGCGCGTGGCATTGGTGTCGGCATCGCGATGGCCGTGTTCGCCATCGTCCTCGCGCTGCTGTTCGACCGCACCAGCGTCACGATCACGCCCGACTGGCGTCGCTGGCCTGCCATGGTTGCCCCCCTTGTGGTCGTGCTGCTCGCGGCTGCGCTCAATGAGGAGCTGATCTTCCGCGGCTTTCCGCTCCAGCGCCTCTCGGATGCGATCGGCGGAGTCCCGGCATTGCTCGTCCTCGCGATCGGCTTCGCGATCGCGCACCTCGGGAACGACAACATTTCGACGATCGGCCTTGTGAACATCGCGCTCGCCGGCATCTGGCTTGGCATCGCGTTCTTCACGACGGGCGGGATGGCGCTCGCCTGGGGCTTTCACTTTGGATGGAATGCGGGGCTGGGACTGCTGTTCGACGCGCCGGTGTCAGGCTACCTCTTCGGCGTGCCCGCGGTCGAGTACGCGCCGGGGTCGCACGCGTGGGTCGACGGCGGGGCGTTCGGGCCTGAAGGCGGAATCGTCACCACGATCTCGCTCATCGCCGGCACGCTGTATCTCCTGATGCGGCGGAACGCATTCAGCGAGCGGACGGGCGTCACCGAGGACGTCGTCGTCGCATGAGCAACGTGGCGGTCGTCGGCGCTGGAACGATGGGCAACGGGATCGCCCATGTCTTTGCAGATGCCGGCTGGCAGACGACGTTGATCGATGTCGCTGCCGACCCACTCACCCGTGCGCTCAAGACGATCGAGAAAAATATCGAGCGCCTGGTGAAGAAAGGAGTCAGGAGTCAGGAGCAAGGAGCCGGGGTGCTCGCGCGGATCAAGACATCGACCTCGCTCGATGCCGCGAAGGGCGCCGAGATTGTCGTGGAGGCCGCCACGGAGAATCCCAAGATCAAGTTCGAGATCTTTACCGCCCTCTCCCGCCTCCTACCGCCCCCTACCGTCCTTGCAAGCAACACCTCGTCTATCTCCATCACGGAGCTTGCGGCCCACACCGACAGGCCGGACCGCGTCATCGGTATGCACTTCATGAACCCTGTGCCGGTCATGCAGCTCGTCGAAGTCGTGCGGGGGCTTCAGACGTCAGATGAGACGACCTCGAAAGTACTTGAGGTCGCCCGGCAGCTGGGCAAGGTCCCGGTCGAGGTCAATGATGCGCCGGGCTTTGTGTCGAACCGCGTGCTCATGCCGATGATCAACGAAGCCATATTCTGCGTGCAGGAGGGCGTCGCCACGCCCGACGCGGTCGATCAGGTCATGAAGCTCGGCATGAACCATCCGCTGGGGCCCCTGGCGCTTGCCGATCTGATTGGCCTCGACGTCTGTCTCGCGATCATGGAAGTGCTGCACGAAGGACTCGGTGAAGACAAGTATCGTCCCGCGCCGCTCCTGAAAAAGATGGTGGCGGCGGGGCGGCTCGGCCGGAAATCGGGGCAGGGGTTCTATGCTTACCGCGACTGAGCAGCGCGAGGTCGTTGAGCTTGCTCGCGAATTCGCCAAGGAAAAGATCGAGCCCTTCGCCGCCGAGTGGGACCGGACCTCGCATTTTCCCCGCGAGGTCATCGATGAGCTCGGCAAGCTCGGGTTCCTCGGGATGTGCACGCCCGAGGAATACGACGGCATGGGGTTGGACACGGTTACCTACCTCATGGCCCTCGAGGAGATCTCCGCTGCCGACGCCGCCCTGGCCGTCTCGATGGGCATTCACAACGCTATTCCGACGACGATGCTCGTGAAGCACGGCACGCCGGCGCAGAAGGAGCGGTGGCTCAAGCCCATGGCGCGCGGTGAGGTGCTTGCCGGCTTCGCGCTCTCAGAGGCCGAGGCGGGATCGGATGCGGCGTCGCTACGCGCGCAGGCGACGAAGGACGGGAAGGACTGGGTGCTGACCGGCACGAAGGCCTGGGCGACGAACGCCGGCACCGCCGATTTGATGATGATCATGGTGCGGACCGATCAGCCCAATGCGCGCCGCGGCGCGAAAGGGATTTCGACGTTCGTCGTGCCGACCGACACCAAGGGCTACCGAGCCGCTAGGCCCGAAGACAAAATGGGGCTGCGCGCGTCGAATACGGCGGCCATCGAGCTCAACGAGGTGCGGCTCCCTGCGGATCACATGCTGGGCGACGAGGGCATGGGATTCATCTACGCGATGGAGGGGCTCGACGCTGGGCGGCTCGGCATCGGGGCGCAGGCGGTCGGCATCGCACGGCGGGCGATCGAGCACTGTTTACGCTTCGTCGCCGAGCGGCAGCAGTTCGGCCAGTCGATCCAGGAGTTCCAGGCAGTGCAATTCAAGCTGGCCGACATGGCGACGCGCACCGAGGCGGCGCGCGCCCTGGCGCACCGCGCCGCGGCCCGCAAGGACGCAGGCGAGGACATCACGCTGTACGCCAGCATGGTCAAGCTATTCGCGTCGGAAACGGCGATGTGGGTCACCACACAGGCGATTCAACTCTTCGGGGGGTACGGATACATGCGTGACTTCCCCGTTGAAAAACTCTTCCGGGATGCAAAGGTCACCGAGATTTATGAAGGGACGAGTGAAATCCAGCGGATCGTCATCGCCCGCGGTCTCACGCACGGTCGCTAAGAAGGAAGAGGCGACCGCGCTGTTTGC
>DATFVZ010000204.1:0-4131 GCA_035259785.1 Gemmatimonadales bacterium
CCGGTTCGACTCTTTCGATTCCGGGTACTCCAACGGGTGGGACATGGCGAGCGCGATGCATCCTCAGACCATTCTCGCCGACGGCATGAATGACAATCCGCTGCCCATCGCGCACGGCGCGCCGTTGCGGCTGTATGCGCCGACAAAACTCGGCTACAAGATGACGAAGTATCTCGTCTCGATGACGTTCACGGCCGAGCGCCCCCTTGGGTATTGGGAGGAACAGGGCTATCCGTGGTTTGCGGGAGTCTGACCTCCGCCAGCGCGTCATGCATTTCTGAAGCCGATGGGAAGCGTTGTGCAGGATCTTTGGCCAGGGCTTTGAGAATGACCGCCGCGAGTGCCTCCGGCACAGCGGCGTTGAGCGCGCGAGGACTCGGCGGATCTTCTTCCATGTGTTGGGCGACGAGCGCCCACGGCGTGTCAGCCAGATACGGCACGCGTCCAGTGAGGCATTCGAACAACACGATCCCCACGGCATAGAGATCAGTACGGGCGTCGAGCTCCACGCCGGCCAGTTGCTCGGGTGACATGTAGTCCGGCGTGCCGATCGAAACGCCCGCCTCAGTGAGCCCCTTTCCCTGCGGGGGATTGGCGAGCCGCGCGATCCCGAAATCCATCACCTTGAGAAACCCGCTGGGGTCCACGACGACGTTTGACGGCTTGATGTCGCGGTGAATGATGCCTTCGGCATGCGCGACTTCCAGAGCGCGGCACAGCTGTTTGCCGATCGTCAATGCAACCGCGACGGGCAACTTGCCGCTCGCCTCGATGAGCTGCCTGAGCGATGTCCCGTCGACGTACTCCATCGTGAGGTAATACATCCCGTTGACTTCGCCGAGGTCGTACGTGCGCACGACGTTGCGATGGGCAATGCGCCGCGCCAGGCGGATTTCCTGCTTGAAGCGCTCGAGCGCCACATTCCCTCCGGCCATGGCTTCCGGCCGTAGAGTCTTGATGGCCACGGGTTCCTCCAGCTCGCGGTCGAACGCCCTGTACACCACGCCCATTCCGCCAGCGCCGAGCATTTCTTGCACCTCATAACGACCAGCGAAGATCGCGCCCGGGCGCAGCTGATCGCTGGCCGTTTCCCGCACGCCGGTCGACGCGATCGGCTGCGTCACCGCAGCGCGCCCCACCCCTCCGGATGCGGCCATGTAATCGACGAGCGCCGCTTTCTCCTTCAGATCTTCCACCAGACTCTTGAAGGCACGCGACAGCACACCGATTTCATCGCGCGAGTTGACCTCGATGTCCACGCCGTAATCGCCGGCTTGAACCCGTCGGGTCGCCAGCGCTAGCCGGCGCACCGGCCGCGCGATCTGGCGAGCCTGCAAGAACGCGACGATGAGGGCCAGCACCACACCGAGCGCTACGGCGAACAGCATCGTGCGCCGGAGCGCGCTGAAGGCGGCGAGCTCGGCGTCGCGTGAGCGCAACGCGACAAAGCCGCCGCGAAGTTCTCCACTGGACGAGCGGATGGGACCGGCCAAGCCGATCAGATGCTCTCCACCCAGTGTTGCGGCGAGTGCTATCCCGGTGCCAGCCGAGTCCGCCGCCAGAGTGTCCGTGCGTACGCCATCGCGGAGCACGGAGCTGACAGCCTGCGCGGGGAGCGTACTGCCGACGACCACTGGTTGCTCGAGGGTGTCCAAGGCGAAGAACACGACATCGGAGTTAGTGTTTTGCTTGATCGCACCCGCGAGGGAATCATCGATTTGATACGTAGCAATGAGGGCACCCAGCGGCGCTGCGTCAGGCCGGTCGCGAAGCGGCGTGCCGACGGCGATGAACATCGTGCCCCGGAGATCGTCGAGCCAGGCGCCGCTCGTCTGGTCGCCGCTCAGCGCGTTGGCGACCAACGGCGCGATCGACAGATCGACGCTGTCCTGCTCGCGATAATCGGTGCGGGCAATGAGAATGCCGTCATTGTTGGTAACGAGCACCCATGACGCGCCGATCAGGTCGCGTACGTCATCCGCCTGATCGAGCGCCTCGGCGCGGTTGCGCTGATTCAGCAGCCGCTGGCGGTACTGCGGGACGTCCGTCGCCACCGTGCTCGCACGACCCAGCGTCCGGGTGCGCGCGGCCAGGTAATCGTCGACCGCGCGGCGTGTCGCGATCAGCGCGCGATGAATAGACTCGTCCGCGGTGCGGTTCGCTTGTATCGACGTCACGCCGAAGGTAATCCCCAGCACGGCCACGACGAGCAGCGCCGAGGCCAGGAAAATCTTCGCGGTCAGTCCGAACGCCGGTTTAGTAGCGCTCGCGTCCGGCATTGGTCGGATAGTCCTTGCCGAACTTGTTGCGATGCGGCTCCCAGCGGTAACCCCTCGCGTCCAGGGCGATCTCCAGCGACTCGTCTGTGCTATTGCCGGCCGTGATCTCCTGAACGACTTCCGCCGGAATGCGCCCATGCCAGACATGGAGCCGATAGGTCCCTGGCGGCACGTTTGCGAACCTGAAGCTTCCGTCCGTGCCGGGTTGCGTGAAATACCGGTTCGCCATGACCTGGACGTAAGCGACCATGCGCGGATGAATGTTGCAGAACACGCGCACCAAGCCCGGATGCGCGAACGTCTGGCTCCGCGCTGCGCCGCGGCCGTAGAGCCCCAGGTCAAACGAATTCGGCTCGCTCGCGGAAAAGACATTGTGGTTGAACGGATCGTGGTTGGGAAAGCGCACCGATGAGCCCACCGGAACGACGACCACCTGAGGGGCGTACGTCTTGTCCGTGATTGCGATTTCGACGGTGACGGGTTGTGCGGCCGTGGCCGCCGCGACAGGGCCTTCGAGATACAACACGGCGTCGTCGAGATCGGGGGAGGGCTTGTTGTTCTTCTCGAGGATGTTGATCCGCCCGTTCACCTGGACCGTTCCGGGCGCCGGCGTCTGAGCCTGTCCGTTCGGTGTTACAAGGAGACCGGCGAGAATGACGAACCCAATGAAGCGTTGCATCTGAGGGCGTGGAGCTTACTGTATTGCAACGAAACTCGCCAGGAGTGGCGCCGTGATGCAAGGCGTGTTCCTTCTCGTGCTGACGATGCAGCAACCCGCGGCACCGCAGAGTACGATCGAGTTTACCGGATTCGTCCTCGCGAATGGCTTCTACAACTCTGCCAGCGTGAATAACAGCGACGTTCCACAGTTCGCCAACGTCGATGCGATCGGACTCGGCGCCGTTGGCGGGATCATTCGACAGACGCGGCTCGGGGTGCTCATCAACGATCCCAACGTCTTGCGGGGCGTTTTCTCCGGCGAGATAGATGTCGACTTCTTCGGCGGCCAGCAGCCCAGCTCCGGCGGCCGCACCTTCCCGCTCCTGCGACTGCGACGCGCGCTGGCGACACTGACATGGACCGGGACCGGAGGATCCATGGAGCTCCTGATCGGCCAGGAGGGACCACTGGTCGCCGAGCGGAGTCCCCGCTCGCTCGCATCCGTCGGGTTCCCCGACTTCGCGGGGGCGGGCAATCTCTGGCTCTGGGTTCCGCAGGTTCGGCTGACAGGTGAATTCGGCAAGACCCTGCGTCTCGCGTTGCAGGGTGCCGTGCTCGCACCGGGAACCGGGTCGCCGCAATCGAGCTTCACGACCCAACCCGACTCCGCGGAACGATCTGGGCGCCCGTCCCTCGAGAGTCGGGTGCGCCTCTCCTGGGGGCCGACCGACGATCCGAACGAGGTCGGCATAGGCGGCCACATCGGTTGGTTCCTCGGAAACGATACGCTCAGTGGCGACACGCTGCTGGTGTCGCAGGCCGTTACCGCTGACGGTCGCTTCAAGTTTGGAATCGCCGAGCTTGTGGGCGAGGCCTTTGCCGGCAAGGCGCTCGCGGGACTCGGCGGCGGTGGGATCGGTCAGAACACGGGTGCGGCAGGCGTCCCCGTGCAAACGAAAGGCGGCTGGGGCCAGCTCAATCTGCGCCCCACTTCAGAATGGATCTTCGGCGGAGGCTGCGGCATTGACGACCCCGATGATGCCGACGTCGCCGCCGGCGGCCGGCTCAAGAATTTCGTCTGCGAGGGCCATCTGGAATGGCGGCCTCGGGGACCGATGGTTTTTGGATTTGAATTCCGACGCTTCAAGACGACGTATGCGGTGGGCGACTTCAACGCCAATCACGTCAACCT
>DATFVZ010000205.1:0-2532 GCA_035259785.1 Gemmatimonadales bacterium
TGCAAACGCGCTTCCCGCGAGCGCGTCCCGGTTCGTCTTCGCCCTCTGATCGGTCTCCTCGACGTTCGTGATCGTCAGCGACACGAACAGCAACCCGATGAAGGCAGCCGAGGCGCCGGCACTGGCGAGAAAGAAGTTCGAGTACGAGTCGAACACGTCCAATTCACCGAGCCCGGCGGATTCATTCGGCGGGGCAGGCGGCCTCGCGGGCTAGAAGTCCACCACGAAGTACTCGCTGCCCGCGCCGGGCGTTATTTGAACCCCAGCGATCAGCGAACGGTAGGGCAGAGGCCGAAAACCTAAGCGTCACGGATCGTCGGCTGAGCGCTAGAGCGACGAAATAGGTAATGCCCCCGCCACCGACGGCATATCGGGCGGGGATCGCAGCGTCACTAGACCGCCGATGATCTACCAGTTCGCGGTGTCGGCGAGGATCCTCGCGAAGGCTGCCGGGTTGGCCAGGTGGGGGAAGTGTCCGCTGTTGGGCCAGACGATCACCTGTGCCTCGGGCAACGCCGTCTTGAGCCAGGTGTCGTACGTTGGACCAAGGGGGCCGCCGGCGACGATCACGTAGGGGAGATGCTCATCGCGCAGTTTGGCGAGCATGCTTTCGACCATGGCATTGAGCTCGGCGACGGGACGCTCGATCGCGTCGGACCAGTAACCGAGCACGAGATCCTGGCGTGGGTTACTCGTGGTGCGCACGATCGCCTGTGCTTCTGGCGATAGCAGCTCGGCGTGCAAGCTGGCCTCGAACATTTGCCAGAGTTCGGCGAAATCCGGCCCACGCAGTCGATCCTCGAGCGAATGCACTAGATCGGCAAACGGGGCGATGAGCAGTGGTTGATCCACGTTCACCACTCCACGGGTCGGATACTGCGCCGCGTATCGCGTCGCGATGAGCGCGCCGATGGAGTGACCCACTATGACCGGCGAGTGAACATCCGCCTGCTCTGTCGCTCTACGTATTGCCGCAATCACGCTGTTGATGTCGTACGACTCCTGCGCGCCCGACTCACCGTGACCGGGCAGGTCGAAGGCCACGACGCGCCGACCCGGATCGATCGCCGCTAGGCCTTCCAGAGCTGGACGCCACATCGTCCGATCGAAGGTCAAGCCGTGTAGGAGGACCAACGGGCCGGGTCCGTTCCCTTCGCCGTAGACGTCCGCGGCCAGGCGCGCAAACCGTTCCATCAGCGGAGCCTGCTCAGACGGTGTTCGTATTCGTCTGTGTCAATCTCGCCCCGGGCGTAGCGCTCCTCGAGGATGTCCTCCGCAGATTGGGCGCCGCCGCGCTGCCCGCCAGGCCGGCTGCTTCGCACGATGAGCCAAACCGCCAAGCCGATGCCGGCGAGTACCAAGACCATCATGAGCGTGCCCGACAGCCACCACCAGCCGCCCCCGTTCATCATGTCGTGATGGTCGAAAAGCTGCGCGAGGACCGTCGCGCGTACGTGCATCAGTGACGCTTTCTAAGGAGGGCCCGTTGCGTCGGGCGCCTATCAAGGCTCCGATTGCTGCTCCC
The DNA here is from genome assembly GCA_035259785.1 of Gemmatimonadales bacterium. Lineage (GTDB taxonomy): Bacteria > Gemmatimonadota > Gemmatimonadetes > Gemmatimonadales > GWC2-71-9 > 20CM-2-65-7. Next base: position 1,526 of record DATFVZ010000205.1, read on the forward strand.
CATGGTCCCGGCGCGACCTGCGCCTGGCCACGGCCAGACGCACTGAGAAGCCAGGACATTTGTCCCTTCTCGCAGGGGCCCTGAGCTCGTCGCCGGCGGATAGCGAACATATGTTCGCTATGCTGAGCCCATGCCGAACTAGCGATCCCGGAACCGGTCGAGAACCAGCGTTGGTCGACGCCATGCTCAGCCCCAGGGCTCGGGCCCTGAACCGCGAACAGGCCCTCGAGCTGCTCGAACAGCTCGAAGCGGCGTTGGACGAGATTCGACGGCTGCGCTCAATCCGCACCTGAAACACCCGGTGACCCAAGATCGTGCGGAACGAACACGCCACGCGTCGAGGCGCGCAGGCGCAACCCGCCTAGCGGGTGACGACCATATAGACGGCCAAGACCATCACCGCCCAGACAGTTACTCCGACGACCGTCCACAACACGAGCCACCTAGGGCTCGGTCCCTGTCCTTCTTTCACACGTGCTACACGGCCATACCGACAGCGTTTGACAGCGAGGGGACTGGACGCTTCGGCGGCCCGAACCATGAATGTGGGAGCCCGGAGACCCGGCTAGCTCGACCCCCCGGCCCCCACAGGCCAACGCGCCACGCGCAGAAGGTCGCGCGCACTCTCCCCGGGCGTTGACTATTCGATCAGCGTGCGGCAGACCGGGCGCGCGCTAAACCCCTGGTCAGCGAGCGCAGTTGTCACCCGAGCCGGCCCGAACATACGTTCGCTCGAGTGCAGGACCTGCCGATCCACGAGCTCGTAGAGAATCGGGTAGTTGCGCTCGAGCCCGGAACGGCGCCTACTTGAACCAGATGCGCTGGTACGACCGGCTCTCGGGGTGCAGCAGCAGGCCGACGAGCGCGCCGTCGAACAGCAGCGTGATGATCACCGGGAAGTTGATCACGTCGGAGCCGAACACGACGACCAGCATCACCAGCTGCAGGATGGCGGCCGCGACTGCGACGGCGTAGGCCCACTTCCACTCGTTCGCGATGCCGTACCC
>DATFVZ010000206.1:0-4946 GCA_035259785.1 Gemmatimonadales bacterium
GATGTCAGTTGTTCCGATTTAGCGCCATAACCAGAGACGCTGAATGGCGGCCCACCATGATCGGAAGCGCGGGGCTTGTGGGCCGATCTCGGCCGGCTTGCGTTCGCGCGTTTCGGCGAATTCCACGGCGCGGCCGAAATCCTTCAGGCGTTGGGCGTAATCGCGCAGACGTTGGTCCACGCGGGCGTTCACAGTCCCCGGCTCCCAGGTCCCGTCGGCCCGCCGCTCGCCCGCCTGCGCGCCGGTGAGTATCTCGATCCCCTCGTCGACGGTTCGCACGGCCCAGATGTGAAACTCGCCCTGGCGGACCGCATCAACCACGTCTTCTCGCAGCATCAGATTTTTTACGCTCGCCGCCGGGATGATTACTCCCTGCGCGCCGCTCAATCCCCGGACTTTGCAGACTTCGAAGAAGCCTTCGATCTTCTCGTTAACTCCGCCGACCGGCTGAATCATGCCCAGTTGGCTGACCGACCCCGTGACGGCCAGGTCTTGCCGCAGCGGCAGCCCTGCGAGGCTAGAGAGCAGCGAATAGAGCTCAGCGCTGGACGCGCTGTCGCCCTCGACCTCGTCGTAGGTCTGCTCGAAGGCGACCCGCGCCGCGAGCGCCAACGGCTTGTCCTGCGCGTAGCGGGTCGAGAGAAAGCTGGTGAGAATGAGGAAGCCCTTGTTGTGAACCCGCCCGCTCAAGCGCGTCTCCCGCTCGATGTTGATGACGCCCTCGGTCCCCATGGAAGTTTGCGCGGTGATGCGGACGGGCCGTCCGAAGCTGTAGTCGCCGACGTCCATCACCGACAAACCGTTCACTTGTCCCTCGCGCTCGCCGGTCGTGTCGATGAAGATCGTCCCTTCGGTGATCAGATCGCGAATTTTCTCCTCGATCAGGTTCGAGCGGTAGATTCGCTCATTCATGGCTCGCGCCACGTGTCGGGCGCGCACGTAGGGCTGCCGGTCTACCGACGCCCAATAACTCGCTTCGGCCACGAGATCGCCGACCTGCCGGAAGCGGGCGCTCAGTTTCCTCTGATGCTCAGTCAGGCGCGCCCCGTACTCGGCCACCTTGGCGACGGCGTCTCGATGAAAATGCAGGAGGCCCAACTCCTGAACGTGGCTGCGGACGAAAGCGGCGTAGCGGGCCAGGTGTTCGTCGGTCCGCGCCATCTCCGTATCGAAGTCCGCGCGCACGCGGAAGAGCTTGGGAAAATCTTCGTCCAGGAAATACAACAGGTAATAACAGAGAGGCGGCCCGATCAGCAGCGCCTTCAAATTCAGCGGGATCGGTTCGGGTTGTAGCGTCGCCATGGGGGCCGGGGTGAACTGCTCGCCGATGTTCTCGATCCGAATCTGGCCGGTCTTGAGCTGCCGCTTGAGGGCGTCCCATGCGAACGGGTTGCTCAACACGTCGATGGCGTTGAGCAGCAGAAAACCGCCGTTCGCCCGGTGCAACGCGCCGGCCTTGATCATGCGAAAGTCGGTGATCATCGCGCCGAAGAGGGCGCGGTACTCGATGCGGCCGAGCAGGTTGTAATAAGTGGGATTCGGCTCGAAGACCACCGGCGCGCCCGCGGCCTCCGGCTCGCTCTCGACCAGGACGTTCACTGCATAGCGGTCCCAGATGGGTTCGTGGTCGAACTCGGTCACGATCGATTCGAGCGAAACATTGCTTTGCTGAGGTTTCTCGCCGGCTTCCTCTTCATCGCCTACCTCGGCCCTGATCGCTTCGGTGTGCGCGATCAGGTCTTCCTGAACCCAGTTCAGGTAATCTACGACCCTCGGCTGCTCGCGGTATTTGTTCTGACAATCGTGAACGAGTGGGGCGATGGCGTTGCGCGCGACCTCTCGATCTTGCTCGACAATCACCTCATGCGCCTCACGTTCAAGGCGCCGAATCTGATCGAGTGTCTCGCTGATGGCCGGCGAAAACTCCTCTCCCCGCTCGCGCAGTCGCGCCCTCTCTTCTTCCGGCAGACGTTCGACCTCTTCCGAACTCATCGGCCGATCCGCTGCGTCTGGCGCCAATGGGACGATGACCGCGCCCATCGGCGTAAACGAGACGGAGAGGCCTCGCTTCTTCGCCCTTTGGGACATGTCCTCGATCAAATGGCGGCGCTTCTCCTCCAGCTTCCGATGAATCTCCTCGCGCAAATTGCGATACTCGCGACTCTCGAAGGCCCGCCTGGCCTGTTCACGCACGGCCTTGACCAGCTCGGCCATGTCGTCTCGGAATTGCGCGCCGGCGCCGGCGGGCAGTCGCAGACTGAGCGGATGGTCAGGGCGCTCGAAGTTGTAGACGTAGAGCCAGTCGTCGGGGACCGGGCGTTTGGCCGCCCGGCGCTCGGCATAAGTTCGCGCGGCGGTCATCCGGCCGGTGCCGGGAGGCCCGGCGACGAAAAGATTGAACCCCGGCGATTCCATTTCCAGCCCGAACTCCAACGCCGCGATTCCGCGCTCCTGCCCGATCGCTCCGTCCTTCGGCTGAAGTCGCTCGGTCGTCTCGAACGGCAATTCCGCCGGGTCGCAGAACCATCGCAGCCGCTCGGGCGGCACGCGCCGATCTTCCCTCAGGTCGCCTCTATCCGGTTGCGCCTTTGTTCGCCCCATATTCGCTTATCTGACCGGCCTGTGAGTGAGTTTCCACATCCAAAGGCTTAGAGCGCCCATAATGATAAAGGCCAGCACACTCGGCCACAGGGGCATCGGAGAACCGGCCACCAGCACCTCAGGGCGCATCACCAACCGCATCAATTGCCCTATCGCTATCAGACCGAACATGATGCTTGCCACTCGCAATCCGGTAATTTGTGATCTCATAGTATTCTCCTTAGATGTGGGACTTATAGGACTTATGGGACTTATGTGACAAAGTCAGTCCCATAAGTCATATAAGTCCCATAAACAAACGGGCAAATGGCATTCCAGTGATTTTTTTCGAGAAGTGTCTCATTGCAATTGGAGAGTCAGGCTGTAGTCACTCTCCATTTGCGCATGCGTGCCGAACGGCGCGCCGAGCCGGTTTAGAAGGTCGCAGAGCCATTGGGAGTCTTCGGCCGAGGCGCGGTTCAGCCGGAACCGCCGGACTTGCATTGGGACCAGTCGCGCATTCAATAATTGGCCCTGTCGCTGGTCCACATCCAACAGGTACATGAGCGCCAGGTCGCCGCGGAATTGCTCATAACCGCCGATCCCCTCATAGTCGCTAATGAAATCTCCGCAACCGTAGAGGATCAACCGCCCACGGTAAACTTCCACGGTTTTCACGTGATGGGACGAGTGGCCGTGAACTATCGAGACGCCCTCATCGATCAGCCGGCGGGCGAAGTTGATCTGCTCATCGGGGACGCGGTAGCCCCAGTTGCCGCCCCAATGTATCGAGGCCACAATCACGTCGCCGGGCCGCGTTCCCTTCAGCATACGGTTTGCGACGCGACGCGCCGTCTCTTCCGACAGGTCCTCCAGCAGGTTGACGCCGGATCGGTCCCCGGCCGCGGCCCACTCTCGTGGGACGCCGCTTGTAGGCGAGCCGAGCGAGAAAACCAGCGCGCGCCCTTTGCCCGCCACATCGAGCGCGGCAGCCAGTCCGGCCTCCACAGCGTCGCGCCCCGCCCCGGCGTGGGCTATGCCCGCCGCGTCCAACGTCCGAAGCGTCTCCTGAAGCCCTTCGTCCCCCCAGTCAAGTAGGTGGTTATTGGCGAGGGCGCAGCAAGAGACCTGGGCCGCCGTCAGGCAGCCGATGTTCAGAGGATGCATGCGGTAGAGCACAGGCTTGCCGGGCCAGTAATCCTCGCTCTCGGTGATGGCGGTCTCGAGGTTGATGATCCGTACGTCCGTCCGGGACGCCTCCATCTCTGCGAGCGCGTCGCCCCAGATGTAGGAGAAGTCTACAGGCCGTGGGATCGGGCCGTGGGCGACCTCGGCGAGCTGCGCGTATTCGCGCGCGTCACGGACATATGACTCGTAGAGCGCCGAGTCGCCGGGATGAGGCAAGACCTGATCAATGCCCCTTCCCGTCATCACGTCGCCGCAGAGGAAGATGCGTATGGGTTCGGCGTGGTTCATCTCAAAATCCAGTCGCTCGCTTAACCTTGCGGCGGAAATTGTCCATGTGACGCTCGGCGTCTGCCTGAAAGTAGACGCCTATCAGCAGGCCCTCGGAGGTTGTGACCAGGACCCGATCCTGATTCTGTCGCTTCAGATATTCCGACGTCTCCTCGAACGTCCAACTCGGGCGGATAGTGGCGGGGCATGGATCCATCAATTGTTCGGCGGCCGCGTTGGGGTCTGTGACCATCGCCTCTAAACTCAGCGCGCCAAGCGGCACACGCCGCCCGTTTACCACGACGCAGATGTCCCAACCCGAAGCGTGGACGCGGGCATAGACGTCGCCGACGCGGTCATTCAGGTGGCAGATCGGCGTGTCCGTCCGCGCGAGATCGCCGGCGTGCGGGACTTTGGCCTGCTTCCCCTCGCGGGGCAGTCCGTTGGCGAACCAGTCCGCCTTGCCGGCGGCGTACCGAAAGACCTGAGTAAACCCGAGACTTTCGAGCCGCCACGCGGCCCGCGCGCTCAGGTCTCACTGGTAATCGTAGCAATAGACGATCACAGGCCTGTTGCGGTCTAGCGTCGCCGCCGTCCGGTCGTCCAATTTTTTCAGCGGGATGCTGATCGCGCCAGGCAGCCGCTCCTCTTCGTACTGTCCGGCGGGCAGCGTTTCGACGAGTTGCGCGCCGGCGGTAGCCATCGTCCGTACTTCTTCTCGATCGATCTCTATCGGCATAGCTCGCTCCTGCGAATCAGACGACTTGCAAATTATTGATCACCTTGTCCACGCCGAAAACGAACCAGGCGTCGGACTCCGCCATGTCTTTCTCACCCTCGCTCCTCGCCGCGCCGTCCAGAGTCACGACGCGATCGCGTGTAGTGACGAGGATCTGGACGTCGTCTACGAA
>DATFVZ010000207.1:0-3880 GCA_035259785.1 Gemmatimonadales bacterium
GATCACACCAAGGCGATCGGTGAGATGCGCCGCGTGACCCGTCCTCAAGGCATCGTCAGTGCCTGCGTCTGGGACTACGACGCGGGCATGGAGATGCTCAGATTCTTCTGGGATGAGGTGGTCGCGCTGGACCCGGCGATGGCGCCGAAGGATGAGCGCCACATGAAGCTATCCCGCGCGGGTCAGCTCGGTGAGCTTTGGCGGAGGGCCGGACTGGTGAACGTCCAGGAAAAGCCCCTGGTGATCGAGCAAGCCTTCGCGTCGTTCGACGATTATTGGGCGCCGTTCCTGACGGGAGCGGGCCCAGCGGGTGCCTACGTCGTGTCGCTCGGCGACGAGCGCCGCCGCGAGCTCGAGGCGCGCATGCGACACCGTCTGCTCGGTAATCGTGCAGACAGCGCGTTCGTGCTCAAGGCGCGAGCCTGGTGCGTGCGAGGGGAAGTCCCGAAGGTCGGCTGAGGGCTCAGCGGTTATTTCGAGGTGAGGTCCAGGCTCCCCGGGCTCAAGAGGCCCGGGGAGCTCGGATGTGTCGCGGGGCCATATAGCCAAAGGCGACAAGGGCGAGTCTGCGCGTTCGCGCGCGCGCCAGGTGGGGAATATTGCCGGACGACGCCGATAGAAAACACTAAGCCCGTGGTGCCGCGCTCCCGGTTGCTACTCGCATCAGCGGGAACCGCGTTTTCGAACGTCGCCGCCTCTCAACGATCCTTGCCGTGATGATGGTCCGGCGTCCGACACTCGAAGTTCGCCGCGTCGTCGATGCTGCCGCGGCCGACATAGCGAGCGACTTTCGGGTAGGCGCAGAGCGGGCGCGTGCGCTCGACCCCCTGGCCCGGGACGTTGTTCACGTACTTGGTGGCGATAATCCGCCGCGGCGTTTCGCCTTTCTCGACCCAGTTTTCGAGAGGGATCAGCGTGTCGATGGTGTTCGGCCCGGGGCCGCCGCCGCAGTGATGCATCCCCGGGGCGAGAAACAGCCGGACAAAGGAGCTCGCCTTGGTGTGGCGGTCGAGTCCGGAAACGACGTCTTCGTAATACTGGATCGTCCGCTCCGCCATCAGCGCGTGGTCCGCCCAGCCATGCCACAGCAGAAGCTTGCCGCCATTCCTGCGGAAGCCCGCGAGGTCGGCGTCCGTGGCGTTCAGGAATTGACCGGTCGCCCTAAGCGCCCTGGGATCACGATCGAAGTCGAACGTCATCGAGTCGTATGCGGGGTTGGAGAAGACGAAATACTTGAGGTAGTGATCCTGGAACGTGAACTGCAACGGGTTGCCGTTCACGGGAGGGCCCGATGCGGTCGGACCGGAGATCCACGTCTGCCAGCCCGTTCCACCGTCCTCCGCCCCGGGCGGAAAACCGGGGTGCAACTGCTTGCCTCGCGAGTTGCTCGGCCCTGCGTAGACCTTCTTCACCGCTTGAACCTGGGCCGGCGTCAGGCAACCGGGCGCGTCCGGCCCGTTGCAGGTCAAGACCGCCGGATCGAAATCGCAGCGCAGCGGGTCAGAGATCAGCCCGTCGACGAGGCCGTCTTGCGCGTCGCATCGCGCGACTGCCCCTTGTGCGATCAGCGTCAGCTTTTCCGGCGGAATCGGCGCTGCCCGCAACGCCTGCGAATCCCAGTTGAAGCCGGTCATGAGCCCGGTCCAGTCGAGCGCGGGCGCGCCGGCGATGATGCCGTCGAAGTCTTCCGGGTACCGCTGCGCCTCCTGCAAGGCCTGACGGCCGCCGTTCGAGCAGCCCTGGAAGTACGAATACTTCGCCCGCTTGCCGTAGGCGCGACGGGCGATCTCCTTGCCCGCGACCGTCACGACGTGGATCGCGCGGTGGCCGAAGTTGACTTGGCGGTCCGGGCGGTCGAGCGCCCATGAGCCATCGAGCGCAGGGACGCCGACGCCGACGTGGCCGGTGTCGGTCGCCACGGAGGCGTAGCCGCGTGCGAGCCCAGCCGCGGTCGAGGGAATCGAGCCGACGAATCCACCTCCGCCCGCGTGGTAGAACTTACCGTTCCAGGCCGTCGGGAGTCCGAGCTCGAAGTTGATCTCCGTGTCGACGCGGCCGCGGACGCGGCAGTACTCCGGAAGTCCGCTCGCCGCGGGCACTATTTCCGCCGACGCAATCGTCGTCTGAGGGACCTTCAGGTTCGGCAATTCGGCGCACGGAAGCGGGCGCCCCTCATCCTTGCCGCCGTCGCGGTCGCCGGCGATCGACGGCGCGGTGCACCACGCGAGAGAGACAGCGAGCACGCTAACGAGTGGTCTCAGGCTCGATGCGGTTGTCTTCCACATGGGTCGTCTCCTTCTTCGGCTGCGATCGGAGCGCCGCAGCATGGCCACGACGTGGCACAGGTCCCCTGCCGCTGGCATACATCTGACGTACTTCCATGTTAGGACGCGTGCGGCAAACCGACGACGCGAGCAGAAGAGAAAGTCGATATCGCGATAGAAAGTCGATATCGTGAAGAAGCGCCGCGCGCGGACCCGTGGCCGCGAGCGCGGCGAAGCAGCCCGTCAGCGGCTCCGGCCCGCGATCTGTTGCGAGCGACCCAACAGCCGCCGCGGATTCTGTTCGATTGCGCCCACCACCCGGAGCGCAGCGCGCGGCCGCGATGGAAACGCGGCCGCGATCCATATCCGTAGTCTTTTCAGACAGCTGCGAGGCGATTCGCCGCGCTGGGCCGCACCTGGCACACCCCGTGCTGTAGAGGCGACCGAGCGCGATGTGCTCAAACGGAATCTCAACTTTCTGAACTTTACTTACTAACTCTTAGGAGACTTGCAAATGAAACTGACGATCAAAGACCTTTCCCGCAACGAAGTGCTCGGCCGCACCGAGATGGCCGGCGTGCGTGGTGGCTACCTCATCGCCCCGTTCAAGACCTACAGCTACGACTACGACCAGAATTTCGCGCGGGTCTCGGCTCAGCAGCAGAACAACGCCCTGCAGACGATCGACGTCGCCGTTGCCAACCAGGTCGCCGCGTTCGACAAGTTCAAGCCCCATGTCGACGTGCACACGACTCTCGACCAGGACAACAAAGTCATCGTCAACCAGCGCTAAGCAACCCCGGTGGACCTCGGTGGAGACCTCGACGGCCTCCACCGATCGCCAACGAAATTACGGAGAAATGCCATGTCGGCCATCATGATTCGCGACCTACCCTGCAGCAAGGAACTCGACCGCAAGGGCATGTCCGCTGTTCGCGGCGGCTTGAGCCCCTTGGTGAACCTTGAGAATGTTGGCAGCCCAACAATCAATGTGAACCAGAACATCACTGCGGCGCAGTTGATCAATGTCGCGGTCCTCAATGACAGCATCATCGGTGCCGGATTCGGCTTCCACCTGAATCTCGCCCCGAAGCTGCCGCTGAAGAACGTTGTTGTGATCTAAAGCTGCTCTCGGCAACGGAGGCGCTGCGGCGCCTCCGTCGCCTTTTCTCTTCGCCCTGCACGTGGCGCTCGCAGCCGGACGCGAAGCGCGATCGACTCGAAGCCTGCCCTGAAGTAGCACAACGCTCCGGATTTGGAGCTGCCGCAGGCTAGCCCCTTGAGCCTCTCTTTCCCCTCCCTGACCGAGCGGTCGATCCGGGGAGACGGCCGCGCGAGTAGCTCAGGGGGGCGGGAGAGGCCCGCGACCTTCAGGACGTCGGTGCTCGACCGGCGCGGAGAGCGACGTGAATAAGTCGTCGAAGCCCCGGTAATCCCCGTCCGTTTTGCGGCCGGGGCAGTGCGTAGACTCGCACCACCAACAACTCAGCTGCACTGAATCCACCTTGGCCACGGAGGGATGTTGAGGATGCTCGCTGCCCGGTACTCACGCTTCGCTCGCTGCCAGTCCCTGTTCGTTGCTCTCTCTGCGGTCCTGCTGGCGAGCTGCGCCGATT
>DATFVZ010000208.1:0-12036 GCA_035259785.1 Gemmatimonadales bacterium
TCGCGCGCGACCGCGGTGAGGAACAGGCGCCATTTATTGTCGATACGGTCCGCCTGCTCGATGATTTGAAACCGGCTGGCGCGATCGGCCTCGCGCTCCGCTGGACGATGAGCCGGCGACCCGATCCCGAGACCACACGCGCGATTGCCGCGCTGTGTGCGGCCCATCCGGGACCGACTCCGGTGTTCCTCGAGTGGAGTGGAACGAATGGCTCGGCGAACGGAGGCAATACCGAGACCGTCCGGCTGCGGAGCCGGTCGTTCCGGGTGGATGCGGCGGACGACTTGCTCGCGGCATTACGGGAGATTGTTGGCGTGGATGGGGTTGCATTGGTCCGAGCCTGATATGGTAGAGGCGCAGCATGCTGCGCCCTACTGAATCAATAACAACAGGAATTTGATCTGGCGACATACTCACTGGATTTCGAACGCCCGCTGCTCGAGCTGGAAAAACAGATCGAGGAGTTGAAGCGCGTCGCCGGCGAAAAACCCGATTTCGCAAAGAATATCAAGCCGCTCGAAGACCAACTGGCTACGCTGCGGGTCGAGATCTACCGCAATCTGACCCCGATGCAGCGGGTGCAGGTCGCCCGGCATCCACGGCGTCCCTATCCACTCGACTACGTCAACACGGTCTTCACTGATTTCGTCGAGCTGCACGGTGACCGCCTGTACCGCGACGATCCGGCGATTGTCGGCGGCTGGGCGCGGCTGGACGGCACCAGTGTGATGGTGATCGGCCATCAAAAGGGCCGCGACACCAAGGACAACCTCTATCGCAACTTCGGAATGGCCCATCCCGAGGGCTACCGCAAGGCGATGCGGCTGATGCGCCTAGCCGCCAAATTCGGCGCCCCCGTCGTTACGCTTGTCGATACGCCAGGCGCCTACCCGGGGCTCGGCGCGGAAGAGCGGGGCCAAGCCGAGGCGATCGCGAGTAGTCTGATCGAAATGGCGTCGCTGCAAACCCCGATCATTACCGCGGTCATCGGCGAAGGCGGCTCGGGCGGGGCGCTCGCGGTCGGGCTCGCCGATCGTGTGCTGATGCTCGAGAACTCGGTGTATTCCGTGATCTCGCCTGAAGGGTGTGCCGCGATTCTGTGGAAGGATGCGAGCCAGCGTGAGCGCGCCGCGGAAGCTCTCAAGATTACCGCCCAAGACCTGCTCAACCTCGGAGTGATCGACGAGATCATTCCCGAGCCGGCCGGGGGCGCACACTCGGATCCCGAAGCCGCCGCGGCGGCGCTCGGCGACGCCCTGCAGCGCCATCTCGGTCAACTGCGCAAATACCGGGTCGACAAGCTCCTCAAACGCCGCGAAGAAAAGTACCTTTCCATGGGTGCTCTGACCGAGAAGTGATTTGACGCATGTCTTGGAAGTCCGGTTCAAAGGGAACCGGCGCGAATACTTCAGCTGGCTTTCCGACGACGCTCTCCGCGTTGACGATGCCGTCGTCGTGGAGGTCGAGCGCGGGCAGGACTTTGGTGTGGTCTCAGCGGCTGGTGAGATCGCGGCGAAGAAGTGTGAGCGGTGTGGTGCTTGTAATGGGGCCTCGGGGCTGGGGCCTGGGGCCTCGGGCAGTTCCCAGGCCCCAGGCCCCAGCCCCGAGGCCCTCAGACCAATTCTTCGCAGAGCTACGATCGAAGACCGTAAGGTCGCAGTCGAGCTGCGCTCGAACGAAGAAGAAGTGCGCCGCGTGGTGCGCGACCGTGTCCGCCAGCATGCCCTCCCCATGAAAGTCTCCGACGCCGAATGGCAGTGGGACAAGCGCAAGCTGACGGTCTATTTCACAGCCGAGCAGCGCGTCGACTTCCGGGCGCTGGTGCGCGACCTGGCCAGCGTCTTCCGCACTCGCATCGAGCTGCGGCAGATCGGCGCGCGCGATGAGGCCCGGCGCCTCGATGGGATCGGCCGCTGCGGCCGGCAGCTCTGTATCTCGAGCTGGCTGCCGGAAGGACGGCCCGTCAGCCTGTCGCTCGCCAAGGCGCAAGGGTTGTCGCTCAATCCCGTGCAGATCTCCGGTCCGTGTGGGCGGCTGCTCTGCTGCCTGCATTACGAGCACGATTTCTACGTCGAACAGCGCAAGCGCTTTCCCAAAGAAGGGAAAACCGTCCGCACGTCCGAGGGGATCGAGCGCGTCGTGTCGGTCGACATCTTTCGCGAGCGTGTCATGCTCCGTTCCGACGCCGGCACCACGCGCGTCGTCACGCTCGAACAGCTGCACGCGTAGTGACGGGTTCGCAGTACTATCTCAGCACAGCGATCGACTACTCCAATGGCGATCCGCACCTCGGGCACGCACTCGAGAAGGTCGGGGCGGACTGCATCGCCCGCTATCGCCGCCTGTGCGGCGATCAGGTGCAATTCCTCATGGGGATGGACGAGCATAGCCAGTCCGTAATTCAGGCGGCCGTGCGCGCGAGCGTCAGTCCGCGCGAATGGGTCGATCGCATGGCACAGACGTTCGCGGACTATTGGCGCCGGCTCGAATGCAGCAATGACGACTGGATTCGCACCACCGAGCCGCGTCACGCGCGTGGCGTGGTGGCACTCCTCGAGCGTATCCAGCAGCGCCGGCCCGACGATCTCTACGTCGCCGACTACGAAGGGCTGTACTGCACCGGCTGCGAGGAATTCAAGCAGCCGGCGCAGATTGCCAACGGCCGTTGCATCGAGCATCCCACCCTCGAGCTGATACACACCAGGGAACGGAATCACTTCTTCCGGCTCAGCACCTACGGCCAGCAACTGCTGCAGCTCATCCAGAGCAACGAATTCCGTGTCGAACCCGCGATCCGCCGGAACGAGGTCGTGCGGCTGATCGAGGATGGATTGCAGGACGTTTCTATTTCGCGACAGCGCCAGCCGTGGGGCATTCCCTTCCCCGGCGATTCCGAGCAGACGGTCTACGTCTGGTTCGACGCACTCATCAATTATCTGTCGGCGACCGGCTTCCCCGAGCCCGGCTATGAGCGTCTCTGGCCGGCGGATCTGCATGTCGTCGGCAAGGGGATCACGCGCTTCCATTGTGTGATCTGGCCGGCCATGCTGCTTGCCGCCGGGCTCGAGCTCCCTAAGCTCGTCTGGGCGCACGGCTATGTGCAGTGGGAAGGCGCGAAGATGAGCAAGACGGCCGGCACCGCGGTGAGCCTGGGCGCCGCGATCGAGCGCTACGGTGCCGACGCGCTCCGCTACTTCCTGCTCCGGGAAGTCGGATTCGAAAACGACGGCAATTTCAGCTGGGACCGCTTTGATGCGCGCTACACCGCCGACCTCGCAGACACACTTGGCAATCTCGTGTCGCGATCGCTTTCGATGATCCACCGCTACCGTGGGGGCATTGTCCCTGCCGACAATGCGGCCGATTCCTCACTCGAGCGCGCGGGGCAGGAAACGGTCCGTGCCTACACGGCGGCAATGGATGCCTTGGACCTGCAACAAGGGGCGGCTCTGATCATCGAGCTGGCGTCGCGCGCGAATCGGTACATTGAGGAAACCGCGCCGTGGAAACTCGCCAAAGAAAAGCGTGATGCGGACCTCGATGCGGTACTCGTGCAACTCGTTCGCACGATCGTACGACTCGCAATCCTCGCAGCGCCATTCATTCCGGGGAAAGTCGCAGAGATTTGGAGCTCGTTGGACTTCGTTCCGGTGAGCCGGAACAATCCTCTGTGGCCGGTGGGAGACGTATTTCTATCCGACCTCGCGAAACTTGCCGTCGGGGGACGGAGGGTGTCCAAGCCCACTCCGCTCTTCCCCAAACCCGTCGCCGCCGAGCCCTCCGCCCCCACAAACGTGACGTAGCGCACATTTCGTCATTTGACGAGGTTACGCGCCGAGGCGTATCTTTTCATTGTGAAGCGTAAGCAAGCCGAGCGGCGCTGGACCGTCATGTTGGTCCCCCACGGATCGGGTTCGTCCCGCGCCGTGGAGGTCTCGCAGACGGTCGTCAAGGCCCTCGTCGGTATCGGCGGATTGCTCGCGTTGCTGTTCCTCGTACTGGGCGGCACGGCACTGTCGCGCGGTGTGAACGTTACGAGGAGTCGCGCGCTCGAGCGCGAGAATCAGCTGCTCGCGAGCGAAATCCAACGCCTGCGCGAGCGGCTCGCGGGACTCCGTGACACCATGAACGTGTTCAGCGAGCGCGAGCAGGCGCTGCGGTTGCTCGCCGGTCTCTCGCCCGTCGACAAGGATGTGCAACAGGGCGGCATCGGTGGACCGAGTGGCCAGTGGCGGGAGCGCGACAGCCTCTCGACGCTCGGCACGAACGGGGCGCAGGCGATCGCCGCGCGCGTCGACATGGATCAGCTGACCCGACGCGCCAACATCCTCGTGCGGTCTCTCCACGAAGCGTACGACTCCGCATCGCGCCAACGCACGCGCTACGCCGCGCTGCCGTCGATCATGCCGACCAAGGGCTGGTTGACGAGCGCCTTCGCGCGCGAGCGCGTGCATCCGATTCTGCACCTGGCGCGCCCGCATGAAGGCATCGACGTCACCGCCAAAATGGGCTCCGAGATCGAATCGCCGGCGGCCGGCCTCGTCACCCAGGTTTCGTGGGTCGAGGGATACGGCAACATGCTGACGATCGACCACGGGTACGGCCTGGTGACGCGCTACGCGCACCTCTCCAAGACGCTCGTGGTGCGTGGCCAACGTGTAAAGCGGGGCGAAAAGGTCGCGCTCGTCGGCTCGACCGGCATTTCCTCGGGTCCGCACCTGCATTACGAAGTGTGGGTCAACGGCCATCCCGTCGATCCGATGAAGTACGTCCTGCCGGATGCCATTGTGGATTGATCGAGCGCCAGACATGACGGGCGACGTGGACGGGACGACGACCAGCAAGAGGTTGTCGTCCCGCTCGATTTTTGTGGTGCTCGTGCTCGCGCTCGGCTGGATCCGTCAACCGCTGGCGCAAGCCCCTGCGACGCTCAAGGGTGTCGTCATCACACCGGACTCGACCCCGATCGTCGAGGCGCAGGTCTTGCTGATGGGCACGACACTCTCAGCGCTCACCGACTCGAGCGGGCGCTTCGTCATCGCGCGAGTGCACCGAGGCCTCCAGCTCATTCACGTTCGCCGAATCGGCTATTCGCCGGTGGTCTCGCAGCTCCAGTTCGAGGCGGGGCAGACGCTCGAGGTGCAGGTCGTCATGAAGGCGGAAGCCATCGAGATCCCGGGTGTCGACGTCGAGGGAGAGGCCGCCGTCCCCGCCATGCTGCGGGGCTTCACGGAGCGCAAGGCACACGGCGGCGGATATTTTCTGACGCGCCCGGAAATCGAAGAAATGCAGCCGCTCGTGTTCACCGATCTGCTACGGCGCGCGCCGGGTGTACGACTGCAACCGGTCCGTGGTCCGTCGGGGAACAGCTTTCAGGCGGTCTCGGATCGCGGCAGCGGGACGCGCGTCTGTCCTATGTTGTATTATCTCGACGGGGTGCCATTCCCAGTCTCCGGGGACATCGGGATCAACAACCTCGTGCAGCCGGAGGACGTGGCGGCCGTCGAAGTGTACAGCGGGACGTCCCGTGTCCCGCTCGAGTTTCATTCTTCCGGTGCGAATTGCGGCGTGATTCTGATCTGGACACATTCCGCGGAGCGACCCCGACAACCATGACTCGTCTGATCTGCCTGTGCGTTCTGACAGCCGGCGCCGTGAGTGCGTGCAAGGCGAAGAACATCGGCGGCATTGAACCTGGCACCGTGTTGGCCGCGGCCCGCGACAACTTCTTCCAACCGGACACAATCCGGGTGGCCGTCGGCTTGCCGGTGCGATGGACCAACGAAGGGAAAGTCAATCACACGGTCGTATCGGACTCGGCGCTGTGGACCAGCAATGAGCTCGCGCCGAACTGGTGGTTCGAGGTGCGGCTGGACACCCCCGGCACCTACCCGTACCACTGCTCGCTCCATTCCGGGATGATCGGCACGGTCGTGGTCAGCCCATAAAAAAGTGAGGGGGAGCTGCTGGCTCCCCCTCACGCTGGACACCGCGCCAACTAGAAGTTCGGGTTGTTATCCGTCTCCGTGATCGGCAACGGGTAGCACGCGTTGCTGCCGACCGGCGCGAACCCCGGCTTCCAGTAGGTCGCGCCCGGGACCGGCAACCCGATGATGTTCGTCGGATGGCGCCGGAAGTCTCCCATGCGCTTCCCTTCCAAGTAGAAGTCCTTCCCCTTCTGGGTGAGGAATTCCGTCAGCGTCGAATCGGGGTCCACAATCGCGACCGCCCCCTGACCGTTCGCGGCGCGCCGTGCATCGATCAGCGTCTTCTGCGCCGCTGTGCCCTGGGCTTCGGCCTTGATGTAGTCCGCCTCCAGCTTCGAAGCCAACCGGACCGGCGCTGTGTAATCGGGATATTTCTGCTGAATTGCGTACGGAATCCCGCGGTCGACGGAATAGGCTGCGTCCTGCGGGGCGTACACGGTCGTCACCATCCACGGCGTCCGCGGGTCGGCGTTCTGCACCGTGTTGGGCGGCAGCTGCGCCCCCGAGCGCCACGTCGGCGCGACGGCGATGGACCCCCGGTCCCGGACATAGAACCACATCCGGTTGGCCAGCCGGAAGCGTTGGGCCAGATCGTCGACGTACGCCAGATTGAAGACGAATCCCGCGGGCACCGAATCGGCCGCATTGATAGCCCCGGCCGCGTTCCCCTTCTGAAGCTCAGCGCGCGCGGCCCCGACCCATGCTGCATCGGCGATGTTGACCCCTTCCGCTGTCGCGTTGGCGTCTCCGATCGACCGTGCCGCCGCGAAATGCGAGAGCGCGGAATCGAGCATGTCCGCTGTCGTGAGCGGCGGCCCACTCAACACCGTCCCCTGGCAGAACTGCTCGGCCATGAAAGCATACGAATAGCCCAGTACCAGATGGACTCTGGCGTAGTTGATGTTGGTCGTGGGGTTCGGCAATGCCGCGTTCAGCACCAGATACGACGATGCGACCGACTGAGACAGCGGGAACCAGACATCGGTGTCGAGACTCCCGTTTTGAATCGAGATGTCCCGGCGCCCAAACTCGTTGCGCGTGGGGAATGTTTCCGACACGTCCGTTTCCCCTACGAACCACGATGAGTAGACGATCAGATGTCCGTACGCGGACTTGAAGTTCTGCTGCGCGGACTTGGAGAGCAGATCGGCATCCGCCACCGGGTCCAGCGCATCGTTGTCGATCACGGTGGGGTTATCCACCGACAGCCAGTTCGTGCAGGCTCCCAAAAGGAGAGCCGCGGCGATGCTGGCGAATCTTTGAGCTGTGCGCATCGTGGGCTCCATTTTAGAAGGTGAGGTTCATCCGGACGATGGCACGCTTGACCGGGGGCTGCGTGAAGAAATCATCCCGGTTATAGAG
This sequence comes from Gemmatimonadales bacterium, assembly GCA_035259785.1. Classification (GTDB taxonomy): domain Bacteria; phylum Gemmatimonadota; class Gemmatimonadetes; order Gemmatimonadales; family GWC2-71-9; genus 20CM-2-65-7. The sequence goes on from DATFVZ010000208.1 coordinate 7,350, forward strand.
CGCGACCGCGTTGGATACGACTTCGGGATCAAAGCCTTCGTACTTCGTCCAGATCGCGAGGTTTTGCCCCGCCACCGTAAAGGTCGCCGTGCCCGCGTGCAACAGCCGCGCCCAGCGCTCGGGCAACGAGTAGCTCAGTGACACCTCCCGCAGCCGGAAGAACGACGCATCCTGGATGTAGGCGTCCTGCACGTCGTTCACCGTCATGGATGCGCCGGTCGTCTCCGTAACGAAGGCCGGCACCCCGGGGCCCGCGTTCGGATTGCCGTACCGACGGAGCCGTTCGACTTTGCTGAGCACCGTCGTGTCCAGCCGCGCATTGCTCCGTACCAGCTGGGTTTCACGGAAGAAATCGGTGAAGTTCCTCACCTTGTGACCCTGCTTGGTATCCACCAGCGCGTAGAAGCGCAGGTTGCGCTTCAGCGTGAGGTTGGTCGTGAAGTTCGCTTCGAACGTGGGCAGGACGTTGCCCGCGAACACGTTGTTCTCCGTGACCGTGACGACACCGGTGACCGTGTCGACACTCACGATTTTCCGCGTCCGCCAAGCGCCCAACTGCCAGCCCTCTTCGACACGATTCAGCACTCCAAACGGGGCGACAGAATCGGCGCCGCTCCCCATGTCCGTCACTTCGTTGTGCAGCGTGTTCATCCCGACCTTCACATCCCATGACACGCTCGGCTTGTTGATCGGCACGCCGCGGATCGAGATTTCGACGCCGCTATTCACCAGCTCGCCGATATTCACCCACGGGTTCTGGGTGAATCCCTGAGACGGCGGTAGCGGCCGTTGCAACAGGAGATCGCGGCTCTTCTTGTCGAAGTACGTCAGCTCGAGACCGAGCCGGTCGGTCAGGAACGTGGCATCGAACCCGCCTTCGATTTCCTCGCCGCGCTCAAACCGCAGCCCTGCGTTGCCGGGGTTCTGCGGAAGTGCGCCGGGCGATACAGTCGTGCCGTCGAAATACGGCGCCGGCTGCAGCGTGGTGAGTGACGCACCGGCCTGCGGGATCCGGCCGGTTGTTCCCCACGCCGCCCGGAGCCTGAGGGTATTGAAGAAACCAACCTTCCAGAACGCCTCCTCTGACGGCACCCACGATACGCTCACCTTGGGCAGCGCGACCCACTGGGCCTCTTTTCCGAACGAGGACGCTTTGTCGTAGCGCAGTCCAACCTGCCCGAAGAGCCGGTTGTTGAGACCCACCTGCCATTGGCCGATCAGGCCGACCGAGCGGTTGAGGAACCACTCCTGGCCGCCGGACCTGAGCGACGCGGCGGTGACCATGTTGTTCGAGTTGACCGTCAGGCCTTCGCCGGTCGCGAACACCAGCTCATCCCGCGTATCCACGAGCTGGAAGCCGAACGAGAGGTTGGATTCCACGGATGGTGACAAGTCGTGCTGCCAATTGCCGAGGTAATCAAGCGTGTAGCGCTCGATGCCGCGACGCGCTTCCTGAACCTGGCCGTTGTTGATGTTGTAGGAGCCGCGCGTGTTCTTGGGCAGGAACCGCCGGTCCTCTTCGCGCAGCCAGTCCATCCCCGCCGTGAAGCGGTGGGTGAACTTGGGACTCGGTGACCAATTGGCGGTCAGCGTGCCAATCGTCCGGTGCGTCTGGCGCCCGTTCTCGATGGCCTTCATTGCCTTAACGTCACGTTGCGTGCCGAACCAGCCGTTCTGACCGGTGCTGTCTATCGTGCGGGTCAGCGGGGACCCGAGCTGCGCGTTGCCCAACCAGCCGAAGATGTTGTTGTCGTTGTCCGGCAGATCGGCCACTGCCACGGTGACGCCCACGCCGGCATCGAGCGTCAGCTTCGCCGTGGGGATCCAGTTGAAGTTGACGCGGCCCGCACTGCGGTCAAAGCCGTTGTTGGGCAGCACGCCATCTTCGACTTCCTTGTTCAGCGACGTGTAGTAGCCGTAGTTCGTGCCGCCGCCCCGCCCGCTCCAGTTGATGCCGACGTTGGAACCGGTACGGAACGCATTTTGGCGCATCAGTGGATTGTCACTCACCAGCGTACCGACGGGCTGGCCGGAGCACAGCAGGCTGTTGGGGTTGGCGACGTTCGCGGCGCTGCACCGTCCATAGTTGGTGCGCGGCGTGAAATTCCGGTTCAACGTGTTGTAGTCCAGGCTCACACTTTGCGTGAAGCGGCCTGAACCGGGACGCCCCCGCTTCGTGATCACTTGAATCACCCCGGCTGTGGCATCGGCGCCGTACAACGTCGCCGCCGCCGGTCCCTTCACGATCTCCATCGACTCGATGTCTTGCGGCTCGATGTCGTTGAGACGCTCGTAGGCCTGGCCGCCCGTGAACCACTGCGGCGCTCCGCCGGAGACGACCCGAACGCCGTCGATATAAAGGAGCGGCTCATTGCTGAGCGAAATCGAAGCGGCGCCGCGGATCCGGATTTGATTCGAGGTGCCCGAAGAGCCGGACGCGCCCGTCACAGAGACACCGGGTACGCGCGACCGCAGCGCGTCGGCCGTGACGGTCAGCGGTGCAACCTGCGCGAGGTCCGAGACGTTGACGTCCGAGACGAGCGCGCCCTGCGCGCGACGTTCCTGCTTTCCGGCTGTCCCGGTTACGACTACCTCCTCGAGCATGACGACCGAGGCGGTGATCGCATAGTTGCCGGTGAAGTTCTGGTTATCCGCCAGAGTGACCGTCGTGGACAGCGTCTTGTATCCAATCCGCCGCACCTGCAGGGTGATCGTGCCGGCGGGGATGTTGGTGATGCGGTACGAGCCGCGTGCATTGGTCACGCCCTGCAGTCGAGTGCCCTCGATCGTGACCCGGGCATCGCCAATGGGCGCGCTCGATGCGGCGTCGGTAATGGTGCCTTCCACGCTCGCGCCCTGTGCAGCGAGACTGCGCTGTGGGGCCAGGAACGTGCCCAGCGCCAGCATGGCGCCAAACCCAGTCCTGAGAATGTTCAATCGCATAATTCCGTTTCCTCGCGCTTAAGGTTGAAACGGGCGGAAAATACGGAACGTCGCCTGCCGGTCATGGGACATGACCGGTTGACCTCGCAACCATCAGGCTACGGGTTTAGCGACTACATCGACCGGGTATGATGATGTTGCGCTGGAGATGTGAAACGCAGCGTACGGAAATCTGATCCATGGCGCCCTCCACATGACGGGTGAGGAGTGACGGTTGCGCCCGAAGTAGCTCTATTCTGAAGCCCGTCCCCAAGGGCCGCAAGGGAAGCGCGAACTCTGGTCGGGGCCCCTCAGGAGGCCACCGCTCACCTGTTCTTCCAACCTGCCCTGCTCTAGTTTTCTCCGTTCACTTGCCGAAAAGGCCGTTGCGTTGCGCGCTTACACCTTCCTCGTGCTCGTCGCCGTCGTCGCATGTAACGGTGGGCCGAGCGATCCCACGGGCGATGGCGGGCCGGGCCGCCTGGTGTTCATCCGATCGGGCAATTTCCTGCGCGACGTGTACGCGATCGATGCCAGCGGCCAGCACCTGACCCAGCTCACCACCAGCTTCGCGCTCGACGATTGGGCGGTGTGGTCGCCGGATACCCTCAAGATCGTGTTCATGTCCGACCGGATTCCCGACAGTACCTACACCGCGCGGTTTCAGATCCTCGTGATGAACTCGGACGGCAGCAGCCAAGGCCACCTGACGTCCGCGAACCCCGCCGTAGACACCACCGGTCACGTCATCGATACCACCAGTAACTTCCACCCCGCGTGGTCCCCCGACGGGACGAAAATCGCGTTCGCCTCAACGCGCGACACGAATCCCGAGATCTATGTGATGGATCCGAACGGCGCGAACGTCGTGCGGCTGACCCGTAATGCGGCCGAGGACGCGCAACCTACCTGGTCGCCCGATGGTACGACGATCGCATTCGTCACGAGTCGCGACGGCAACCCTGAGATCTACGTCATGAGCTCGGCGAACGGCTCAGGACCGGTGAACCTGACCAACAATCCTGACTTCGATCTTGCCCCCGCGTGGTCCCCCGACGGCACGAAGATCGCGTTCCAATCAGACCGGCAGGGCGATTTCGCAGTGTGGGTCATGAACGCGGATGGCTCGAACCCCGTGCGGCTGACAGATCCAGGTTCTGGCCAAGCCGGCGCGCCGAGCTGGTCCCCCGACGGGACGCGGATCGCCTACGAGCAGGACGGCGATATCTGGATCATGAACGTCGATGGATCAAAGAAGATTCGGATCACGAGCGGCTTCTGGTTCGACGGGCTTCCCAAATGGCGGCCGATACTTTAGGCCGATGAACAACGCGCCGCCGGAAACGATACCAGCGGCGCGTTGTGGATTGAGCACTGTGCCGTTTACGGGGCCGGAATCGTATTGGCCGGGCGCCGATCAACCAGGAAGACAGCGCCCGGCGTGGTGAACGCCGGCGGTGCTGTGCTGCCTGCCACGGACGCCGGCACGATCACTGCGCTGATCACGCTGCCGGCGACACTCGAGCCGGCGATCGGATTGTTTGTAGCGGTTCCCGGCACGCCCCGAGGCACATTCACCGTGAACAGGACAGGAGTCTTCGTCCCCGCCGCCGTCCCGACGACCCGCATCTGGTCTGCGGCGACGGTGTCCCGCGTCAACGTGAGGTAGGTTCCGGCCGCCTTATACGCAATGTTCGCAACAAGAGGCACGTCGGGTAACGTGTCGGTCGCGCGGCGCGTCACGCTCACGTCGAGATTGCCCATG
>DATFVZ010000209.1:0-9777 GCA_035259785.1 Gemmatimonadales bacterium
TTACACCGATCCCATGACGAAAGCCCGCTGGAACCTTAACGCGACCGTGTTGCCCGACGGACAGGTTCTGGTGACGGGAGGGGTAAGCGGCGACCGTTCTAACGCCTCGCTGAAGGTCAACACCACGGAGATGTGGAATCCCTCCAACGGCCATTGGACGACACTGGCGAGCAGCGCGCCGCTGCTTCGCGGCTACCACTCGACCACATTGCTGTTGCCGGATGGACGGCTGATTCATGCCGGCGGCGGCGCCGGCGGCGGAACCATCGACAACTTGAACTACGAGATCTTCTCGCCTCCGTACCTCTTCAGGGGGGCACGCCCCGCAGTCACCGGCGTGACCGGAACGCAGGGATACGGTCAGGTCCTGACGGTGGAGACCCCGGACGGCGCGAGCATCACCAAAGTCAGCCTGATCCGGTTCGGCTCCGTGACGCACGCGTTCGATGAGGGCCAGCGGCTGGTGTGGCTGACGTTCTCGCAGACGACCGGCGGGATCACTGTCAACCTGCCGTCGAGCCGTAACAACGCTCCGCCGGGGCCGTACCTGCTGTTCCTGGTGAACAACAACGGCGTGCCGTCGATCGGGCAGATCTTGCGGCTGCAGTAGCTAGGGCGAAGTCACTGGGGCGGGGACGGTGCGTCGGCGCGATAGACGACCGTCCCCTTTTCAGTCTTGATCTGGACGGCGCTCCCACCCGCTTCGCGGTATCCAACGACACGCGCTGCCGCGGTGCTGTAGGCGCCCGACACGAGTCGCGACACCGGCATGCGAATCACCCAGTCGCGGACGATCCAGGCGCCATTTGGCAGGCGCATGAACTCCACACGGCCGCCCGCCTTGGGCGCGTTCAGACGCTCGGGTATGCGCGTGTACGTGAACTCGAGATAGCGCAGCTCGGCGTTGTCGGGATCAACCCACAACGTCCCTTTCACATCGGGCAAGTTCCGCCCTCGCGCCGGAGTGAAGCCGAGTCCCACCAGACCCTTCGCCGCTTTCGTCTCGAAGCAATGGGTGCGGAGGAAAATGTCCGACATCAACACCTCGGCATCCGGGCCGTAATAGTTCCACTCATCGCCTTCTACGACGACGTACCCGGTCACCATGAGCTGTAGTGCCGGAGCGCTGCGAAACGGGACCTGTTGATAGCCGACTTGCTGCCAGACGGAATCGCGACCCACGCGCTTGCCGCCCGTGGTCAGCTCGCGTTCGAAATGGGTGAGCTCGTACCAATAGCCCGATCCGTGCGATGTCCACGCGACAGCCGCCAGCGCTTCACGGATTTCTTCCCAGAGGACGGCCATCGAAGCGCCCGCCGCCACGTCACATTGTTGCTCCCCGGCCACGACGACTTCCTTCAGTGGCACCGGAATGGGATCGATGGCGGCGTTGTAGGTCGTGGTCTCGCTCATCCCCAGGACCAGCGGGGCCGACACGAACGGACGGAAGCCGATGCGCTTGGACCGGAGCCGATATGTCCCGGGAGCCGGCGCCTGCACGACGAACTCGCCTGCGGCGTCGGTGATCGCGCGGCCGCGCTCCCGTCCTTCCGCATCCACCAACGTGAGGAAGGCGCCGTGCAGCGGTGTGCGACTGATGCTGTCCACCAGCTGACCACGGACTGTTTGCGCCGCCAGTGTGCGCGTGCACACGATCGCCAGCGCGAGCCACAGCAGTCGCACGCGACTAAGGCCTCCCTCCCGGCTGATCCCACCAGCGGAAACGTTGCGGCTCGAGCTTCGCGAGCTTATAGAGATTCCGCACGATGCGTCCCACGAAGAGACCCACCATCCCGGCCAGCAGCACTGTGAGCGTCCAGTTGGCGACGTTCGGGACAAGGGTATGCGGACGGGGGAACACGAGCAGCAATGTGTTGAGCAGGATCAACAGCAGGCGCACTTCAGTGGGACCTATTCGGCCGTAGGAAATCTTGAACACGCCGAACACGCTCGACTCGAGATACACGTTGATCGAGAGCGCGAGATACACGATCACCAGCCCAAGGGCGATCGCCAGGTCCACATACGGCGAAAGCCCGATACCCAAGCCGATGACCGTAGTGGAAAACGCGTCCACGACATGATCGAGATAGTATCCGTACTTGGGCCGCTGCGTGTTGCGCACGCGCGCGAGGGTGCCGTCCAGACTATCGCCGAGCCAGTTCACGACGAGCATCGCACTCGCGACCCACAGCCAGCGCGCGTCGTAGCGTGTCAGCGCATAGGCGACTCCCGCGGCTGTGGCACCGATCGTTCCCAGAGCGGTGAGGTGGTTGGAGCGGATGCCGCGCGGCACGCGAGCGGCCAGCCACAACAGCACGGGCCGCTCGAGGCCGGCCAGCAGGAAGGTCATCTCCCGCTTCGAGGACGCGGCGGTTGTCGTCGTCGTCAATTCCACGCCTCCGTCTTCACATCCGCTAGTACGGACTCGAATGGATTAAACTCGATGGATTTCGGCCGGGCAGGAAGACGCAGCGTCGCCTCCGTCGACGTCCCGCGGACGAGGACGCGCACGAACGATTCGCCCTGATCGAACTTGATCAGCAGTGGGACGTACATGCCGAACGTCTCCGGCACGTCGGTCTGGCGGATCCGAATCTGTGTCGAGAACCCGGCAGAGTCCTGCTCGGCCTTCCACGCAAATGTGTAGGTGGGCACATCGTTGCCGTCTATCCACTGCTGGAAGAACCAGTCCATCGACATGCCGACGTGGCGTTCGACGACGCGTTGGAAATCGAGGGTCGTCGCGCGCTTGCCGCGGTAGGTCTCGTAGAAATCGCGCATCATCGCTTTGAACCGGGCCTCACTCATGGTCCGGCCGTCTATCATCATGTTGCGCAACATGTGCAGCACCCAGGCGCCCTTCTGATACGTGGTGAGGCTATACGCGCCTTTCCAACTCTCTAACGCCCGGTACCCCAACCCCAGGGGCATCGATTTGCCGCGTTGGCCGCGGATCTCCTTGCGCGACTCGCGCAGCATTTTGAAGTACTTGTCGTTGTCCTGCAGGATCAGCTGCATGAACCACATGCCCGCGAACTCCGAGAAGCCTTCCGACAACCACGCGTCCCGATCGCCCGCCGGCTCGACGCCGATGCCAAACCACTGGTGGGCCATTTCATGCGCTCTGAAGCTCTCGTCTTCGCCCTTGTCCGACAGCCCAAGGAACGTGGACCACGACAGGTGGATCATCCCGGGGAACGCCTGCCCGTGAAAGTACGGGATCTCCGTGGCGTAGTATGAGGAAAAGAGTGGCGCGCCGAACGTATTGCTGAAAAACGAGAGGCTGTTCACGACGTCCGTGCCCACGTCCTGCAGCGCGCTGCGTGAGCTGGGGAGGTATTGGTGGATCAGCTCGTGCGCCCTCGTGTTGATTTGTACGGTCACGGGCGGAATGCGTGAGTCACGGACCGGAAACTCTTGGAACTCGCCGATGTTGAACGACACTTGATTCGTCGGGAGCTCACTCACCCATTTGCTCACGATCGTGTTCCCCTGCGTATCAGCTTGAACGAGTCGCCCGATCGACGCAAACTTGAGCGCTTTGGGCGTGCGGAACGTCAGCTTCACGTCATAGACCCCGTTGCCTGCGTACCGCGGATACCACGTCGTTGTGTTCTTGATATACGCCCAGCTGTCGAGCACGGTCTTGAAATCGCGACGCTGCGCGTCGAAGACGTCCGGCAGCGCGGAGCCGAATCCAATCAGACTGCCGTGATAGACGACCCTGAACGATTGTGGCTTTCCAGGGGCGAGTGGCTCGGGAAAGCGGATCCACAAGGGGGACCACGTGTCACGCCGGTAGTACGTCAGCGGTGCACCGGTCTCGTTGAGCACGGAATCTATGTCCAGCTCGCTGTACAGACTGAAGCGCACCCACTGCTGGCGCTCCGCGCGGGCCGACACCGTAACCGTGGTACTCGCAGAGAATTTGTAGTTGCCGTCGATCCGCGCATCGATGTCATAGGAATGGACCGTGATCGGCTCCGGCTGCTTCGACGTGATCGAGACGCCGTCGCGCAGATCTGCCTCCCGTTGGAACTGACAGACCGTCTCCGTCCGCTGGCCTAACATCTTGCCGCGTCGCAAGAGGAGTACCTCCTCTTCGAGGGTCGGGTCGAACTGAATCAATACGCTCTCACCACGCTTGCGCTGAACGTACGCGTTGAAATACGCGCTGCTGGTCCCGTTGAGGACGCTGCCGAGGAGCGTGGCGTCGCCGCTGCGACTGCGGCCGTCGACGAGATAGTCGAGTGCGTCGTTCACGGCGCCAGCGGCCGCGCCCGGCGTTCCGGTGGGTTCGAACTTCAGCTGACGCCGCAGCTCGTCGGCGGTGGAATCGACGAAGATCAGCACCGCGGCGCTGATAGGATCGTTCAGCGAGGAGTCGCCGAGCACGCGATTGAGATTGAACCGTTCGATGTCGAGCGGCGGGACGAATGAGACCGAGCCGTTGCCGACGAAAGCAATCCCGATCGTGCGGCCGCCAATCGGCGTGAGCAAATAGGCGTGTCCCGAATCGAGCTGCAGCTCCATGACGTCGCGGCGGAGAACTATGTTCTTAACCGCGGCGACGGAGGTTGTGGGTTTGAGGTTCTTGACCTGATCGAAGACGGTGTCATACGGGGTTTGCATAGGGGACAGCACAGCAACAACAACAGCGACGGCGACGGCGGACATGGGGCCTCCCGCGAAGCGGAGGGGTGTGGGTCAACGGAGGGCACAGGATTCGAACCTGTAAGGGGTTGCCCCCGCCGGTTTTCAAGACCGGTGCCTTAGCCATTCGGCCAGCCCTCCCCAACGCTTCCTAACCTAGTGAGGCCGGACTCTCGGTAGTAGCGGGCCGTATGACTTCTGGGGCTTCCAGCCTAGGAAGCCTCTCCCCGCAGCGTGCTGGACCAGGCGCGGCTGGCGACGACCGTGGTGCCGTTCTTGAGTCGCGCCCGAACGCGTTTGTCATCGTGCCGCTCGAAGGCCAGAACCGCGTCCAGATTCACGATGCGTGAGCGGTGGACTCGGACGAAGGACTCCTTGCTGAGCCGCCGCGCCAGGTACTCGATCGATGTGCTGATGATGTAGTTTCCGTCCGTCGTATGCACGGCCACATAGTCACCGCGTGCCTCGCAGTGAAGAATCTTGTCCACTCCTACGGGGATTATCCTACCCCCCAAACGTGCGTAGAGCCGCCGCAGCGGCTGGTCAGGGCCACCGATTTCTGCGAATCGCTCCGCGAGCAACGCGGCTGTCCCTGCCTGAGTGGCTGCTCGCACGCGCTCCAAAGCCTGCTCGAGGCGCTTGGCGCCAAACGGCTTGAGTAGGTAATCCAGCGCTTGAACCTCGAACGCGGCGACTGCGTAGCGATCGAACGCGGTCGTGAAAACGACGTGCGGGTGATGCGAGAGACTGCGGAGGACCTCCAGACCGTTGCGCCCGGGCATCTGAATATCGAGGAACAACAGATCGGGCTGGAGCGCGTTGACCACTTCGATGGTCGTGACCCCGTCCGCTGTTTCGCCGACGATGCTCACCCATGGCACCGGCGCCAAAAGATCCTTGAGCTGTTGGCGCGCCAGCGGCTCGTCGTCGGCGATTACGGCATGGGTGATCCCACCTCCACCGGTCATGCCTGTCGCGCGGGCAATGAGACCGATGCCGTGAATCCGCCGTTCGGCGTGGTGCGCGTCTCGAGTTGCCCGGCGGCGCCATAGAGCGCCGTTAAGCGCTCCTGCAACAGTTTCAACCCGCGACCTCGTCGACTGCCTCCGTTCCCTCCATTCGTTGGACTGCTGCCCACTCCTACGCCGGTATCCACGACTTCCAACACCAGGCGTTCGCCGTCGAGCTGGGAGCGGAGCTGCACCGCGCCACCAGAGGTCCGGGGGCCGATGCCGTGCCGCACGGCGTTTTCGGTCAGGATTTGCAGAGTGAAGCTGGGCACCAGGCAGCTCATGGTACTCGGCGCGAACTGATCCTCCACGACGAGGCGGTCTCCGAATCGGATTTGCTCGAGTGCGAGATACGTCCTGGTGAAGCGCCATTCCTCGGAGAGTGGTACCTCGTCTGCTTCGGATTCCGAAAGCGTGTAGCGCAGCATGTCCCCGAGTTGCTCGATTGCCACCTGGGCCGCTGCCTGATCTCGACGCACGAGGACGGAAAGGGAATGCAGCGAGTTAAAAAGGAAATGCGGGTTGAGCTGATTGCGCAGCGACGCCAGCCGTGCTTCCGCCGCGAGACGCTCTTGCTCGCGCAGGCGGGCGCCGGTGCGCACGGTGTACGAGAAGAAGGTGACCAGCCCGTACAGCGACACGCCGAGGACGAAGTACCATCCGAGCACCCTCTTCCAGGCGACCGCGGTTTCCCAGAGCCCGTGATCCATGCGGATCGACTCGGCACCGAGAAGCACTACCAGCCAGACCATCGCGAACGCCGATGCCATGAGCAGATGGATTCCGTAGAACCCGAGGCCGAGTTCCTCTGGCCAGCCGTAGCGCCCTGTGAATCGCCAGGCTGCGAGAGCGAGCAGGGCGGCGGTACCGACGGCCGCCGTGGCGGCTAATGCCGCCGAGCCAAATGTGGCGCCGGGGTAGGACAGGCAAAGCAGCACCCAGAGGAGCCAGAAGGGTGCCCAGGCCAGTGCGATTCGCATTCGGGTGCGCACGATCGCAACGTGCCCAGGCGCCCCTCGTGGTGCAAGCATCCGGGAGGACAGTTCGACGGGATGGTCGGACGTTCCGGCGAATCGTTCATTGACCGGCCGCCGACCGGCGGAGATCTCTCAGCGAGCCCGAAAGGGCATCTTGCCCCCGCGAGGGCTTCGGGATACGTTCGGGACCCCTGATTGTTCACCAGAACGGGACCACCGATGTCGATTTTCCGGTTTCTTTTTCGACGTACTTACGACGACGGCTTGGAACTAGGGCCCCGGACGCCCCGTTACGTTCAGGGTTGTCAGGCCGAATCACATTCCCGGGAAAACCACCGCGTATGAAGCTCTCTGAAACCGCCATTCGTCGTCCTGTGCTCGCCAGCATGCTTTCGGGCGCGCTGGTGCTGTTCGGGCTGATCGGGTACACCCGTCTCTCGGTCCGCGAGCTGCCGGACATTGATCCGCCCGTCATTTCCGTCCAGACCACGCTTCCGGGTGCGAACGCGCAAGTTGTGGAGACCGCGGTCACCGACGTGCTCGAGGAGGAGCTCTCGACGATCCAGGGCCTGCGCACGCTGAGCAGCTCGTCGGCGGAGCAGAACAGCTTCATCACGCTCGAGTTCACACTCGATCGCCCCATCGACGTCGCGGCGCAGGACGTGCGTGACAAGGTGTCGCGCGTGCGCGGCCGCCTGCCGATCGATGTGCTGGAGCCAGTGATCGCGAAGCAGTCAGCCGATGCCCAGCCGTTCTTCTGGCTCGCGCTGAGCAGCGAGAACTACGACCTGATGCAGCTGTCGGACGTCGCGGACCGGATCGTGAAAGCCAGGCTCCAGAGCCTGCCCGGCGTGGGCAGCGCGAACATCTTCGGTGAGCGGCGCTACTCCATGCGCGTCTGGGTGCAGCCCGAGGCGTTGTCGGCGCGCGGGCTCACGGTGCAGGACGTCGAAGGCGCGATCGTCGCGCGGAACGTCGAGATTCCGGCCGGCCGGATCGAATCGACGCGACGCGAGTTCTCCGTCCGTTCGTTGGGTGAGCTCAAGACGCCGCAGGAGTTCGGCGAGATGGTGGTGGCGGCGCAGGGGTCGCAGCTCGTCAAGCTCAATGACGTCGCGCGGGTGGAGCTCGGCCCGGAAGACAATCGCTCGATCTTCCGCTGGAACGCATCGCCCTCGGTGGCGATCGGCGTGGTCCGCCAGTCCAAGGCGAACCTGATCAACGTCGCGCGCAGCATCCGGGAGGCCATTCCCGAAATTCAGCGAGCGCTGCCGGCTGGTGTGAAGCTCGAGGCCGCATTCGACGGATCGAAGTTCGTCACGCACTCGATCGACGACGCCCGGCTCACGCTGGTCATCGCCGCGATCCTGGTGGTGCTGATCATCTTCGTGTTCCTCCGCAACGTGCGCGCGACCATCATTCCGGGGCTCGCGATTCCGGCGTCCATCATCGCGACGTTCGCGATCATGTACTTCCTCGGATTTTCGATCAACAACTTTACGCTGCTCGCGCTGACCATCGCGATCGGTATTGTGGTGGACGACGCCATCATCGTGCTCGAAAACGCCTTCCGGCATCAGGAGGAGTTGCACGAAGAGCCTGAAGAAGCCGCGGTGCGCGGCACGAATGAAATCGGATTCGCGGTCATCGCGACCACGATCGCACTCGTGGCGGTGTTCTCGCCGCTCGCGTTCCTGACGGGCACGGCGGGCCGGTTACTCAGCGAGTTCGGCGTCGCCGTTGCGGGCGCGGTCGTGATCTCGGGATTCGTGGCGTTGACGCTCACGCCCATGCTGTGCGCCAAGATCCTACGGATGCAGCACCAGCATGGCGAAGTCTTCCAGATGTTTGAGCGCGGCTTTACCGCGCTGTCGGACCGGTACTCGCGGCTGCTGCAGAAGGCCATCGATCATCGCAACTGGGTATTCTGGGGCACGATCGGCGCCGTAGCCGCGACCGTGTTCTTCATGTTCGGCTATCCGCCGACGATCCTGAATCGTGCGACGCGGCTGCAAAGTGAGCTCATTCCCGGGGACGATCGTGGCTTCTTCCTCGTGGTGGTCCGCGGGCCGGAGGGGGCGTCGCTGCCGTACACCGACGGCTACGTCCGCCATGTGGAGCAGATCCTCGGGCGCACGCCCGATGTGAAGGGGTTCTTTACGATCGTCGGCGGATTCGCGGGCGGCGTGAACAGTGCGTTCATCGGCGTGATCCTCAAGGATTGGGAGGAGCGCCACACCAGCGTGGACCAGATGATCGGCGGGCTGTTCCCGCAGCTCATGGGACTGTCCGGCGTCATGGCGTTTCCGTTCGCGCCGGGCGCTATCGGATTCTCGCAGCCGATTCAATACGTCGTGCAGAACCCCGATTTCCAGAAGCTCCAGGAGATCATGGGGCCGTTCGTGGGCCGCGTCCAGCAAGTCAAGGGTCTGGCGAACGTGCAGACCGACTTGTTCGTCAACAAACCGGAGCTACGCGTGACGTTCGATCGTGACCGGGCGGAGGACCTGGGCGTGCCGGTCCGCGACGTGGCGGGCGCGCTGCAGACGTTCCTCGGCGGGCGCCGCGTCAGCACGTTTACCCGGAACGACAAGCTGTACTACGTGATGGTGCAGCTCGATCCCAAGGATCGGGCGACGCCGAGCGATATGCGCGGGATCTATCTGCGGGGTAAGAACGGGCAACTGGTGCAGCTCGATGCGCTGGCGAACGTCCAGGAGGGCGTAGGCCCGCGGCAGATCAACCACTTCAACCGGATCCCGTCGTTCACGCTGTCGGCTTCGCTCATGCCGGGGCTAGCGCAGGGCTCTGCGCTCGATTCGATCGACGCGGTGGCGAAGCAATTGCTGCCGCCGGGAACCACGACGGCGCTGGCCGGTGAATCGCGCGAATACCGGGAAAGCGGCAGCGCCATCTATTTCGCGTTCGTGATCGCGTTGATCGTCGTGTTCATGGTGCTTGCGTCGCAGTTCGAGTCGTTGCTGCATCCCTTGACGGTGCTGACTGCGGTGCCGCTTGCGGTAGCCGGCGCGCTCCTCACGCTCAAGTTTGCGGCGATCATCCATCGATCGGGTGCCACACTCAACCTGTACAGTCAGATCGGAATGATTCTCCTGATCGGACTGGTGGCGAAG
>DATFVZ010000210.1:0-2065 GCA_035259785.1 Gemmatimonadales bacterium
CACGACAAAATGCAGGCATTCGAAGTCCAACTGAGCGATTTCGGTCCTCAGCGACTGGGGAAAACCGACGTCTTTCGGTTCTTGAGGAAGCTCGTCAACCTCAATGGTGCTGCCGCGGCGCTCGCCAGCCTGAGTCACGACACGCACCTTGACTGGTGGTGTCCCGGAAGTTGTGGAAAAGCAAATTGGCGTACGCTCCCGGTAACCAACACCACAAAGGACCCGCTGTCAGGCGGGCCCGGGAGGTACGCCAGTGGCACACGCTATCACGACTGAGAACTGGGACGATCCGTTGATGGCCGCCATTCGCCCGGCGGTGCGCGCCGCGATCGAGGGGGCGATCGACGCCGAGCTCAAGGCGCTCTTGGGGGCGGCTCGGTACGAACGCATCGAGGGGCGATTGGGCTATCGGCACGGGGCGCAGTCCCGCACGGTCGGCACGCCGATGGGCGCGATCGCCGTCACGGTTCCCCGCGCCCGTGTGGGCCAGGGCAGTGCGACGCAAGAGTGGCGCAGCGCGTTGCTGCCGCGCTATCACCGGCGCCTACGGCGGCTCGACGAGACGATTCTCGGGGTGTATCTGACCGGCACGAACCAGCGAAAGGTCGCCGCGGCGTTGCGCCCGCTGCTCACTGGCGTGGCGTTGTCCAAGTCCGCCGTGTCGCGGCTCGCCGGGCACCTGCAGCTGGCACGGGAGGAATGGATGCAGCGTCGGCTCGAGGATGACCCCTACGTGTACCTCTACCTCGATGGCTTTGTCGTCCCGGTGCGCCGCGATGGCCGCGTCGTGCGGACGCCGTTGCTGATCGTGGTGGGGGTCCGCGCCACCGGGGAACGCGTGCTGCTGGCCATGCGATTCGCGACCGCGGAGAGCACCGCGGGCTGGCGCTGTGTCCTTGAGGACCTGGTGCAGCGCGGCTTGGCGGCGCCGCAGCTGTGCATCATCGACGGCAGCGGCGGGCTGCGCGCGGCGCTCACCGCCGTATGGCCGACCACCGCGATCCAGCGCTGCACCGTGCACAAGCTGCGCAATCTGCAGGCCCATGCACCGCATCACAGCTACGCGGCGGTCAAAGCGGACTTCCACGCGATCATCCACGCGACGGCGCGCGCCGAGGCCGAGCGGGCCTACGCGCGCATGCATCGTCGCTGGACGTCGCGTTGTGCGGCTGTGGCCGAGAGTCTCGCCGAGGCTGGTCACGACCTGCTCACCTTCTATACCTTTCCGCCCGACCAGTGGAAGGCGCTGCGGAGCACCAATCTCATCGAACGCATTCACGGCGAACTCCGACGGCGCATCAAAACGCAGGCGACGTGGAGCACCGAGCACGGCATGCTCAATCTGCTGCACGGTCTGTTTGCCGCCGGTATCATTCGCCTTCGTCGCATTGATGGCTTCACGAGCATCGCCTCGACCCGACCAACGAGGAAGGCGGCATAATGTGGGGAGCGTACGCCTCAGCGCTTTTCCACAACAATCGGTCCATCACCAGAGGAACGGGCGACTGTCCCTGACGCTAATGGGCAAACTGATCCGCATCGCAGGACCGGCCCTTAGTGGTCTCGGCGTGGTCATTACAACCTTCCAGCCGGCTCTCGCCGGGAAACCGGCGGTTCCGAGACCGGAACCGAAGGTGGGCGAGATCGCCGAGCGGTTCGTCCGGACCGCTCGGTCAGAATGTCTGGATTGGCTCCTGATTCTGAACGCCGGGCATCTGGAGCGTGCGCTCACCGTGTTCATCGATCATTGCAACGGTTGGCGCCCTCATCGCAGCCTGGGCTTGGTGCCGCCGAATGGTCGGACGTCAGTGACGACGTGGACGCCGACCGCAACCGATAGCGCTCAACCGTCGTGACCGTCTCGGCGGACTCTTGTACGAGTACGAGCGCGCGGCGTGAGTGAATCGAGTGAACGCACCGCACAGGGTGTCGAAAACGGCGTCTATGGCTTCGCGGGCTGTTTGTCCCTGAACCGCGCGCCTCGAAGTATGCCTTCCATCCCGTAGTTGGCCTCGTGGCACGCGTACTCGAAGAGCAGATCGTCCATCGCCCGCAGCGGCATCAC
>DATFVZ010000211.1:0-19149 GCA_035259785.1 Gemmatimonadales bacterium
TCGTCACGCCTGTATCCACGAGTTGCCGTGTCCCCGGCAACACGCCGATCTGACCCGATAGATACAGCACGTTGCCCACCTGCACTGCGCTCGAGAACGGCAATCCCGGCAATGAACCGGGCAGTTGAATCACACGCTTCTCGGTCGATTGCGGCGCCGTCGCTTGTTGTGCTGCCCCGACTGTCGTCACGAGAAGCGTTGCAACCAGTAGTTGCGCTTTCATAGATGTCTTTCCTTCCCGCTGATCACTGGTCACCACTGCTGCGTCTGTTGCGTATGGGCGCCTTCTGGAAACGGGGTGCTTTACCACTCTAGCGCCTTCCAGAAACGGGGTGCTTACAACTCCACGTACGCCCCCACCTCGAATACCTGATTAGGCGGAATCTTGAAGAACGCTGTTGCGCGCAAAGCATTGCGCGACATAAATGCAAACAGCCTCTCCCTCCACATCGCCATGCCCTGCCGATCCGACGCGATGAGCGTTTCTCGACCCAGGAAGAACGTCGTCCCCTCGAGCGGAATGTCGAGGTGGCTCTTCTTGCACGCCGTGAGCACCTCGCTGATATCGGGGTCCTGCATGAAGCCGTACCGCGCGACCACGGTGTGAAATCCCTTACCGCTGCGCTTCACGGTTACACGGCGGTCGTCGCCGACATGCGGGACGTCCTCCGTGATTACCGTCAAGAAGACGATCTTCTCGTGCAGGACCTTGTTGTGGGCGAGGTTCAGAACCAGCGCTGGGGGCGTCCCGTCCGAGCTGCCATACATGAACACCGCCGTGCCTGGAACACGCGTCGGCGGCTCGGCAGCGAGATCGGCGAGCAGCAGCTTGAGTGGAACAGTCTTCTCATTCATCCGCTTGGCGAGGATTTCCCGCCCGCGTTTCCATGTACTCATCACCCAGAACAGCACGATCGCGATCGCAAGCGGGACCCAGCCGCCATGCCAGATCTTGAGCGCGTTGGCGGCAAGGAACGTCATGTCGACGATCAAGAACACACCCGACACGGCCAGTGCTTTCGGAAGACTCCAGCCCCAGACCTCGCGGCTCATCACGTAGAACATCACCGTCGTGAGCGCCATGAGCGTCGCCAGCGCGACGCCGTAAGCGCCGGCGAGGTTACTCGAGGTCCGGAACCCGAACACTAGTGCGATCGTCAGCACGGCGAGCAGCTTATTCACCGTCGGGACGTAGATCTGCCCGATCTCTCGCGACGAAGTGTGCTCGATCTCCATACGCGGGATGTATCCGAGCTGGACTGCCTGACGCGTTAGGGAGAACGCGCCCGAAATCACGGCCTGCGACGCGATGATCGCAGCCGCGGTCGCGAGCGGAATCATCAGGTACAACGCTCCTTGCGGCGCGAGAAGGTAGAATGGATTCGCCGCCGCCTCCGGCTGGGTGAGAAGCAGGGCACCCTGGCCGAAGTAGTTGAGCATCAACGCGGGCAAGGGAATCGTGAACCACGCCAGCTGGATCGCCGTATGCCCGAAATGCCCCAGATCTGCATACAGCGCCTCCCCGCCGGTGACGGCGAGGAACACAGCGCCCAGCACGAGCAGCCCGCGCCCCGGATCCTCGGCGAAGAACTGAACGGCATGGGTGGGAAGCGCTGCTCCGACAACGGCGGGGTGGCGCAGGATGCCGTTCAGCCCGAGCACCGCAATGGCCGCGAACCAGGCAAGCATCACGGGACCGAAAATCGCCCCGATGCCGGCCGTTCCACGGCTCTGCAGCATGAACAACCCGACCAGAATCGCCGACGTGATCCAGATGACCCAGCGCTCGAGCGCCGGCGCCGCCACTTGAAGACCCTCGACCGCCGACAAAACCGAGATCGCCGGCGTCAGCGCGCCGTCCGCATACAGCAGCGCAGCGCCGAAGATTCCCAGCACGATCATGATGCGCCGCGGCGAGAGGCCGCGGGCGAGCCGGCTGCCGTTCACGAGCGCCATCAATGCGAGCACGCCACCCTCGCCCTTGTTGTGGGCGCGGATGATAACGACGTGATACTTGATCGTGACGATGAGAATCAGCGACCAAAAGATTAGGGACAGCACACCGAACACGTTGCCGGCGGTAACAGGAATACCGTGCTGCCCATGAAACGCCTCGCGCATCGCGTACAGCGGGCTCGTGCCGATGTCGCCGTACACCACGCCGAGTGCTAGAAGCGAGAGACGCGCGAGATATCGCCCCCGGGGCTTCGGGGTGGGATCAGCGTGCGGTGTGGTTGGAGGCGGCGAACCGGGTGCGGTCATCGGGGGGGAACGCTATGCGACCTCGCCCAGAAAGGCCACAGGATCACCAAACCCAAAGTCCCTGCTGCACTTACGAAGAACGCCGTGGGCCCACCGGTCCACCCGAACACCGCTCCCAATCCGATGCCACCGATCAGTGCGGCGACGCCCGTAAGAGCGTGGTAGGCACCGAAGCCGCTTCCCCGGCGGCCACCCGTGAGCGCCGAGACGAGCGCCCGCTCGGGACTTTCCGTCAGCCCGGCGACCAGGCCCAGCGCGAGGAAAAAAACCCACGCCGCGAGCGGTCCATTCGCGAGTGCCATTCCCGCCGCGAGCACGGCGTAGCACACCCAGCCCAGCCACATCGTCACCGACGCCCCGAAGCGATCAGACAATGCGCCGCCGACGAAGCTGCTCGACGACTTCACGACGTGCACCGCCGCCCAGAGGAGAGGCACGAGCGCGATGGCGATGCCTAATTGCTGGGCTCGAAGGATGATCAGGGTCTCGGGCATGCGGACGAGGTAGAAGATTCCGATGGCGACGACAGCAAAGGGCGGGCGAGGGCGGATGGCGGGCGAAGGCGGTGACACGTCTTCCTCGACCGCCCTCGCCCGCCCTTGACCGCCCTTGACCGCCCACATCGCCAGCACCACCACAGCCACGCCCGGAACCACGCTGGCGAGAATCACTCCTCTCACATCCGCACCTCGCATCAGCAGCCACCACGCCACCAGCGGTCCAATTACCGCGCCCGCGTGGTCCAGCCCCCGCTGCAACCCAAACGCTCGTCCTACCAGCGGCGCGGGCGTGACGTCCGCAATCAGCGCATCTCGGGGTGGTGTGCGCAGCCCCTTCCCCAAGCGATCGACGATCCGCAGTCCGATGACCTGCCATGCCGCAGCCGTGATCGCGATGATCGGCCGGACGGCGGCCGCCAGGAAATACCCTCCGACAATGAGGGGCCCGCGTCGTGACGGCCGATCGGCGAGCTTCCCAGCCACCAGCTTGACCACCGCTGCCGCGGCATCGGCCGCGCCATCGAGGGCGCCCAGCACCACCGCCCCACCACCGAGGACGCCGGTGACGAAGGCAGGGAGGAGCGGGTACACCATCTCGCTCGCAAAGTCATTGAGAAGGGAAACAGCACCAAACAGCTTGACCTGCCGGGGCAGCCGGGAAGGGTCACTCACCCAAGCCGAGTCCCCAGCGAATCAATGTGACGGGCAGGCCGCCGTAGGGCAGCACGGCATCATGGAAAGCGCGGAGCGAGAAGTCTTGTCCCTTTGCCTCTCGAAAGTCGTCACGCAGCCGCAGCAGCTCACGACGGCCGACGGCGTAGCACAACTGGTATGCCGGCCAGGCGCAGTAGCGACGCACTTCGGCCTCTGCGTTGCTGCGCTCGACGTGCAGCTCTTTCACCATCTGGTCGACCGCTTCCTCACGGGTCATACCGCGCGTATGCAGGCCGACATCGAGGAGAATGCGCACTGCGCGCCACAGCAGATGAACACGCTGGAAGAACATCTCCTGGTCCGAAGCGTAAAACCCTTCTTCGCCCATCATGTCTTCGCAATACAACGCCCAGCCTTCCACGGTCAGCGGTGTCCAGAGGTTTTTCCGAACGTGGGACGCCTGCTCCTTGGCGATCACAAGCTGCAGGTGATGACCCGGATAGCCCTCATGCAGCGCAGTCGCCGCCAACTCGTGACGACAGTGATCGCGCAGAATGCGCTCCTGCTGCTCCTCCGGCAGCCGCGGGTCGGGCACGGTGACATAGAACCAGCCCGTGCGGTCTCGACTGTAGGCGCCGGGGCTGTCGTACGCGGCGTAGGGGATCACCGGACGCATGAACGCGGGCGTGGGAATCACGCCTAATGGGGCCTGGGGGATAGGCGCCAGGCCCTTCTCGGCAACAAAATCCCGCGCTCGGGCCATCTCCTTGGCATACGCGTCGACCAGCTCGGTCGGTGCGGGATGATCACTCCGCAGCTTTTCCACCAGCTCCGGCCACGACCGCCCCCCGCCGTCCAGACGACTCGCGAGATTGGCGAGATCTTGCTCGATCTCTTCTTTCAATCGTAGCCCATAACGCCACAGCTCCGGGGCGGTGTCGCGCAAGGCATGTTGGTAGTGCAGGAGGAAGTTGAAGGAATCCTCTCCGATCGCGAAATGCTCGGACCCCATCTCCAGCCAGCGATCGAGATTGGAGTCGAAGTTGCTCAATGCCTCACGCGCTTGATCCGCAGCCATGCCGAGCCGGGTGGCATGCATCGGCGCCTGCGACCCGAGCGCCGTCGCGAGCTCCTTGATGAGCAGCCGGCCACCTTCGGTCATGCGCGCCGCGGTCTCGACGAACACGCGTACCGGTTCCTCGAGCGTGGCACGGAGATCGTCAAGAAACGCGGGGATGTCCTCAAGCCGTCCGATCGCTGCCAGCGCCTTCTCATCCGGCGTGCGGTCCGCCGACAGCAGGAGGTGATGCAGGCCGCCTAACAGGTGCGAAAGCCAGAACTCCGGATTGGTCGCCTGCGGCTTGATCTTCTCAAAGCGCCGTAGCATGACGCGGATTTCATTGAGCAACGCGGTGCGGTCGATCTCCTGCTCGAGGTCATCGACAGCGGTCTCTTCCAGCGCTGACGCGATGGACTTGAGGGCCGCGAGGTGGGGAGTCAGGGCGGTGCTGCCATAACGACCGTAGCGATCGTCGTGGCCCGGAACGCCGGCCTGCGTCGCCGCGACCGGATCCAGATGCCAATACAAATCGAAAAACGACCGCTCGATGTCGCGGAAACTCATGCGTTGAGCAGCCGGTGGCACTCCTCGTCGGACAGCACGCGATCGGTTCGCTTCGCCGCGTCAAACAGCCGTTGGCAAGCGACATCGTCGTTCGGATCGTAGCCGTGATGCTCGAGCCAGTATTTCACGTTGGAAAGCCCGGAGACGGGCGAGATCTCGATGCGCTGCTCGAAGCCAAACTCCTGCGCCGGCACGGAGCTGTACACCCGGTCGGCAAGCCAGTCGTGCCCCTTCTTTTTGGCTTTGATGATCGCCGCCGCGTGCACGCCGGTCCCGGTGCGAAACGCGTCCGTACCCACGACGGGGTAGTTCACCGGAATGGGCACGCCGACCGACTCTGCGACGATGCGGCAGTACTCGGGGAGTTTCCTGATATCATGGCGATGGGCGCCCAGCAGCTTCAGATTCACGATGAGCAAGTCCATCTCCGCGTTCCCCACCCGCTCTCCGACCCCGAGCGCCGTCGCGTGGACGCGATCGACGCCGGCCTCGATGGCGGCGAGGCAGTTGATGAGTCCCATCCCGCGATCACGATGGCCGTGCCAATCTATTTTGACGTCGTTCTGTTTGACGATTTCCTCTTTGACGTATTTCACCAGCGCCTGGACGCCAGCAGGCGTCGCGTGACCGACCGTGTCGGCTAAACATATGCGCCCCGCACCGCAGTTGATCGCGGCCCCGTATAACGCTTTGAGCGTGTCCGGTCGTGCGCGCGTCGTGTCCTCGGTGACATACATGACCGGGAGGCCATGCTTGACCGCGTACGTGACCGCCTCCTCGCTCGCCTTCAGGATCCGATCGATCGTCCAATCTTCGGCGTATTGGCGAATCGGCGACGATCCGATGAACGTCGCCGCCTCGATCTTGATCCCCACCTCCTCGGCGACGCGGACGATCGGCTCGATGTCCGCCACAACGGTCCGGGCGGCGCAGTTGGGGACGACCGGTAGCCGGTGATCGCGGATCTCCGTCGCGAGGGCGCGCACCTGATCTACTACACGGGGGCCCGCGCCCGGTAACCCGATATCCGCAGCGACGATACCAAGATCCGCCATCAGGTGCAGCAAGCGCTTCTTAACGGCGAGGGAGGGATCGGTGACGGAGGGCGACTGCAAGCCATCGCGCAGCGTTTCGTCGTTGAGATCGACGTGCGCCCGCGTCCAATCGAACGCACCGTTGCCGCCGGCGCGGTTCCAATCGTAGATGAGCTCGCGCTGCTCCATCCGTTTAGTGTCGCGCCTGCCCCTAGACAGGTCAAGTGAATGGGGCTTGCTGTTGCCGAATCCGCCCCACGAGTCATAGCTTGCGTGCGTGATCGCCGCTTTGCTCACCCACGATGGCGTCCGCGCGGCGCGCGCCCACATTGAGCGCTCCGATGCGGTCACACTCGAGCGCCAGGCCGAGCTGTCCGCGATACCCGCACCGACAGGTTCGGAGGCGGCGCGTGGCGCACGAGTCGCGGCGCTGTTTGCCGATGCAGGCCTGGAGGATGTCGCCATCGATGCAGTCGGGAATACCCACGCGTGGTATGGAAAACGGGAACCAGGAAACGGGTGCGTCGTGGTGAGCGCGCATCTCGACACCGTGTTCGGGCCGGAATTGGACGTGTCAGTGGCACGGCGGGGCGCGCGGCTCGAGGGCCCGGGCATCTCCGACAACGCGCGCGGCCTCACGGCACTCGTCACGCTGGGCGAAGCATTGGTGCGCGCCCGCGTCGCGACACGGCGACCAGTCTTGTTCGCAGCTACGGTTGGGGAGGAAGGATCCGGCGACTTGCGCGGCGTGAGGCATTTGCTGGGTCCGTCCGACCGTCCGACAGTCCGACCGTCCGTGTTCATCGCCCTGGATGGCGCGGGGGTCGAGCGCATCGTGCACCGCGCGTTGGGCGCGCGCCGCTATCGCGTCACATTCGCCGGACCCGGTGGCCATTCGTGGTCTGCCTACGGCGTGGCCAACCCGGCCCACGCCGTGGGGCGTGCAATCGATTTGATCACCGAGACTCCCACCCACCACGCACCACGCACCAGCTGCTCTGTCGTACGGATCGGCGGCGGCACCAGTCTCAACTCTATCCCGCAGACGGCGTGGTTTGATATCGACTTGCGCAGCGAAGACCCTGAGACGCTGGAACGGCTCGACGAATCGGTGCAGGCGCTGGTCGAGCGCGCCCTACAGGACGAGAACCGCCGCCGTCGTCCCCCCACTGCACCCCTCGCGCTCACAGTGGCGCGAGTCGGCGAACGTCCATCGGGCCTCACCCCACGCTCGCACCCGCTCGTGCAGGCCGCGGTGGCGGCGACACGCGCCGTTGGATACGACCATCAGCTCGCCTGTGCCTCGACCGACGCCAATATTCCGATCGCGCTCGGCGTCCCTGCGGTCGCGCTCGGCGCTGGTGGCCGCGCCGGCGATGCTCACCTTCCCACCGAATGGTACGAAAACGACAAAGGCGCGCTCGGCATCGTGCGCGCCCTCCTCGTCACCGCGGCGATGGCAGAACCCTGCTAGTGCGCCGCGGCTCCTCCGCCGGCGACCCCCTTTGTCCGGTGCATCAACAGCAACAGCGGTAACGACAGGACGAACGCGGTTCCAAAGAGCAGGAACAGCTGCTCGAACGACAGCATCATCGCCTCACGCGTCACGATCCCGTTCAGGAAACCGATCGCCTTGGTCTGCGCGACAGCGGGGAGATCACCTCGCGCGACCAACGCCTGCGTGATCATGGCGATCCGTTCGCGCGTCGCCTCGGCATACGGCGTCACGTTCGCCGCGAGATCGGCCCGATGGATCGCGGTGAAGCGCTGGAGCAGTGTGGCCGACAGCGCGATGCCCACGCTGCCGCCAAGCTGGCGCATCAGATTGAACAGGCCCGTGCCGTTGGGAATCTTCGACATCGGCAGATCTGCAAGCGCCAGATTCGTGAGCGGCACGAAGGTCAGACCCAGGCCGACACCGCGCAGAATCAGCGGCCAGAAGAAATCGTGGAATCCGCTCTGAGTCGTGAAATGCGCGTGCTTCCACATCGAAAGCGCGAAGATCGACACACCGGCGGCAATTGAGAGGCGCCCGTCGATCTTTCCCTGCAATCGCCCCATGACTCCCATCGTGAAAGCGCCGGCCAGAGCACCGGGGAGAATGACGAGTCCCGTCTGGTTCGCGGTGAAGTGCTGGATGTTCTGCAGATACACCGGCAATACGAACACTGTCGCGTAGAGACAAACGCCAAGGATCAGGCCGAATAACACGCCGACAGTGAGCTGGCGGCTCTTCAGGATACGAAGATCGACGACCGGATGCTCGGCGCGGAGCTCGTGCCAAATGAACCCAATTAGCGCGGCGGCGCTCGTGATCCCGAGCAGCCGCACTTCGCCGGATGCGAACCAGTCGAGTCGCTCGCCACGCTCGAGCATCGTTTGCAGGCTGCCGATGCCCACCGCCAGGAGCGCGAGTCCCAGCCAGTCGACGCGCGATATACGCTCCTGGTGCTGCGAGTCGTTGATGAACGACAACGTCAGCGCGAGTGCAAGCATCCCGAACGGAATGTTGATGTAGAAGATCCATGGCCAGCCGTACACGTCGGTGATCCATCCACCGACCGTGGGGCCGAGCGTCGGCCCGACCATCACCCCGACGCCGAAGATCGCCATCGCGGTGCCGTATTCCTCGCGCGGGAACTCCTCGTAGAGAATCGCCTGCGAGGTCGACAGCAGCGCGCCTCCACCCAGCCCTTGCACGATGCGCCAGAAGACGAGCGACCCCAACGATCCCGCGTTGCCGCACATGAATGACGCGACCGTAAAGAGCGCAATCGATCCGGCGAAGTAGCGACGTCGTCCGAAATACGCCGAGAGCCATCCCGTGATGGGAAGGACAATCACGTTGGCGACGATATAGCCGGTCGACACCCACGCGATCTGGTCCAGGGTGGCGCCCAAGTTCCCCATCATGTGCGGGATTGCCACGTTGACGATGCTCGTGTCGAGCAGTTCCAGCACCGACGCGAGCGACACCGTGACCGCGATGAGGTAGCGGAACCTGTAGCGATCCGGTGCCGCCGGCAGTGCAATCGCGGTCATGCTATTTCGTCTTGATGGTCGCGACGACGCTCATGCCCGGGCGCAACGGCTGGTTGGCATGCACCGCTCCCGCCAGCCGGATACGGACCGGAACGCGCTGGACCACCTTGGTGAAATTCCCGGTCGCATTGTCAGGCGGCAGCAGCGAGAACTTGGCGCCGGTCGCCGGCGACACGCTCTCGACGTAGCCGCGGAAGCGCTCGCCCTTGTAGGCATCCACGGTGATGTCCGCCGAATCGCCGGGCGTCACGTCGGCCATTTCGGTTTCCTTGAGATTCGCGGTAATCCAGACGTCGTCGAGCGGCACGACAGTCATGAGCGGCTGGCCCGGCTGCACGAGCTGTCCCAGCTCGACGGTTTTCTTCGAGACGACGCCGTTCGACGGCGCAATGACGCGCGTGTAGGAGAGTTGCAGCGCCGCCTGGTCGCGCGCCGCCCGTGCGGCCCCGACGCGAGCGTCCGCGCCGACGAGTGCCGCCTGGGCCGACGCGAGCTGCGCACGCGCCGCCGACGCTGCGGCGCGCGCCGCGTCGAGCTGCTGCTGGCTGACGATGCTCTGGCTCGCGAGCGGCTCGATACGCGCGAGATCGGCGGTCGCCTTGCTCGCGTTCGCCTGCGCCTGCGCGACCGCTGCTTCGGCCTGCCCCACACGGGTTCGCGAGCTGACGGTCGCGAGGATGGCCGCGAGGTCGGCGTCGGTCTGCGCCAACCGGACGCGGAAATCACGATCGTCAAGTACGACGAGCGTGTCGCCCGCCTTTACCTGGCGATTCTCCTCGATACGCACCTCCGCGACATACCCGCCGACCTTCGGCAGAATCGGCACGATGTGGCCGTCCACCTGTGCATTATCGGTCGAGACGTGCGACCGACCGTACCACCATCGGCGAATACCGAGGATCAGTATGCCTAGCAGAATGATGCTCATGATGGAAAAGACGAGCCTCCGCGAGCGTTTAGGAGCTGGTTTGGTCACCGACGGCCGCGGCCGGATCTCGGCCTTCAATTCCGTGGGTGCTTTGGGTTCCATGGTGGTAGCCATCGTCAACGTCCTCGATTAATGCAGTGTGTGCGCGCTACCAACCGAGCGCGCGAGCGCGATCTTCGCCACGAGCGCGGCAAAGCGCGCATCGATGTCCGCCTCACGCGCGCGGACCAGCGACTCTTGAGCATTGATCACTTCGATATTTCCCGCGACACCGGCTTCGAACCGCTGCCGCGCCTGCGACACTTCTTCAGTCGCGAGCCGCAGCCGATCCCCCGAAATCATCTGCTGCGCGGCGGCCGAGCGGAGATCGAGCAGCGCGCCATCGACATCCGCGGCCACCTGCTGCCGCAGATCCCTGGCTCGCACGTCCGACTGCTCCACGAGCGCATTCTGCTCGGCCATCCTGCCTTCGCGGCGCAGACCATCAAGAATCGGCCATGTCACC
This sequence comes from Gemmatimonadales bacterium, assembly GCA_035259785.1. Lineage (GTDB taxonomy): Bacteria > Gemmatimonadota > Gemmatimonadetes > Gemmatimonadales > GWC2-71-9 > 20CM-2-65-7. The sequence goes on from DATFVZ010000211.1 coordinate 10,550, forward strand.
TGCACGCTGATTCCGCGCGTGCTGATCGCGTCCGCCCACTGATTTCCGCTGAGTCCATAGTCCGCGGCCACACCGAGGCGCGGCAGGCGTTCCGCGGAGATTGCCGACGCAGCGGTGCGTGCGGCGTTGCCCCGGGCGACTTCCGCAACGAGATCCGGTCTCGCGGCGACCGCCTGGGCGACCGCGGCCGCACGATCCGTCGGCACGGCGGCAGCGCCCAGCGCCGGACTCAATGTGTCGGCGAGCTCGATCGGCGTTCCCGTATCGAGACCGAGCGCGCGGGCAAGGTCGATCCTCGCGCGCTCGAGCTGACTCTCGGCAAGAATCAGGCGGCCGTTGGATTCGGAGAGCTGCACTCTGGCTCGGGTGACGTCGATCGACGCGCTCACACCCGCCTGCTGTTGCGCGACGGCGAGCTTCACGAGCTCTGCGGCGAGCGATGAATCGGCCCGGCGCGCGGCCACGACGGCGAGCGTGCGCGTGGCGCGCGCATAGGCGACGGCAACGGTCTGCGCGCTCGCCTCAGCGGTCGCCGAGCCCTCCGCCACGGACGCGGTGACCTGACTCTTGGCGGCGCTCACGCGCTTCAGGTTCGAGAAGTCGAACAGCGTCTGCTGCACCTGCACGCGGCCGTCGACGACGTCGAACGGACCGATCAAATTCGGCACGCTGGGAAACGAGAAGCCGAGCGCCTTGGGATTGAGCGTCCGATTTGCCCACGAGCCCCCCAGGGAGACACTGGGCAACAGCCCCGAGCGAGCTTGCGTCACACGCGCGCGCGATTCATCCGTCCGCAAGCCTGCGAGCTCCACCGATGGCGGTGGGGCCTGGGTGGCGCCGGTCGCCTGCCGAATTGCATCGGCAAAGGAAAGCCGCACCGGAACCGGCTGCTGCGCGTGCAGCGAGGCGGCGCTAAGCGCGACGAGAAGTACCGGTAGCCGAGATGCCATGGAGAAAGAGGTCGATGTGAGAGTCCAGGTAGCCCGCAACGTCGAAGCCTTCGGGCATGCAATGCGCGAACGCTCTGCGCGCGACGACCGCGTGCATCAGCGGCGCCATCGCGAGCTTCGTCGCGATCCCGAGATCAAGCTTCTTGAACTCACCCGCCTTCATACCCCGCTCGAGCACGCCCGCCATCAGGCGATGGCCGCGCGTGACGACTTCCTCGTAGTAGAAGCGGGCGAGCTCGGGAAAGTTGCTCGCTTCGCCAATCATCAGGCGGGGAATGCTTGCGAGAGAGGTTTCGCCGACCAGACGCCAGTACTCGCGAATCAGGCGCTCGAAGAGCTCGCGCGCGCTACCGGTAAACGCTTGCGCGATCGCCTCACCTTTCGCGATGACCGGAACGATCGTCTGGCGAATCAGCGCCTTGAACAGCGCATCCTTGTTCTCGAAGTACAGATAGATTGTGCCTTTTGTGACGCCGGCCTTGCGCGCGACGTCCTCGAGCTTGGTGGCCGCAAAGCCTCGATCGGCAAAGACGAAGAGCGCGGCGGTGATGATTTCTTCTGGGCGCGCGTCCTTGCGGCGGCGCCACCGCGGTTTGGGCGGGGCGGGCGGCCTCAGGAGTTTGGAACGTCTGGCAGGGGATCGCATGGGAGCCAAGTTACTAACTGAACGGTAAGTTAGTAAAGTGGGTTTCCTATACTGCCCCGGTATGGAGCTACCCTGTTATAACTCGTTGCGGTAATACAGGATGAGGTCGGTATTCGGGGGTGTGTAACCTAGCTGCCGCAGCAGGGTGACTACCTGACCTCGATGGTAGGATGAGTGATTGATGAAGTGCCGAAACATCTGGCGGTAGGTATGGATGTATTCTCCGCCGCTCGAGGGCTTGATGAGACGCGTCTCCTCGAGCCGCCCTTCAGCGAACGTCGCGATGAAGGCCCCCCGCTCGCGCTCGACGGTCTCCCAACGCTCCCGCACTTCGCCCAGCGAACGCAAATCCCTGCCCTGCGGGACTGTGGGATTGGGCTTGCCCACCCAGCGGTGCAGCCACAGCTGCTCGGCCCAGACAATGTGCGCGAGGGTACCGTGAATCCCCTCATAACTGCACTTCAAATCGCGGAAATACTGTTCTTCAGGCAGCTCGGCGACGGCGGCGAAGATCGTCCGGTTCGCGCGGGCGTTGTAATCGAATAGCTCGAGGAACTCGTTCACTTCGCCGCTGCGATCTCTCCGGCGTCCATTACCGAATCGGTCATGTCTTTTTCGATTGTCTGCTTGTCGCCGATCAGGGACCCTCTCACCTTCGCGTCCTTGACCTTCACCCCTTTGCCTAGGATGCTGTTGGCGATCGTGCTTCCCTCGATTGAGCTCCCGGCCTCGATCGTCACGTTCGGACCTATGGTCGAATTCTTCAGTGTCACGCCTTCCTCGACCCGCACCGGCTCCTGAATCTTGACGCCCGACTCCGCTTTTGGCTTTCGACCGCGGCCGTGCTTGAGCAGATGCTCGTTCGTCTCGAGCAGCGTATCGACCTTCCCGCAGTCGTACCACCCGCCCACTTCGCTGACGTACAGCTTCTTGCCCTGATCCACCATGTACTGGAATGCGTCGGTGAGGTAGAACTCCCCGCCCTTCCCCGGCGGGCTCTTTAACACGTGCTCGATCCCGTCGAACAGTGTGCGCCAGTCCTTCACATACTGCAGGCCGATGTTGGCCCGTCGCGAGATGGGCGTGTTGGGCTTCTCGACGATCTTCGTCATGTGGCCGTTCTTGTCCGTGACGACGACGCCGAAGCGCTGATAATCCTCGACTTCTTTCGTCCAGATGATGCCGTCGTCTTTGCTTTTCTTGACGATCGACAAGTCGGCATCGAACAGCGTGTCAACGAAGATGACGATGACGGGCCCGTCGACGTAGGGACGCGCCAGGTTGACCGCGCCGGCGGTGCCGTCGAGCACCTTCTGCTCGATGAAGCGGGACGGGATGTCGTAGTGCTCGCGGATGTACTTCTCGACCTGTTCCTTCAGGTGGCCGGTGATGATGATCAACTCGTCGAGCTGACCCGCCTGGCGCAGCGCGTCCATGACGTAGTCCATCACAGGGCGACCGGCGACGTTCACGAGCGGTTTGGGAACGCGCTTGGTCAACGGCAGGAGCCGGGTGCCTTTCCCGGCCATCGGCATGATCACTTTCATTTGAGAGGAACCCGTCCGTAGCGATCCTTGAGCCGTACCACGTCGTCCAGCTCGGGCGTAGAGGCCTCGAGCAGGTCGGTAACGATGACGGCTTCGAACTGATGGATCTGTTTAGGTGGAATGTGAAATGCTTCGCCCTGACTCACGCGCCGTTCAATCAGCGTGTCGCCCTGCTGGATGCGCAGGATGATTTCGCCAGACAGCACGTAAATCGATTCATCCTTCTTATTGTGATATTGCAGCGACAGCACGTGCCCCGGCTCGATGTGCAGGATCTTGCCGACGTAGCGGTCGCCCTTGGCCCAGATAAGCTCGTAGCCCCATGGTTTCTCGACGCGGTACGGGACGTCGCTCACGCGAGGCTCAGCTTCAGGGACGACGGCAGCGTCACGCACGCGGTCACACATACTCCGCAGCCGACGCATCCTTCCGGCTTCAGTACCGGGCGGCCGCGGTCATCGAGCGCGAGCGCCCGCTCACCCACCGGGCATGCTCGCGCGCAGACTCCGCACTCGGCTCCCTGGAAGGTGATGCAGCGGCCGGGATCGAGCTCGAGCACTCCCATGTGCACCGATTCCCACGGCACGCGGGTCAGCGCCCCGGTCTCACATGCCGCCGCGCACGGCATATCGTGGCACACGATGCACGCCCGCGAGGCGGGGTCGATGTACGGCGTCCCCGCCGCGAGCCCCCCGTCGTTTGCCGGCACTTTCAGGATCGCGTGCACAGGACAGACGTCGATGCAATCGCCGCAGCGGGTACACGCCGCCACGAACGCGACTTCCGGCGCGGCACCGGGCGGCCGAAACCAACGCTTCGGCGCTACGCGCTGCTCGGCACGCCGCACGACTTCGTGCAGCACCTTGCCGATCGTATCCTGAAAGAATGCCCGCCGATCAGTCATCACGCATTCCCACGCACGTACGACGCACCACGCTCGTCAAAAGGACGGCTCCAGGCTGAACTGCCAACGAAACGCGAGCCGATCTGTCGTGCCCATTGCCGCGAGATCCTGATGACTCACGAGCAGCGGCATTTCGAAGCGCATCGTCCACTCGAGCTCGTTGATGCGGTGGCGAGTCACGAGTCCCACGCCTCCATCATATAGCGTACTGGCGTCGACAAAGCCGGCATCGAAAAACAGCTCCAACGCGGCGTGCTCCGGAAGGCCGAGGGCCTTGGTTGCTTCAAAGTTTGCGGCCGCCGCCCAGCGGCCACCCAGGTCCGGACTGAAACCGCGGAGGTTGGCGTTGCCGGGGGCGTGATAATGGAAATCGGGACGTACGAAGAGCGCACCACGGCTGCGGAGCAGCGGATTGGTGAATGTCTCGTAGGGATCGGCGCCGGAGAGCATGATGCGACGTTGGAGAGGCGGGTCGTTGGAGGCAAGGTAGCCGCCCCCGAATACGCGCACACCGGCCGTGCTCTTAAGAATGAACGGAGTCCGCACGCTTCCCTCTGCGGTCGCGCGACCAAAAACTTCGAGGTCGTAGCGTTTGGACGCCGCTACACCCGGGCCCGGATTGCTGTAAGCGAAGCCGCCGCGGACTCCGGTCCGGGCGCGCCACGTCGTCTGGCCGCGGCGTTGCGTCACGGACCACCAGGGTCCCCCTTCAACGGTGCCCGCGTTGTCCCATAGGCTGCGATCGACATAGCCCAGGTCGCTCACCGCCATCCAGATCGCATCGAACCCGACATGATGGTCGGCGCCGAAGCTTTGGTGCTTCCGTAGCGAGCGGTCTCCATGGAGCGCGACGCCGCCACGTCCCTCCACGTACCACCCGGCCACACTCGCGTCGGTGCGCGGCATCGGATTGCTGACGGGGTTGCCCAACCGTGTGTAGAAGCCAAACGGGTTCGTCGCGTTGGGCTCGAACCCGTACGACAGGAGTGTGAGATTCTTCGCAAAGCGGCCGAGGTAGTTCTCGCGGGAGCGGAGCGCCGCGGTGGCGCCACCGTAGTCGTTGAACCATGCGAGCGGCAGGAGGCCCCTGACCCAGCGGTCGCGCCGGGTTGGATTGCGCGTGGGATTGTCGAAGCGCGTCGCGCCTGTCCCACGTGACCGCACCGGCCAAATCCCCACCGGCTCGCGGTTATTGAGCGCGTTCCAATCATGGGCGAGTATGCGAGGATCGAGCACGATTCGACCGGGCTTGTGATTCGTGACGAACTGCACCTCTTCGTGCTCGGCCTGACCTGAAGCGCGTGCGTAAACCGTTGAGTCTGCGCCGACCTCGATCGGCATCCAGCCGTCTCCCTTACGACTGATGCTAACGGTCGTCAGCCATCTGCCGTCAGCCTGACGACGTCGCTGCACTCGATCCAGCTGATAATCGATGAGCGGCGTCGCATGGAGCCACTGACCAAACAGCCACTTCAAGTCCATCTGTGAGACGTCTTCGACAACCTCGCGAAACGTTGTCTCATCGACGTGCTTCAGCCGCCACCGCTGGTAATAGGTGCGCAGTATCTTGCGCATTGCGTCGTCGCCGACGACGTAGCGAACCTGCCGCAAGAATAGCGCTCCCTTGTAGTACGCCATGTCGTCGTAGGTGTCGAAATCGCGATAGCGATCGCTCACCATCGATGTCGGCTCACTCCAACGATCGATATCCGACAAGAGGATGTACGGTTCGATGTCTGGGAACTGCGACCCGCGACCATTCGCCTCGAAGAACCAGTCCGTCTGAAAGGTGGTGAATCCTTCGTCGAGCCATCCTTCGCGCCACTCGTTGTTGGCCAGGATGCCCATGGTGTAATTGTGGCCTAACTCGTGGACGATCAGACCTTGGCCCGGGCTGCCATCCATGATCACCATCGGGAACTCGGTCCCGCCTCCTTCGATGCGGTGCAGGTTGGTGATCTGGGGCCAGGCGAACTTGCCGAAGAGCGAGTCGAGCCACATGAGCGCGATCTCAGTGCGCTGGACAGCGATTCCCTTTCCCCAGGTTGCGCTGTCGCCAGGTTGATACAGGACACGGACAACGACGTCCTTGTAACGGCCTTGCTCGTAGCGGTAGTCCGGATTCAGCGAGAAGGCGAAATGGTGGACTGAGTCGGCGTAAAACCTGACACACTTTCGCCCTTGAGCTGCGGTGCATGGTGCGAGGTGCGTGGTGCGTGGTGCGTGGTAATACTCCCGCTGGTAATCGATCCGCATCGGCTGTGAACTCGCCCGCTCCCAGCCTGGGTCGCCCTCGATGGGGACACCGGTCGCACCGATCACCTGGTCGGCCGCGAGATCGAGTGTCACATCGTAGCTCGCGAACTCGCCGTAGAACTCGCCTGCGGGATACAGCGGGTGGTCCTGCCAGCCGTACTTGTCGTATACGACGACCTTTGGATACCACTGCGCGAAGTCGAACCGGCGGCCCTGTCGCCCCTGACGTCGGGGCAGTGTCGACGGCCTGGCCTGCCAGTCGATCTCCGCGACCAAAGAATCGCCGGGCGCGAGCGGGCGCGGCAGGGCCCAATGCGCGATGGTCGAATCGGGCGCGTATGGGTAGTCCGGCTTTGCTGACCGCCCCATCACCGTCGCCGTCGTGATGCGCTCGAACGCGTAGTCGGGGTCCTTCATGTTCTGAAAGCGCACCCGCCCTTCGGCAGAGTCCGCGGCGGCCCAGCGCGATCCGGGCCGGAACGCATTCAGATATTGATGGACGTAGAAATCGCGCAGCGTGTCGGGCGACTGGTTCACATACACGATGCGCGCCCTTCCGCTCAGCACACCGCTCGACTCATCGAGCGATGCACTGATTTCGTACGCCACGCGCTGTTGCCAATAGCTGGAATCGCCTGCGGCCAAACACAAGATCAGTGAAAGCATGGGCCGGGAATCTCGCGTCTTTCGGGGCCGTGTCGCAAGGAAAGGACGGTGATTCGGCGCGGGCCGCGGGCACAATGAGCCTCCACTTTGTCCAGGAGGACTCATGTTGCACCGCAGTGCCGGCCTCGTTGCGCTCACGCTGATCGCCGCGTGCGCCGATGGGGCTGTGACTCCACCAATTTCGGAGACGTCGCTGCCGGCCGTTACGGCGACCGCCAAGCGACCGGAAGCGCTCGCCAAGATGGTCGCGAAGGCGCTCAGGAACCCCGCGTTCCGCGCCTACATCCGCGCGCAGCTCGACGCCTCGCCGTACCCTGAACAGAAACTGCAATTCCAGTCGTTTCTTGCGGCGAACAGCGGCCGGGCGTTGCGCGAGGTCGCGACCGAGAACCGAGTTAGCAAAGAGGCGCTGAGCGATCAGGCAAAGTCGGCGATTGCGCTCGAGGCCTACTTTCCCGTGCCCGCGCACCGGGCCGCGTGGAAGGGCGACGAGCACGTGCTCGTGGCGACGGCGCTGACCGATGATGATCCGCCTATCGCATTCGACACTGAAGGCCGGAGGCACGTGCTGGATGCCGGGACGCCTCCCATCATCCCCGTGCTGGCGCTTGTGCCGGTGGAAACCGACTTCTCTGCGCTGCCTGCCCGACTGCAGTGTCTGGAGGACTGCGGTGGCGGTGGCGGTGGTGCGCCGCCCCCGCCTCCGCCCGGTCTGTACATGACCAAAAGCCATTTCGAGCAAGACTTTGAAGGCTGGTTGAAGGGGTCCCCCGAATTTGAAGTGCACATCCTGGGTCAGAGGGGTCAAACGGATTCGCTCATTTCGTATCAATGCGCGGGCGAACACGCCGGTGGACCGTACACGTTCGACCAGAACGACCGCGACTGGTCGGGCAGCGTATTGCTCTTTACCAAGGATCAGATCGATCAGTACAACACCGCCCACCCCGGTCAAAATGTCCGCGTATTCGTGGTTGAGGATGACGATACCGCATGTCAGATCAAGACCGATCCGGATCGGTTTCAGAAAGTAATCCGTCAGGTGGACAGCGCGTACAGCCGCAATACGTCGGGGAATGACTCGAGCACCGTTGTGCGGAAGTACTACGGCTATGCCAAATCTGTCTACAATGTCTTCCAGGCGCTCGCGAACTGGTTCAAGAGCAACGACGAGCTCGTGGGTAATGCGGTCGAAGACCGAGTCGTGAGCGCGTTCTACCCTGGATTCAATTGGTTTGTGAAAGGTGAGAACACCATCACAAATGGTTGGATCAACTTGAAGATGTACTGAAAGGGCATCTTGTGCGCATCCTGCTGCCGATTCTCGCGTTGTTTTTCGGTCGAGCGGTCACGCCGTTAGCGGGCCAATGGCAGGTTGGATTGGAGTTCGCGACAAACGCCTACCATGGCTCCACCCGCGACACATCGAACACGCATGTCGCTTCTGAAGGCAGACCTGGAGGTGGACTTGCCGTTGGTCTTCTGATCGGACGACACTGGCAGCGCGTTGGTGCCGCGTTGCGCGTCTCGTTGGCAAATCCGGGGTTCACGGTGGCAGGACAGGACATCAATGTCACGGACAAGACGACCGGGCGGTTGTTGGAGTTTGCGTCGCTCTTCAGTACCCGGGT
>DATFVZ010000212.1:0-5379 GCA_035259785.1 Gemmatimonadales bacterium
TTTTCGACGCCCGAGAACCGACGGCTGATGAAAACACCGTCGCCTCCGTCGACGTGAAAATGTCGGATGCCTTCCTCCCAGAGCGTGTCCAGCAAGGGGCCGCGGAACTCCTCGTAGGGAACCTCGATCATCGAAGCCGCAAACGCGCATCCCTGCCGTGAATCGGGCAACCGGGGCGCGACCTTCCGCATCACACGACCGAGCTCGCGCTTGACCCCGGCCAAAATCGCCTCGATCTGCATCTCGGAGAACTTGAAGTCCTTGTACCGGAAGTAATTCGCGTCCATCGAGGTGAGCTTCGGGCTGGCGATGGTCTTGAGAAGGTGGCTGCCATGCTCCTTCAGCGCCTCGTAGAGCTTCTGCTCCTCGGTGCCCGAGAGTCGGTCCAGCTCGGGGCGAATGGACGCCATCATCTTCTTGGGCTCCGAGCCGCCATCCTGCAGGATTCGGCTGAGCGCCACCGGGAGGTTCCCGATGATCGTGTCCATGAAATCACCCGCCACATTGACCTTGTGACAGCCGGCCGTCGCGGCTGCGAGGGTGTCCTGGTGGCTGTGCGTCGTGCCGTGCAGAACCGCCGAGACGAATCCGTCCCCCTTCACGGCATCGCGCCATTCACGCGACCGCTCGACCCACGGCTTGCCGTCATCGGAACTATGATGGGTCGTGCCGAGATTGCTGATGAAGAGCCTCGGCCGGGGGATATGACACGCAAAACCCCGCTCGACCAGCGCGTCGCCGTAGGTTTCGGAGAAGAGCCGGATGTCTTCGGTCGTGGGGACGTACGCCTCCGAGCCCGATCCGACATAGTTCAATTCGGAGATACACACTTCCATGTCGGTGAGAAACGTGTCGAGCGGCGAATCCATCAGGTCGAGGACCCACGCATTCATGCGCCGGAACACGCGAGTGATCTCCTCGCGTCCCGGCGCCGTCAGGTGAAACAGATCCGAGCCGTCCAGCACCACGTGGGTGACGCCGCCGGATCGGATCGCGTGCTGGAGGAAGCGCTTGGCCCGCTGAGCGGGCCGATCGTTGAGCGCATTGATGTGATCGAGACCGATGCCGTAGAGGGGAGGCAGCTGCCCCGACACCAGGTAGAGGTCACGCGCCGCCGTTTGCACGGCGGTGGTGAAATTCTCCACGCCGTTGTCCGGCTTCAAGTAGCCATGAATCGTCCTGTCGCCAGCCGTTTCCTTCTGCCCCACGGCGTTGAGCGAGCATTGCAGCACGATGGGACATCCACGCTCGGCCGCGGCGTCCAGCAGCGCGCGCGCGTCGACGGACCTCGGCCTGATGTCGTAGATATTCGCGCCGAGCACCGCGGCACGCTCATCCCGAAGCGCGAGCCACAGATAGATCTCGGCCATGATGCTGGAGCTCAGAGCCGTGAATTCACTGAGGCTCAGCGACTTCCGTGCGCCATCCGGAATGTCCGGCCACAAGTCCGCCGTTGGTAGCCTGAAGCCTGGAAACAGCGCGTCCAGAAACTCCACGGTCCGCTTGCGCAAAATTCGATAGGGGCTGCGCAGCAGCACGCCCATCTCGGCCAGCACCGTGTCGGTCGTCTGGCGATCGAAGATGTTGCCGAAGAGCGCGCCGTCCATGATGGCCAAGCCCGGGCAATGCGCGTTGACGTAGTTGCGGACACCTGCTTTCTCTTGCTCCACCGTCTGATCGTACGCGTCGCGGCCGGCCTGCATGACCGCGAGGCGGTCGATCGGTGTCGCCCACTGGCGGCTGAACTCGCGGAACTTACGCCGGAGCGCCAGCTCGGTAGTCTTGACGGCGATCAAATAGTTGCCGACGTGAACGCTGGGGATGCCTTCCACGTCGAGGCAGTATCGAAAGAATCTCAGGTCCCGATGAAGCGCGAACCGATGGATCCAGATCGCGCCCCGCTGGAGAATGGTCTCGAGCACCCTGAACGCGGAGATGTTTTCCTGCTCACGGCCGATGAAGACCGGATCGAAATCGACCCCGTCAAGAAACGCGGGAGTGGTGAGATGAGTCGGCAGGAACACCTTGAGCCGTGGCCGGGCGGGCCCCGGCTCCAGTGTGGGCGTCCCGTCCGTGACCCTGATTTCCGAGGTGTCGATCCCACCGAGCGATCGTTCGAAGCGAATCCAGGTGGCGCCCCCTTCCCAGAACACACCAACCCGGAGGCGATCGCGATCGACCTCAGCCAGGACGGTCATGACCGTCCGGTTGGCGGCCGCCAGATAGATCTCGAGCCCGAGCGTGAGCGGGAGCCGACGGTGGTAGACGTTGAAGAACGCGTCGGTATGGGACAGCCGCGACCGGTACGGCGATTCGGGGAAGTCCCGATTCAGGTTCGCCGTGGCCCGTATCGCCAGGGTCTCCAGGTCTTCCTTGACCTCGTCGACCGCGATACGGAGGAAATGACCGACCATCTTGTCCCAGTTGAGCACCGCTTGCACGGCCGAGGTCAGCATCCGGCCGAGCTCCGCCGGCGCAAGGATCGACTCGGAGAATACGTACTGGGGGATACTCGCCAGATCCCAGACCTGGCGCCGCTTGCCGGCGGCTTCCCGCCACGCGACCCCGATCCATTCCGCAATCGCCTTGCCGGAGACCAGGGACGGATTTCGGTACTCGGTGTTGTCGACGATCACGTCGGCATTGCGGCCGAACCGGGCCAGGTGACGCGCGAAGCTCGGAAGGTCCACGTGCTTGAAATAGTGCACGGCGTCATCCGGGCTTCGATACGCCTTCACGCGGCTCACCTTGCGTGCCAACAGCTCCTTCGGTTCGCTGAGGAGGAGGACGTTCAGATCGATCAGCGCATCCAGCTCGTTTCGCAGTGTGTAATGACCCTCGAACAGAACGACCATGCCGGTGCTCAGGACCACGGATTCGGTGCCAGTGACGGTCCCCCCGCTTTCTCGCGAATAGAGCCCGGCGAGCGTCACGGTCTGGTCCTGCACGTTTCCCAGCTGAACCTGCCGATTGAACCCCGCCACGGCTTCGAGGGCCTTGCGCGCGACATCGAGCCGCATGTGGAGCTCGGCCTCGAACTCAAACGTGGCACCGGCCTCGCGCAGATGCGCGACATCGGCTTCACGCGACGCGCGATCTTTGAGCGCCCAATCGACTTGGAACGTCCAGGTGCTCAGCCCGGCTGCCCGCAGTGCCTCGGTGAGGCCGGTGGCAAGCATCGTCTTGCCCGCAGCCGTCGGCCCATCGATCCCGACGACGACGATGCGGTTACCGTCACGCGCACGCATCGCGCGGATCTCATCCGTGATCTTCTCGATTAGTTTCATGGCATCTCCACAGTCGCGCGCCAACAGCGTCGCGCCCAGCCCAGCTTCGCGCCCGCTAGAAAGCCAGGCCCGTAGCCGGACGATTGCGTGTGCATCTGCTACCGCGCCTGGCTCATCTGTGCTCCCTGAAACATGAAAAGGCCCTTCGCACGTCGCTCCGGGTAACGCTCCCGGAGATAGGCCAGGACCTCAGAATATCTCTGAGCACTCCGCTCGGGAACGACGATCACATACGGCCCGGTCGCGGCGGCGACGGCCGCCGCGAGCTTGTCGGGAGTGTCGAGGTGGAACGTCATTGGACGATCGACGTAGTACTGCATGACGTTGTCGCCCAGCGGAAGGAAGACGGGATCTCGGGGAGTGGTGATCGCCGCGATCGCATCGCCGAATTCACGCAGGGTCACTCCGTTCGTGCGATCGTCCTGCCCGTACAGGCCAAGCGTCGCGCTGATTCCGGCGGTGCCCACAACCGCTAGCAACAAGCCGGCCACGACACGGCGTGCCACCGGTGCCCTCACGGCGCTCGCCAAGCGCCACACCACAAACCCACACGCGATCGCGACTCCGGGCACATAGGTCCGAACGAAGAAGTCGTGGTTAACCAGATGACCGGGGAACGCGAGCGCGTACAGGACCCCGTACGACCATAGGATGAGAATGCACCACTCCGCCGTGCGCAGCTGCCGCTTCCACAGCGAGTACACGAAATAGGAGAACCACGCGGCGCTCAAGACGACAACGGGAAACGTGTAGAGCTGCCAGATCTGTTTCAGGTAGATCAGCATGATCGCCAGACGGTCCGAGCCGAAATCGAACGTTCGTTTCAGCAGGCGCTCGCGGAGCGGATCGAACACCTCGGGACGTCCGCCCGACAAGGCAATCGCGCGGTGCGCCATGATGAGAACGAAGACGACGAGCGCGGCTACTGGCAAGGGCCACAGGCGCGCCAGCATGACGCGCCGTTCACCCGGACGGTGAATCAGCCATCCGTGCGCGACCAGCCCCGGAATGACCAGGTACGTGAACCAGCTCGTCATGCAGCCGAGCACGATGGCGATGAGAATGATGGCGAAGTCGCGGCGCCGTCCGCTGCCGAGCCATCGCCGGTACCCCTCGACCGTGAGGGCGGTGAAGAATATCGCCTGCGAGCTGTTGGGATCGAGATGCGCGGCGTAATACGCGTCGACCGGCAGAACCGCCACGACCAGGAGCGCGCACAGCGCACCGCCCTTGCCATATTCGGCCTTCGCGAACTGGAACACGAGCGCCATCGTCGCCAGCGAGAAAATGAGCGGCACGAGGCGCGCGCTCCACTCGTGCACGCCGAAGATCAAAAAGCTGACCGAGGTGAGCCACGCCGCGAGCGGCGGATGATGGTAGTAGATCTCGAACAGGCGCGGCTCGACGACTCCGCTGTTGACGACGGGCGCGAACGACGTGGTCCAGTAGCCGTAGCGCAAAAAGTTTCGTGCGACGTTGCCGTAGAAGGCGCCGCCCCACGCATTGTGAACGCCGGTCCAGGTGTCGGTGAAGGTCTGAACCCGGAGGACAACGCCGACGGCAGCCACTAGCGCCACGGTCAACCAGTATGTCAGGACGGTCGATCTCGTCTCGGGCGAGGGAGAGCTCAGGGGACCGTCTGCGGCACTTCCGGCCATCCCTGAATTTTATACTTGCACGCCCTGAATTGGGAAGGGGCTCAGGCGGGTTCTTGGTATCATATCGGCCCATGCCGAACGACGACACCGCCGGGCAGCACTCGCCGGGAGTCGCAGGACAGAGGGCTATTTCCGGATTCACGCCGTCCGGCCAACCCGTGCTGTCGCTGGTCATTCCTTGCTACGACGAAGCGCGCACGCTACCGCGGCTCATCCAGCGCATCGAGGAGTCGTTCGAGCAGGACACCGAAGTCGTTCTCGTCGACAACGGCTCCACCGACGAAACGCCGGCGATCATGGCATCGCTCGTCGGGCATCCCATCATCCGGACGGTGCGCGTCGAGGTCAACCAAGGCTACGGCTACGGGATTCTTGCCGGGTTACGCGCGGCCCGGGGTCGCTTCCTCGGATGGACCCACGGAGACCTGCAGGCT
>DATFVZ010000213.1:0-2435 GCA_035259785.1 Gemmatimonadales bacterium
CGATGCGCTTGGCGATGACGGTTTGCGCGTCCATGCGGGTCAGCCTTCTGCGACGAGATAGTCGACGAGCGGCGCGGGCGTCACGACGTGATCAGGCGCGATCACGCCGACCGGCACGATGTTGTCCGCAGCGACGATCACGGTGTCGGCAGCGAGCGCCATCACCGGATTGAAGTTCCGCGCGGTGAGCGCGTAGTAAAGGTTGCCGAGGTAGTCCGCGAGAAAGGCGTTGACGAGCGCGAACGCGGCCCGCAGCGCGGTTTCCAGCAGATAGTCCTTGCCGGCCACCGCGACCTTCTGCTTGCCCTCCTCCACGGCAGTGCCCACGCCGGTCGGCGTCAGGATGCCGCCGAGGCCACAGCCGCCGGCGCGGATCCGCTCCACGAGCGTCCCCTGCGGCACGAGATCGACCTCCATCTCCCCGGCGATCATCAGCCGCTGGGTCTCGGGATTGGTGCCGATGTGGCTCACGATCGCCTTGCGCACGAGCTTTGCCGTCACCAGCTTGCCGATGCCGACGCTGGGCATCGCCGTGTCGTTCGCGATCACGGTCAGATCGCGCTTGCGCTGTCGCACGAGCTCGTCGACGATCCGCTCCGGCGTTCCGACGCCCATGAACCCGCCGATCATGAGGCTCGCGCCGTCGGGGATCATCGCGACGGCTTTCTCAAGGGAGATCGTCTTCATCGTCATTCCGCTCCGACGTTGTCGTCAACCGGGTGGGGCATCGATGGTCCCGCAGAAGAGCTCGACGTTGCCGTCCGCAGGGCTCGTGCGGACGACGATCGCGTAGCGCGCGCGGCGCAGCGCGTCGAGCGTCAGCGGCGCAGTGTTGGATACCCTGAAGGGGCCGCCAAGCGGCGTTATAGCGGTGGTCCTTACCGACTGCGCGAGCACGCGATCCGTCAGCGCATACCGGGGTTGCGCCGGGAGGCTCTCGCAAGGGCCGTCGTAGAGAAACGTGTAGAGATGCACCGGTCGGGACGCGAACAGCGGTGCCACACCGCTCACCTCGACCACGACGTTGGTCGTCTCGCCGCGCGGAACCAGGAACGCCCGCCCGATCTCGCCGGCGACGCGCGGCGTGGCGCCGAGCGGAACGCTGAGCACGGCCTCCCCCATTCTGTCCGCGCAGCCCGCAAGCGCGACCACCGCAGCGGCGAGCGCACCCGAGCTCATCGGGACGAGCCCGACAGTCACCCGAGCTCCCGCGGCCGCACCGCCTCCTCGACCGCGATCTCGTCGAAGGGATTCATCGACATCTTCACGTTCGCGGTCTCGACGCCGCGACCGTCCGCCTTCACGCGGACCTTCACGTTGTAGTCGACCACGCGCTTGACCGATACGAGGATTTTCATCGGCGACGGGCCCATTCTTCGCAGGGGACGGCGACCCTAGCTGCGAGGCACCGACCTTTCCCCACCCCGCTCGCGACTGCGCCAACTTAAAGCGGACCGCCGGGGTTCCTCACCCCCCGCGATGTGGGGGCCTACGGAAGCGCTCGCGCGGGCCCCGCCAGGATACCCCCCTGACGCCGGGGGGGAGTTCGCGCCGTCCCTCTGGACAATTGCGGTCTTGAACGCTGGCGCAAAAGCGCCGGCGAGGGAACGACTTCAATAGCACCAGGAGGAGGGGTAGTGGAAAGGGTCAGCGCGAACGGAAAGTCGGGGCGGACGTTCATGCGTGCGGCGGGGGCCGCGCTGGCCGCGGCGCTCGCCGGTGGAAGCGTGCTCGCATTCGAATTCGACACCGGCAATCCGGACGTGTCGATCCGCTGGGACAACACCGTGCGCTACAACCTCGGCGTGCGCGTCGAGGGTCGCGACAACAAGATCGGCAACTCCGCCGTGTCGGACGAAGGCACCTACAGCTTCGACACGGGCGACATCGTGACGAGCCGCTTCGACCTCCTCTCCGAGTTCGACTTCGTCTACAAGCGGAACTACGGCTTCCGGGTGAGCGGCGCCGCCTGGTGGGAC
Organism: Gemmatimonadales bacterium; assembly: GCA_035259785.1. GTDB lineage: Bacteria > Gemmatimonadota > Gemmatimonadetes > Gemmatimonadales > GWC2-71-9 > 20CM-2-65-7. Next base: position 1,980 of record DATFVZ010000213.1, read on the forward strand.
CCTGCCTACAGCGACAACAGCAAGTCGAACCCCAACCCGCCGCTCGTTTTCATTCCGAGCTATGTCAACCACAGGTACACCTCGTACACGAACCGCTACTACCAGGGCCCCTCCGCGGAGTTGCTCGACGCGTTCGTGTTCGGCAAGTGGAATCTCGGGGAGGTGCCTACCACCCTCAAAGTGGGGCGCCAAAGCCTCTACTGGGGCGAATCGCTGTTCCTCGGCGGAAACCTGCACGGCATCGCCTACGCCCAGAACCCCCTCGACCTGCAGAAGGGCTTCGCTACGCCGGGCGTGGAAGCGAAGGAGCTGTTTCGGCCACTCGGCCAGATCTCCGCGACCGCGCAGCTGACCGAGACTTTTTCGCTCGGGGCGCAGTACTTCTGGGAATGGCAGGAGTTCCGCTACCCGGAAGGCGGCACTTACACCGGCCCGGTCGACTTCGTTTTCAACGGT
>DATFVZ010000214.1:0-3506 GCA_035259785.1 Gemmatimonadales bacterium
CCCAGGCATGGGCTTCCGGCGCAGGAATGCGGCGGCCGAGCATCATCATGTCCACCGCCCGGGTCAGCCCGGCGATACGCGCCACCCGTTGGCTGCCGCCGCTGCCGGGAATTTGCCCGAGCGTCACTTCCGGGAGCGCCAACACCGTATCCTTGGTCGCGATACGGATGTCGCACGCCATCGCCAGCTCGAAACCTACGCCCATTGCGTACTTTTCCAGCACGCAGATGACCGGCTTCGGGCACCGCTCCGGCGCGGCGATGTTCCAGGCGAGATGGGACATCCCGTCGCGCTCGATCTGCGGGAATGCCTTGACGTCCCCACCCGAGGTGTACACGCCGTTCTTTCCGCGGATCACGACGACGCGCACGTCCGGATCCTGGCCGAACGCGTCCATGATAGCGGCGATCTGACTCCGCCCGCGATAGGACACGACGTTGAGCGGTGGCCGATCGAGCCAGAGAAAGCCGACCTTCTTCTTTGGATCGACTTCATAGTGCAGCCCATCGAGATCGCGCAGGATCGAAGCGCGCTGTTCGGCGTAGTCCTTACTCATGAGTTTTCCTTCACCGTGACCTTGCTGCCTTCCCATGCCTCGTACTCGCCCGTCCGCAACTTGCGGCGCAGCAGCTTGCCGGACGCGGAGCGGGGGATGGCCTTGACGAATACATATTCCCGGGGGCGCTTGAAACGGGAAAGACCGCTGCGCAAGCATACCTCGTCGAGCTGCTCGGGTCTGAGCTCGGCGACCGCCGGCTCGACGAAGGCCACGACCTTGGCGCCCAGTCGCTCGTCCGGCATGCCGACGACGGCGCATCCCGCAACCAGCTTGCTGCGCGCCAGCGTGTCCTCAACCTCCTCGGGCAAGATGTTCTCGCCACCGCTGATGATCAGGTCGTCGACCCGGCCGACCACGTAAAGCTCGCCATCTTCGTCGAACTTTCCGAGATCGCCGGTGCGGTACCAGAGGCCTTGGATCGCCTTGGCGTCGGCGTCGGGGCGCTTCCAGTAGCCGGAGAACGCTTCCGGGCTGCGCATGCTTGCGATGATCTCGCCTGACATGCCCGGCGGCAAGTCGTTCTCGATATCGTCGTCACGAGCAGGCGAGACGACGCGGATGATCTGGTTCATCCCGGCGCGCCCGGCGCAGCCGGGCTTGCGGTCGAGATGGTCGCAATAGCTGAACGTGTAGATCTCGCTGGAGCCATAATAGTTGACGAACAGATCGGGCTTGAGCTGCTCGAGGCAACGTTCGACCAGCGCCGGCGTCATCGTCATGCCCGCAAAACCGACGCGCGACAGGGAACGCAGGTTATAGGACTCGAACTTGGGGTGGCGCAGCACGTCGTGGAACATCGTGGGCACGAGAAAGAGCGTGGTCAGCCGCTCCTCGGCGATCAGCCGCAGCACTTCCTCGGGTCCATAGTCGGGCACGCAGACCACGCGGCCGTTGAGCAGCGCGGTGCCGAGAAGGATGCGCACACCCATAGTGTGAAAGAACGGCATCACGCCGAGGCTGGAATCGCCTTGCCGGTACTGGTTCTGGGCGATGTGCGAAATCCCCGCCGTGAGCTCGTTGCGGTGGCTTCGGGGCACGCCCTTGGGGCGCCCCGTGGTGCCGGAGGTGTAAAGCATCAGGCAGGTGGCGTGCTCGCTGACCGCAGCGGGACCGGCGACCGCGCGGGCCTCGTGCAATCGTCCGAACGGCCGGCCCTCGCCTTTGCCGTCCGCGGCGATGATCACGCGCCGCGGGTCGATCCTGAGCATGGCTACAGCCTCGGCCGCCGCCCGGCCCGATGCGCCGTCGAACGCCACCGCGACCGCTTCGGCGTCCTCCAGGCAATATTTGATCTCGTCGGTGGTGGCGCGCCAGCTTACTGGCGTGAACACGACGCCGAGCAGCTGGCATGCCCAGTACAGCGTCGCCATCTCGTAGCGATTGCGCATCACGACGACCAAGTGGTGGCCCGCCCTCAATCCTATCTCCTGCAGGCCCCCGGCGACCGATCGGATCTCGCGATACCAGTCCGCGTAGGTCGTCCGCCGGTTGCCCTCGACGAATGCCTCCTGTCGAGGCTGACGCATGACCGATGCGGCGAATGCGCTACCCAGATCCATAGTCATGACCCTTTGCGCAGCGCCGATGCCGCGTCGAGCACGGCGGCGACGATGGACGCATAGCCCGTGCAGCGGCAGATGTGGCCGGACAGCATGTCGCGGACCTGCCGCTCGTCGGGCGCGGGCACCTCGCGCAGGAAATGCGTCACCGAGCACAGGATGCCCGACGTGCAGAACCCGCATTGCAGGGCGTGATGCCTCGCGAAGGCGCGCTGCACCTCGTTGAGCGTGCCGCCTTCGGCGAGCCCCTCTACCGTCACGATGTCCGCATCGTCGGCCTGGGCGGCGTACTGGGTGCAGCTGCGCACCGCGCGCCCGTCGCGGAGCACCGTGCAGGCGCCGCATACGCCGTGCTCGCAGCCGACGTGAACCCCGAAAGCCTGGAGCTCGTGGCGGAGAAAGTCGCACAGCAGCATGCGAGCCTCGGCCTGGCCGGAGCGCCGCTGCCCGTTCAGGGTCAACTCCACGGTAAATCGCTCGCCGGCGGCACGGTGCAGCGTCGTCATTGCATGCGGCCTCTTCGCTGCCGGGCCATCTTCAGCGCATCGCCGACCGCGCGCTCCACCAATACCTGCGTGAGCGCGACGCGATAATCGGCGCTGGCCGAATGATCCTCCATGGGTGTCACGCTGGCGGCCGCATGCTCCGCCACGCCGGCCGCGATCTCGCCGCCCGGTCGACCGATATAACGCGTCGCGTCGATCGCGATCGGCCGACTTTCGACGCCTCCCACGCCCAGTGACAACTCCTCGACCCGATCGTCGCGCCCGAGCCGAACGCTGCAGGCTGCGGCGGCGATCGCGAAATCACCGTGTCGCTGCGCGATCTCCGCGAATGCGTGGCCGGCATCCGGCACGGCCCGCGGCCACTCCAACGCCGTCACCATCTCGTCCGGTTCACGCTGCGTCATAAGCGCGCCCACGAAGAACTCGCGCGCAGGAACGCGGCGTTCTCGCCGACGCGATTGCAGCACCACGTTCCCACCGCTGACGACGAGACACAGAGGTATCTCCGCGCTCGGATCCGCGTGCGCGACCGAGCCGCCGAGCGTTCCGCGGTTGCGCGTCTGGAAATGCCCGACCCAGGGGAGTGCCAGCGCCAGTAGCGGCAGCTCGCGGGCGATGAGGTCCGAAGCCAGCGCGTCGTTCTGCACCACTCCTGCCCCAGTCGCCACGACGTCGGGTCTCAGCGAAACGGTCTGCAGCGCCTGGATGCGTGAAATGTCGATAACGGCGCGCGGGCGAACCATTCTCAGGTTCAGCATCGGCCCGAGCGTCATGCCGCCGGCGAGTACGGCCGCCTCCTCGCGCTGCTCCGCCAGCAGCGCGACTGCCTCCGAGACCGTCTGCGGGCGCTGATAGTCGAACGCCACGGGTTTCACGGCTCGC
>DATFVZ010000215.1:0-11100 GCA_035259785.1 Gemmatimonadales bacterium
TCGCGTCGGGCACGATCGGCTCCCGGCCGCTCGCTTCGTTCTGCTGCCCGATCGCGGTGGCGCCGAGGGTGAGGCCGCCATGATGGGCGAGCAGATCGAGTGACCCCGTCCGCAGCAGCAGATTGAAGGCTTCCGATTCCGTTCCCGTCGAGTCGTCGGACAGCTCGATCAGCGAGTGGCGTTGCAGCTGCCCCTTGGCTTCGAGCCGCCAGCTCCCGAGCGGCCGTTGTCCGATGATCTGGAACCGGTCGTCACCGGACCTTCGCTCCGGACCGCCCGTTTCGCCGGGGGGCGCATTCGCCTCGAGCAGTTTGAACTCACCGCCGTAATGCACCACGCGCATCACGAGCGAGCCGCCGGAAGGCCAGTGCCATCCCCCGCTGCCCTCGCCGTTGAAGGCGCCAAAGCCGGTGTTGTCCAACTCGCCGGCGGGCGTGTGCAAGTTGCCGGAGTGTCGACCGATCGCGTTGACGCGCCAGCCGAACACGCCGCTCGCCCCATCCACCTGTGCGCCAGTACTGAACTCGGCGTTATTGGTGGCGCCCGACAGCGTAAACGCCGTCCGCGTGAACCCCGCACCGCCGGCCGCGTCAGGCAGCTGCCGAGGAATCACGTTGATCACGCCGCCCAGCGCGTCCGAGCCGTACAGCACACTGGCCGGTCCACGGATCAGCTCCAGGCGGCGCACGAACGCCGTCTCTACTGATGGGCCGTCTTCGTCGCTCCACGAGTAGTCTTCCAGCCTATTGCCGTCCTCGAGCACGAGCACACGCGGGCCCGCAAACCCGCGGATAACGGGCTTGCCGATCTGCGCACCGGTCGTGATGGCGGCCACCCCGGGAAGCACGTCGACCACATGGGCCAGCGAGACACTTTGCGCCCGGCGCAGCTCATCGCTGGCGAGCGCCGTCGCGAGAAGGGACGACCCATCGGTCGCCAGCGGCTGCCGAGTCGCCGTCACTGTGACTGGCTCCAACCGGAACGGACTTGGCGTGAGCGTGACGTCGAGCGGTGTCGGCGCCGCACCCGAGGACCACTCGCGTACCACCGGAGCATACCCGTGTGCGCGAATGGCCACGATGTAACGGCCAGGAGGGAGCGCCAGATGGAAGGTGCCATCGGCCGCTGTCGCGACACTTCTGCCGAGCTCTGTGACTTCGACGATGGCCGATACGATCGGCTGTCCAGTGGCGTCGACGACACGGCCCTTCACCGTGTCCGTCGGTACAACCACCACCAGCGTGAGAAGGAACGTCAGCATGGGCGTATAAGGTACGCCGACTAGACCCCGGTGATAGCTTCGATCGGATCGAGTCGAGCGGCCCGTCGGGCCGGATACCAGCCAAACAGGACTCCGACGACCACCGCGAAGAGCACAGCGAGCAGGACTCCCGGCACGCTCACCGGAATGACGAACGGTTTCCCAAATTGGCGGCCGATCAGCTCCGTGATCACCGTGAGGCCCGCGCCGCCGGCGATCCCAAGTATCGCGCCGAGGAACGCGAGCGTGAGCGACTCGGCAAGGAACAGGCGTAGGATGGCGCTGTCGTCCGCGCCAAGCGCCTTCCGGATCCCGATCTCGTGGACGCGCTCGCGCACCGCAATGAGCAGCACGCTGAAGAGCCCAATTCCGCCGACAATCAGCGTCACTCCGGCGATCGTGAACATCACGACATTCCACCCGCCGAGGATGTCGTCCGCCATCGCGAGGTTGGAGAGCACGTCAGCCGCTTCGTTCTCGATGGTGAAGTCCTGAGTTCCGCCGTGCCGCTGGCGCACCAATGCCGTGCCGCGCCGCAGCACATCACCGAACTCGGCCGCTGGGGCCGCGGTGACGAGAGCCTCGTCCAGGCGTCCTTCGCCCTTGGTGTACCGGGTCAAATAGGTGTACGGGATGTAGACGCGGCGGCCCACGAAGCTGAAGTCGGCGGGGATGATGTCGAACTCGATCGGCGCGACGATCCCCACCACCATGAAGCGAACACCATCGATAGTGATAGTCTTGCCGACCGGCGCCACGTTCCCAAACAGATTGTGCGACATCTCTTCGCCGATGACGGCCACGCGTGATCGATTCTCGATGTCCAGCGGCCGGATGCTTCGCCCCGCCACGATCCGCCAGTTGCGCAACTCGAGATAGCCCGCATCCACGCCGTCGATGCGGACGCGCCGCCGGTCGGCGGGAGCGTTGACGACCTTTTCGTCTCCCCAGTTGCGGCCGTGCACGGTCGCCACACCCGGCAACGCGCGCAACGCGTCGAGATCGGTCAGCCGCATGCCGGTGTGCCGCACGGCCGAGGCTCCCTTGGCATCCGAGCGAGGTCCCTCATCGCGAATAAAGAAGCTGCGCGACAGCCCCATAGCGATGAGGTCTTCGTACACGAGCGTCTGCATCGCGGCCGCGAGCGAGGTCATCGACACAACCGACGCAGCGCCGAACACGATGCCCGACAGCGTGAGCAGCGAGCGCAGCTTGTGGCCGCGGATCTCGCGCAGCGCGTCCAGGACGAGCTCGGCCCAGTCACGCATAGCGCAGCGCCTCCACGGGAGCGAGCCGCGCGGCGCGCAGCGCCGGGAAGAGGCCGGCGACGAGTCCTACGCTGGTCGCGGTAACGATGGCGACCGTCGCGATGAAGGGGCTCACGACCGCGGGCATCTGCATGACGAGCGCGACCACGCCGGTTAGCGCCGCGCCGAGTCCGAGCCCAAGCAGCCCGCCGAGCAGCGTGACCACCAGGACTTCCGCCAACACGTGCGCGAAGATGCTGCCGGCCGTCGCACCCAAGGCCATGCGGGTACCGAACTCGCGCACGCGCTCGACCACCGACGCCAGCAGGATGTTCGCGATCACGATGCCGCCCGTCACGAGCGACACGACGCCCACCACGAGAAAAATGAAATTGAACAGCATGAGGAACTGGCCGCTGTCGGCCCCAGCCCCCTGTCCCGAGGCTCTAATGTCGAAGTCCTCCACACCGTGGCGCGCATACAGCAGGCTGCGGACTTGCGCCTGGGCAGCCGCCGCACCGGCTGACGGTCTCGCCTTGAGCGTCAGGAACCCGAGATTGTCGGTGGCGCTGTACTGCGTGATCGCCGTGGAGATCGGGATGTAGGCGCGCTCATTGCGATACTCGAGCGCGTTGTCTTCCCAGGCGGCGAAGTAGAACTCTTCGCGCTCCAATACGCCGACCACGCGATAGCTCTTGCCACCGAGGCTCACCACCTTGCCGAGCGCGTTGGCGGGCGAACCGTACAGCGAGTCGGCGTACTTCCATCCCAACACGGCCACACGTGACTGCTGCCGGACGTCGAGCTCGCTGAGGTAGCGGCCGATGAGCGGCTTGATGTCGTTGATGACCATGTAATCCGGAACGGTGCCGATGACCTGCCCCTCGAAGCTCGTATTGCCGGCTCGATAGGGCAGCTGTCTGGCCCATCCCGGACTGACGGCCGCGAGAGTGGTGGCGTGATCGCGAAGGTACTGCGCGTCTCGGAACGTCAAGCGCTTCGACGCGAGCTCGCGCGCGCCGGGATGAGCTGACACGTCGCGGTCGGACACGATGATCGTACCACGGCCGCCGACCTCGTTGAGGAATTGCTCAGTCAGCGCGGTCTGGCCGCCGAACAGCGCCAGGACGGTGACGATACTTGCCGTGCCGAGCACGAGCCCGAGCAGCGACAGGAGCGTCTGCCCCCAGTGACGACGTGCCTCGTCGAGCCCCGTCAGCAGCGATTCGACGAGATTCAGACGACCCGCCCATCGCTCATCTGAATGACTCGCTGCGCGCGGCCGGCCACGCTTGCATCATGGGTCACCAACACGATGGTATGCCCCGCCTCATGCAGCTCGGCAAAGGTGGCGAGCACTTCGGCACCCGACTTGGAGTCGAGGTTGCCGGTGGGTTCGTCCGCCATGAGAATCGCCGGCTCGCCGACGAGCGCGCGCGCAATCGCGACGCGCTGCCGCTCACCGCCCGACAGCTCGTCGGGTCGGTGGCCGACGCGGTGCGAGAGCCCGAGCCGCTCGAGCAGCTGCAGCGCGCGGGCCCGCCGCTCTCCGCGGGGAATTCCGCCACGATACTTGAGCGGCAGGGCCACGTTCTCCTCGACGCTGAGCCGCGGCATCAGGTTGAAGGTCTGAAACACAAATCCCACTTTGCGGTTGCGCACTTGCGCCAGCCGTTTGCCCGAAAGCGTACTGACGTCCTCGCCGTCCAGGTGGTAACTGCCGGCCGTCGGGGAGTCGAGGCAACCGAGGATGTGCATCAGGGTGCTTTTGCCGGATCCGGATGGACCGGTGATTGCGACGTATTCGCCCGCGCTGACGTCCGTATTCACGCCGCGTAACGCCTGGACGTCTACCTGCCCGAGGCGGTAGGTCTTTTCGAGTCCCTCTGCGTGAATCAGTTGCATCTGTGGGATCTGCGGCTCAGCGACGCCGCGCGGGATTGCGGGCGCGCTCCGCGGCCGCGACCGGGTCCTCGAGCGCGATCGAATCACCGGGCGCGAGCCCGTTGAGGACTTCGACGTAGTAGAGATCGGACAGGCCCAGAATGACGGGAACGGGCTGCGGACCACCGCCGCCGAGCTTGTAGACAACTGGTTTGCCTTCCTTGAGCAGAACCGCTTCCACCGGTACCCGCACGGTCTCTGACCGCACCGGCCCGGAGATGCGCACGTTGGCGGTCATCCCCGGTCGCAGCAGCTCTGCTCCGCCCGTCACGACGACCTCTACGTCGAACACGCGCACCCGCTCCTGCAACCGTGCGGCTGGCGGGACGAGGCGGACGACGCCCCGCGCCGTGTCACCGGGGAACGCGTCGACCGTCAGCGCCACCTGGTCGCCCTTCTTCACCTTGCCGATATCGACTTCGTTGATGGCAGCCTTGACCAGCAGTGTCGAGAGATCGGCCATCGTGAACAGCTCGGTGCCGCCACCGAACGCGCTGGTCCCACCCACCACCGTCTCTCCTTCTTCCACGCCGCGACCGATGATGACGCCCGCTGCGGGGGCCGTGATGCGCGCCCACTGCGCCATGTTGCCGGTCGAATCGCCGGCGGTGACACCTGAGCGTTGCACGAGCTGGAGTTGATCCTCGGCGGTGCGCCACTGATTCTGAGCTTGCTCGTAGGTCACTCGACGCACGTCGAGATCCGCCTGCGTGATTCCGCCGATCGTCGCCAACTGCTGTCCCCGATCGTAGTCGCGCTTGGCGTTGTCACGCGCAATCCGCGCCTTCGCGATCTCGCTGCGCAACTGGGCGAGGCTGTTCGCCTGCGCAATGTCCGGCATGACGCGCGCCAGCACCTGCCCCGTTTTCACCTGATCGCCTTCGCGGGCGTACAGCTGCTGTACGACACCCGAAATCGGCGACTTCACCACGATGCTGCGCTCCGGGGACACCACGCCTGTCTCTTCGACCACGACCCGAACTTCACCACGGTCCACGGCGCCCACTTTGTACGGGCGGGTGGAGCCGTCGTTGGCGTCGGCCTTGTTGCAGGCGGCAAACGGAACGCAAGAAGCGACGGCAGCGAGAACAAACGCAGGCTTCATGAGCGGAACTCCAGAGGGGAGTCGCGTGACGTTGTTGATATTCACACCCTAAAGGCTGTGCTCGGCAAGCTCTTTTGCGTCTCGATCGATTAAACGGACGGGGGCTGGCCGGACCCGGTTTCAAGGTGAAATTACCGTCCTCATGACCAGCTGGCTCGCCGATTGGGCAAATCTCCTTCTACGCTGGACGCATTTCATCGCGGGCATCGCCTGGATTGGCAGTTCGTTCTATTTCATCTGGTTGGACCGCGCAATCACGGCACCGGCGGCGCCGCGCCCCGGCGTCGAGGGCGATCTCTGGATGGTGCATAGCGGCGGGTTCTATCAGGTCGAGAAGCGCAAGCCCGGCCCTGGTGAGGTGCCGCCCGTCCTCCATTGGTTCAAGTGGGAAGCGCTGTTTACCTGGATCTCAGGGTTGGCGTTGCTCATCCTCGTCTATTACCTGAGCAACGCGTACCTGCTCGATCCGGGTGACTCGGCGCTTAGCCGCCGTGCCGCGATTCTGATGGGGATCGGCCTCCTGGTCGTGGGGTGGCTGGTCTACGACTGGCTGTGGTCGTCGTCGCTCGCGCGGCGCGGGCCGGGCGCCGCAACCACCCTGGCGCTGATGTTGCTCGCTGCCGTGACCTACTTGGTCTGCCGGCTTCTGTCGGGCCGGGCGGCGTTCATGCACGTCGGCTCTCTCCTCGGCACCATCATGGTTGCCAACGTCTGGCTGCGGATCTTGCCCGCCCAGCGGGAGATGTTGGCAGCGACACGCGCGGGCCGGCCCGCCGACTTCACGCTGGGCGAGCGCGCCAAGCTGCGCTCCGTGCACAACAGCTACATGACCTTCCCGCTGCTTTTCATCATGCTGTCGAATCACTACCCCTCGACGTACGCCGGCCGGCTGAACTGGGTCGTGCTTCTATTCCTTTTTGTCGCCGGCGCGGCGATCCGGCACGCGATGATCGGTCGAGGGTCTTCGAGCCGCTGGGCGCTCGTGCCGGCGGCGCTCGGGCTGGCTGGCGCGATGTTCTTCTCGACGACGGGCATGACGGGCGGGACAGGCGGGGCAAGCCCGACCAGCGACACTGTGCCGAGCTTCGCGGCAGTGCGGTCAGTGATCGCACTGCGGTGTCAGCCCTGCCACTCGCAATACCAGACCGATCGCACATTCGGGCCGGCTCCGGGTGGCGTTACCTTCGACACACCGGAAAGCATCGCCCGGCTCGCCGAGCGAATCCGGATACGCGCAGTCGAGACCAGGACGATGCCGGTCGCCAACAAGACCGGCATGACCGATGAGGAGCGCAATCTCCTAGCGCGGTGGATTCAACTCGGGGCTCCACTGCGGTAGGAACCGTGGAGGCTTCCGCGGCTTCGCCGCCTGCTCGTAGGCGTACGCCAGCTTCAGCAGTGTGGCCTCGCTATTTGCTTTCCCGATGAACGACATCCCCACCGGCAATCCAAACGAGTACCCGACGGGCACCGCGACGCTCGGATAGCCGGCGACCGCCGCCGGGGTCGAGCTGGCGCCCAGGAAATGGTCGCCGTTCAGAAGATCGGTCGGCCAGGGAGGACTGCCGGTCGGGGCGACGATGGCGTCGAGATTGTGACGCGCAAAAACAACGTCGAGGCCGTCGGTGCGCGACAGGCGCCGGTCCTTGGCGAGCGCATCGCGGTAAGCTCGATCGGTGAGCGGACCCTTCTCCTGCGCCCGCAGAAACAGCTCCTGCCCGAAGTAGAGCATCTCGGCAGCACGGTTTGCTTCATTGAATGCGATCACGTCGGCAAGCGACTTGACAGCCGCGCGTGGCGCCCACGCGGCGAGATACGCCGCCAGATCGGCTTTCAATTCATACAGCAACACGGTCAGCTCAGAGTCGTCGTAGTCGCCCAAATGCGGGATGTCCGCCGGGTCTACGAGCACCGCACCCTGCCCTTTCAATACCCCAATCGCCACTTCTACGAGTGCATCCGCCTCGGGACTGTATCCGAAGACTTTCTTGCGGGCGACGCCGATACGCGCGCCCCGCAACCCTGCGGGATCGAGACTCGTGCTGTAGTCGCGCCCCCCCCCCGCGAGTACGCCGAGCAGCACACTGGCATCGGCAACGGTGCGTGCCATCGGACCGGCCGTGTCCTGACTATGCGCGATGGGAATGATGCCGGCCCCATCGATCAGTCCCAGTGTCGGTTTGACCCCGACGAGCGAGCACGCGCTCGAGGGACACACGATCGAGCCGTCCGTCTCAGTCCCGACTCCGACGGCCGCGAAGTTTGCCGCGATCGCTGCACCCGTGCCGGAGCTCGAGCCGCAAGGGTTGCGGTCGAGCGCGTAAGGGTTGGCGCATTGACCGCCACGCGCGCTCCAGCCGCTGGAGGATTGCGTGGATCGGATATTGGCCCATTCCGAAAGATTCGTCTTGCCCAGAATCACCGCGCCGGCATCCCGGAGCCGGGCCACCAATGGCGCATCGCGCGGCGGGATCGCACCGACCAACGCGAGAGAGCCGGCAGTCGTCATCATCTTGTCGGCCGTCGCAATGTTGTCCTTCACCAGAATGGGGATGCCGTGCATCGGACCGCGTACCCGTCCTGCCTTGCGCTCAGTGTCCATTTGGTCGGCGATATCAGGCGCGTCGGGGTTCGTTTCCAGCACCGCATGCAGCTTGGGATCGAGCTCGGCAATCCGAGCGAGGTACGCCGCGCAGATCGATCGCGACGTGCGCGCACCGCTGCGCATCGCGTCCTGCAGGTCGGCGATGGTGGCTTCTTCGAGCTCAAAATCAGCTGGGGACACCGGTTCAGGCGGGGCGACCGGCGCGGGCGCTGCGTGCTGCGCCCCCACGGGCCGTCCGACAACCGATCCCGCCACCGCGCCTGCACCGTATCTAAGGAACGACCGCCGACTCAGACGCTCGCGCATGAGGGCTCCAATAGGGGGTCCACGTAGTGTGATTTCGTGAGGGGACGTGCGCTAGATCACGTGATTCCGGGCACGGTTCCCACCCGGCCCGTGCGCAATCTTTCCTGGATGAATCTTGTGCCACAGACCTTGCTGCGTTTTTCCTTCCTGTCCAGCATCCGCGCCAAGATGCTGATGTTCGCCGTCGTGGCGACGCTGGTGCCGTCGCTGACGACCGTGTGGATTTCCTACATCGAAAACAAGCGCGCTCTCACCGGCAAGGCCTCTGAAGAGCTGCAGGGGGTGAGCGCACAGGCCGTCCGTGAGCTCGACCTCTGGACCAAAGAGCTGCGCTACGATCTGCGAGTCTTTTCGAGCTCCTACGAGGTCACGGAAAACCTCGAGCGCATCCCGCAGCAAGGCGGCGAGCTCGCGCAGTCAGGTATTTACCACAAGCGGCTGACGGACTACCTCAACTCGGTGCGCGACAAGTTTCGCGATTACACCGAGCTGCTGGTGCTGGACACGCACGGACATCTCGTCGCGACAAGCTCCGAGCGGCCGCGGCAGGTCGCGCTGCCCACCGATTGGGCGAGCGATCTGCGGCGCAACGGGTGGACGCAGAGCGCGCCGTATTGGTCGTCCAAGGATGAACAGGCGACAATTCTTGTTGCGGTGCCGATCTATTCGGGCGCCCTGGGACGCGTGAGCCGCACCACGCCTCGCGTGACCGGGGGCCCGGCGTTGGGCGCATTCGCCGCGCGCGTCAACCTGCGGTCGGCCGCCGCCATGCTGCGCCGCTTCGCGCCGGGTGAGTCGGGCCAGATTTACGTCATGACGCGCGAGGGCAAGATCATCATCAGCTCACGCGGCGCGTCGCTGAGCGAGGAGCGGTACAAGCTGGAGTCCGCGAGCTGGCTACTCGACCGCCAGGACCGCGCGGTCCAGTTCACGAGCTTTACCGACGACCGCGTCGTTGGCAGCGTGCGCATCGTTCCAGCGCTCGACTGGGTCGTCATCTCGGAGATTCCATCGGCGGAAGCGTTTCGCCAAGTCGCCCGCTTGCGCAACATGACGCTCACCATCGTCACGTTCCTGCTGGCGGTGGTCGGTGCGTTTGCGTACCTGCTCAGCCTCTTCATTGTCCGGCCGCTCAATCGGCTCACGCAAGCCGCGAGTCGCGTGGCCGGCGGCGACCTCGACATCGGCTTGCCGGTCACTGGCGGCGGCGAGGTCGGCTATTTGACCCAGGTGTTCAACAACATGGTGGTCCGCCTACGCGAGAGCCGCGTGGAGCTCGAGCGCCTGTCGGTGACGGATCCGTTGACCGGCCTGTACAATCGGCTGCGCATGATGGAAGTATTGGAAAACGAAATCCGGCGCTCCCGCCGAATGCGCCACCCCTTTTCCGTGCTCATGGCCGATCTCGATCTCTTCAAGAAGTACAACGACGCGTACGGGCATCCGGCCGGCGATGCCGTGCTCAAGCGCATCGGCGCGATCATGCGGGAAACGAGTCGCGATGTCGATTTCGTCGCGCGCTACGGCGGCGAGGAGTTTCTGCTGATGATGCCGGAAACGAGGATCGACGGGGCATTCGAAGTCGCGGAGCGCATTCGCAAACGAATTGAAAGTGCGGAGCTGTCCGCGGGCACGATCACCGTGAGTCTTGGCGTTGCCGCGTTCCCCGCACACGGCGACGAAGCTGAGGCGGTCATCGCCGCGGCAGATGCCGCCCTCTATAAGGCCAAACACGCGGGCGGCAATCGCGTGATCGCCGCGGTCCGGCAGCGGGTGTCCGCGCGGAAGGTCCCTAGCGAGTAGGACGCCGCTCGATCAACCCCTGGTGGATCCAGCCGGGCCGTCTGCCATCATCGCTGACACGAACCCACTGGTCGACATACGAATAGGCTGTCAAGGCCGCGCCGACATCCAGCGTGTACGTAACGCGGAAACTCGCTCCGGGACCGTCGCGCACATTGGCCCGCGCGGTGGTCCGCAAATGGAGCGGTAGTGCGAACGGGACCTCGCCGCTCCGCGGCTTGGTCTGATCGTCGCTCGCCAGCCGGCCTTGACCCGCAGCGGCCTCCGTCTTTGCCTCCGTGGCGAGATACAACGCGCCGCCGTAGTTCCGCTTGTTGAATTCGACCGTGGCGAGCTGCAGGAGCTGCGTGCCTTCCGTCAGCTCCGGTGGCGGTGCAGTCGCGCCACCATTGGGCCGCAGGGACTGCAAGGCGATTTCCGCCTCCGCCATTCCCGACGCGGCCTCCGCGCGTGTCGCGAGAGACTGGAGTTTCGCCATCGCGCGTACCACCTCCCGGCGGGCATCGTCGAGCCGCGTCTGGAGTTCGTCAACCTGCGCCTCCCCCTCCAGCACCCGCAACTCGAGACGCGCCGCGTGCGCTTCCAGCGCGGTGTCGCGCGCGGGCGCGCGCACCGTATCGCGCGTCGAACGCTCGGGCGGTGCATTTCCAGGTGGCGGGTTGCGGCAGGCAGCGCCCAGGAGGGCGAACAGTATAAGGAAGGGCCGCATGGGCGACTAAGTTGCAATCCGACCCCCATTCTTACAACAGTTGACTTAACTCCGCCCTCTGGTGATGCTTCCGGCGAGCGAAGGGGCCACGGCACGGTGCCGTGCGCCGGACACCAGTGG
>DATFVZ010000216.1:0-3532 GCA_035259785.1 Gemmatimonadales bacterium
GGCCATACGGTGCCCTGGTGGTACGCGCCGTCGCGCTGCGCGACGCCGCCTTCGTAGCGCGGTCGATAGGCACGGTCGGAGCGGGCGAGCGAACGTAAGCCGGCGGGTGTCACGAGCTCGGCCTCGACCTTGTCGACGACCGCCCGCGCGCGCTCGCCATCGAGGATTGCGTGGGGCAGCCCGCCGACGGCGAAGATCTGGTTCGGGCGCACGCTCGCGTCGACGCGTCCCGCGGCATGATCGACGTCGACCACGTCATAGAGACATTGCGCCGCATCGTTCCAGAATCGCGCGCGGAATGAAGCCGCCGCTTCGTCGGCCCGCGGCTTGAAGCCGGCGAGGCGCAACGCGTTGATCCACAGCGCCTGCACTTCGACCGGCTTGCCGACGCGCGGGGTCACCACATGCTCGCCGACCTTCGCATCCATCCACGTGAGCTGCACGCCCGGTTCGCCGCAGGCGAGAAGCCCATCGACGTCCATGTGAATCCGGTATCTCGTGCCGCGTCTGTAGCCCTCGAGTATCTCCTTCGCCGCACCGACCAGCTTGTTCCGCAGCGAAGCAGGCGGCTTCGCCGTCGCGAGGTACTCGTAGGCAACGACGACGAACCACAGTGATGCATCGACGGCGTTATATTGCGGCGCCTCGCCTTGGTCCGGAAACCGGTTCGGCAGCATGCCCTCTGACACGTGATCCGCCCAATCGGTGAGTATTGCGCGGGCCACGTCCAAGCGGTCGCCCGCGAGCACGATGCCGCGCATGGCGATGAAAGTGTCGCGGCCCCAATCCGTGAACCACGGGTATCCGGCGATGATGGTCCGACCGTCGCCGCGATGCACGATGTACGCATCCGCCGCGCGGTCGAGGGACGATAGTTTGGCGCGTCGCGATCGCTCCGTTTCGCGCACGCGCTCGGCGGTGGCGCGCGCGTCGTCGCCGATCGCGTTGGCAGCACGAAGCACGAGGACGGCGTCGCCGGATGCGAGATCGAACGCAAAGACGCCCGGCGAGCCCAAATCCTCGATGCAATCGAGCCCGCGCGCCGCTTCTTCCGTGTACAGAAAGTTGCGGTACCACTGCGGCTCGTGCGTGTAGCGGCCGGTCGACTGCGCGGCCACCGCAGGCAGCGCCGCCGCATACGGCCGCCATGCGACGTTGGCGCCTTGCGTCTCCGCCCGGAAATCGAACGCCGGGTTCTCGCGCATCAATGCGTGGTAATCGCGTCCGGATAGCAGCGGGCGCGTCTTTAGCGTCGCCGGCCCGGTTCCCGATGTGCGCCGCCACGTGATCACCACCGTGCCCTCGCCGTGCGCGACGAGGATCTCCTGCAGGATCGCCGTGCCGTCAGGAAAGCGGAACGTCCACTGCGGCCAGGGGTCCGGCTTGAAATCCAAGAGGTGATCGACGCCGCGCGGATAAAAGACGTCCGGCCCGTAATGCTGCGTCGAAAGCGGCAGGGTGCCCGATGCGAGCTCGACCGACGTTTCGAGGCCGTTGACCAGCACCACGCGGCCGGTCGGCGGCGACGTGGCGGTCAGCAGGAGCGCGTGATAGCGTCGTGTGCGATAGCCCGCGACGGTGCCCGAGGCGAAGCCGCCTTCACCGTCCGCCTCCAGCCATTCGGCGCTCGTGAGCATGGTCACTTTCGCTGGTCCCACGCGCCGAGCGCGAACTCGCGGCCGAGCTCGGGATGCTCCCGTATCGCGTATTCCGCGTACTGGTGGATGAGCTTGGCGACGACGCCCGTCCATCCCGTCTGGTGGCTCGCGCCGAGGCCTTCGCCCGTGTCGCCGTGAAAGTACTCGTGGAACGGGATCAAGTCGCGCCAATACGGATCGCTCTGGAACTTTTCGCGGCAGCCGTTGACCGGACGGCGCCCGTCGGCGTTGCGCGTGAACAGCGTGATGAGGCGGTGGGTCAACTCGGTGGTCACCCCCCACAGCGTCGTCTCGTGGCCCGAGCCGGTCGGGCATTCGATCTTGAACGTCTCGCCCAGGACTGCATCGTGCTTCTGCAACGCCTCGATGAGGAGATAGTTCAGCGGAAACCACACAGGACCGCGCCAGTTCGAGTTGCCGCCGAACATCGTCGTGTGCGATTCCGCTGGCTCGTAATCGAGCGTGAATTGGTCACCATCTACGGTGAACACGAACGGATGATCGCGGTAGTAGCGCGAGACCGACCGCACGCCGTGCTCACTCAGCATGGCGTCGCTGTCGAGCACAGGCGCTAGGATGCGCGAGAGCTTGTCCGTGCCCACAATGGCGAGGCGTACGCGGTCCTGCACGCCGCGCTGCATGATGTGGCCCAGGCCTTGCAGGAGCTCGGGCCGGTACTTCGCGAACCAGCGCACGCGCTTCGCGAAGTCGCCGAAACCTTCGATGTCCTCGCGCTCCGCCACTGCCACCGCGAAGATCGGGATGAGCCCGGAAATCGTCTTCGCGCGGACCGGGGAGGTCCGGCCGTCGGGAAGGCGCAGCACGTCGTAGTAGAAGCCGTCCTCCTCGTTCCACAGCCCGAGGCTGCGGGCCGTGCGATGGTTGATCGCCGAGCCGATGTACACGAAATGCTCGAAGAACTTGGTGGCGGCATCCTCGTACACCGGGTCCTTTTTCGCGAGCTCGAGCGCGAGCCCCAGGAGATTGAGGCAATACATCCCCATCCAGCTCGTGCCGTCCGCCTGCTCGAGGTAGCCGCCCGACGGCAGCCCCGATGTGCGATCGAACACGCTGATGTTGTCGAGGCCAAGGAAGCCGCCCTCGAAAATGTTGTTGCCCGCCGCGTCCTTGCGGTTCACCCACCAGGTGAAATTGAGGAGCAGCTTCTGGAACACGCGCTCCAGGAATTCGCGGTCGGTGCGGCCGTAGAACTTCTCCTCGATCTGGTACACGCGTATCGCCGCCCACGCGTGCACCGGCGGATTGACGTCGGAGAATGCCCATTCGTAAGCGGGGATCTGCCCGTTCGGGTGCATGTACCACGGGCGCGTGAGCAGGATCAATTGCGACTTCGCGAAATCGGGGTCGATCATCGCGAACGGGATCGTGTGGAACGCCAAGTCCCATGCGGCGAACCACGGGTATTCCCACTTGTCCGGCAGCGACAGCACGTCGGCCGCCGCCAGGTGCCACCAGTCGTGGTTGCGCCCGTTCCACCGCGATGGCGGCGGTGTCGGCTCGGCCGGGTCGCCAGTCAGCCAATGTTCGACGAGATAGCGGTAGTACTGCTTGCTCCAAAGCATGCCCGCGAACGCCTGGCGCTGGACGTTGCGCATGTCGGCAGGAATGTCGAACGGCGTGATCCGGCGATAGAACGCGTCGGCTTCCTGTTTCCTGCGCTCGAACACCGCATCGAATTCCGGGCCGAACGGCCCGGCCATCGGGTCGCCGGCGCGCAGGCGAATCCGCACGACGACGGTCTTGCCTGCGTCGACGGAAAACACATAGTGCGCGGCGGCCTTGGAGCCGACCCGCGCCGGATTCACCGTCTCGGCGCGGCCGCCGATGACGTACTCGTGGAAGGCATCCTTAAC
>DATFVZ010000217.1:0-3594 GCA_035259785.1 Gemmatimonadales bacterium
CATGGGCGAATTTCGGCAATGCGTCCGCTTCACCGCGAGTTTCGACGGCGTGCGGCTCGCGTACGGGATCTCCGGCCGAGGTCATCCGCTGGTCCGCGTGCCGACCTGGATCAGCCATGTCGAGCACGACTGGCAGAGCCCCGTCATGCGGCACCTGGTCGTCGAAATGGCCAGCCGACACAAGTTGGTGAACTACGACTGCCGAGGCGTCGGGATGTCGCAACGCGATGTGCTCGACATGTCGTTCGACGCCTGGATCCACGACCTCGAGGCGGTCGCCGACGCGGCCGGGTTGGAGCGGTTTGGACTGTGGGGCATCTCAGGTGCGCCGGCGGTAGCGATCGCGTACGCCGCGCGTCACCCGGAGCGCGCGAGTCATCTCGTCCTTTGTGGCGGCTTCTGTCGTGGACGGCTGCGGCGGGACGCGCCAGAGGCGGAGCTCGAGAAGGCGCGCGTGATGCTAGAGCTGATCGAGCAAGGCTGGGGCACCGAGGCGCTCGCGTTCCGGCAGGTCTTCACGTCGCTGATGGTCCCAGGGGGGACCGCGGAGCAATGGCGCTGGTTCACGGACATGATGCGCAGGGCCGCCACGCCGCAAACCGCGCTGCGCATGCTGCGCTTGTGGCAGACGCTCGACGTGAGCGACCTTGCCCGACAGGTGCGCTGTCCGACACTCGTGCTGCACGCGCGGCACGACGCGGTCGTGCCCTACGAGGAAGGCAAGTTGATGGCCTCACTGATTCCGCACGCCGAGTTCGTCACGCTGGATAGCGCGAACCACGTCATCCTCGAAGACGAGCCGGCGTGGCCACAGCTGCGAGCCGAGTTGCGCCGCTTTCTTCCCGCGCCGGAGACCGTCGAGAATGTCGGCCCGGACGCCAGATTCGGCGATCTAACTGAACGCGAGTGCGACGTGCTCGAACTGATCGCGCAAGGGCTGGACAACGAGGAGATCGCGCAGCGACTCGCGATCAGCCCGAAGACGGTGCGCAATCACATCACGAGCATCTTCGGCAAGCTTGCCGCGACGACCCGAGCGCAGGCGATCGTGCGCGCGCGCCAGGCTGGTTTCGGCGCCCGCTAAGCCACGCCTGGGACGCTGGCCCCACGCCGACGCGCCGCGTGTGGGGCGGTCGCCTCATGACGCGAGCACGGTTCTGCGTTGCAATGGCACCGCCCGCACAGTAGCGGATCGGAGGTCGTCATGAAGCAGTCCCGGAGCGCGCTCGTTGTGACGCAGATGGTGGTCGCGTTGTGTGCGGCCACGGTTATCCCGCCGGCTGCGCGAGCGATGGATAGAGCCGAAGTCGAGCCGGGCATCGAACTCGAGTACAGCGTGCGAGGCGCTGGGGAGCCGGTCGTGCTGGTGCACGCCGGGTTGTTCGCGGAATGGTTCCGACCATTGGTCGAAGAGCCTGCGCTCGCCGCTCGCTATCGGGTGCTGACTTTTCATCGCGTCGGCTATGCGGGGAGCAGCCGCGTGGCGGGGACGGTCGGGATCGCGCGCCAGGCGATGCATGTGCGCGCACTGATGCGTCATCTCGGCATCGGGCGGGCGCATCTCGTCGGCCACTCCTCCGGAGGCAACATTGCGTTGCAGCTCGCGCTTGACGCTCCCGAGGAGGTGCACTCATTGTCCATGCTCGAGCCGGCCCTGCCGGTAGGAGGCGGCTCCGAGCGCTTGCTTGCGACCCGGCGGGCAGCGATGGCCTCGATCGCCGAGCAGTTCCGCACCGGCAACAAGGCCGCAGCCGTCGATGGTTTCATGCGCATGGTATCGGGGCCGGCGTAC
This sequence comes from Gemmatimonadales bacterium, assembly GCA_035259785.1. Lineage (GTDB taxonomy): Bacteria > Gemmatimonadota > Gemmatimonadetes > Gemmatimonadales > GWC2-71-9 > 20CM-2-65-7. Next base: position 1,793 of record DATFVZ010000217.1, read on the forward strand.
CGCGCGCCTCTTGACCGGGCGCTGCCCGGCGCATTCGAGCAAGGCGTCGCCGACGCCGACACGTTCTTCGGCCAGGAGTTGCCAGCGATCCAGCGGTGGCAACTCGCACGCGAGGATGCGCGTCGCATCGCTCAGCCGGTGCTCGCCGTCGTAGGCGAGAAGAGTCTGGAGGTCTCGCCTATCTGGCAAGAGCGCCAGCAATTGCTATTGAACTGGCTGCCGAACGTCGAGGGTTTCGTGCTTCCAGGAACGACGCATCTGCTGCACGTGCAGAATCCACGCGGAATGGCCGAAGTCTTGGTGTCCTTTTTCGCGCGCCACCCAATAGCGGATGCGCGCTAGTGAGGCTCGCGGACGTGATCCGGGTGACAAAGGAGGCGTTGAGCGCCTGACGGGTTGCCGATTTCCGGGTTCGATTGACCGGCGCAGCGGCGGCGTGCAACATGCGTAGCTTCATCCTCTAGGAGAAGCCATGCTGAAACGCATTTTTCTGGTCAGCGCACTCGCCGCAGCCCCGGCATTGGCGCAAGGTCCAGCCGAAGTCACGCTCGCGCGCCTCGATTGCGGCACCGGCGCGAAGCCCGTGAACGTAGCGGAGCGCTTCTCGGACACATTCGCCTACAGCGCAGACAAGCAGCTGCAGTTCACATACAGCTGCTACGTGATCAAGCACGGCAACGATTACATGGTGTGGGATACGGGCTTCGTGCCGGGTTCGAACCCCAACGCGCCGAAGGTCAGCCTCACGGATCAGCTGGCGCAGCTGAAGGTGACGCCCGACCAGGTGAAGTACGTCGGCATCAGCCACTACCATGCCGACCACACGAGCCAGCTCCCCTCGCTCGCGAAGTCCACGCTGCTGATCGGCAAAGGCGATTGGGATGCGATCACGGCGCCGAAGCCGGCACAGGGCGTGAACGCCGGCGCATTCACGGGCTGGATGAACGGCGGCGGCAACGTCGAGCCGCTGACGGGCGACAAGGACGTTTTCGGCGACGGCACGGTGGTGATCCTGCGCACCCCCGGGCACACGCCGGGCCACAGCTCGCTGCTCGTCCGGCTGAAGGAAAAGGGCAACGTGCTGCTCACTGGGGACCTCGCGCACTTCCAGGAGAACTACGATTCGAACGGGGTGCCGTCGTTCAACTACGACCGCGCGGAGACGATTGCCTCGCTCGACCGCTTCAAGAAGATCGCGGCGAACCTCAAGGCGACCGTGATCATCCAGCACGACCCGCGCGACATCGGCAAGCTGCCGGCGTTTCCGGCGGCGGCGAAGTAGCGGAGAAGCCCGGCCGCCGGCGCCGAGAGCCGCCGCGCGCACCGCGGCGCTTTGCTCGTGCGTGTCGTTGCCATGGCGAAGGAGATTCTCATGGAGGCGCTGATCGGCTTGCTGCCTCCGCTTCGATCAATCTCCTGATGCGGGTCTCCTCTGCGGCGCGGTATTCGCCAATCCGGCTTCGCTCCGCCTTGAGGAGCGCGCGCTGGAGCGCGGCGACGTCGAGATCCCTGCAGTATGCCGGCGTTCCGGTCTGCTGCCGCCAGGAGTTATCCAGATCACCAGCGTCGACGGGATCGAAGCCGAGATCCTCGACGAGGCGAAGCACTGCTGCCCTGGCGTCCAAGGGATCCCCAGCGACCGGAAGCGCGATCCGCCCTTTCGTTCTCCTCGGAACGCCCTTGTCGCGAAGGCTCGCGGCGAAGATGTTGTTGAACGCCTTGATCACCGGACGGCCGATTTGCTGAGCGACCCATTGGCTGTCGAGCATTCCACGGTCGATCGCATCGATGCGGCCATCGCG
>DATFVZ010000218.1:0-5895 GCA_035259785.1 Gemmatimonadales bacterium
GGGGGACCCATGAAGCTTCAGTCGGCCGAGACCGCGCACAAGCGGGCGAGCGCCGTCGCCAACGTCTTTGGAAACATACTGGTGGACGCATTCCACCACCTTGCCCTGTTCGCGATCGGCGGCGCCATCGTCTGGTCCGCCGGCTATGCGTTCATCGGCATGGCGGCCCAGGGGCACGCCTCGATCGGCGACATCCTGCTGCTCTTCATCTACCTCGAGCTGGGCGCGATGGTCGGGATCTACTTCAAGACCAACCACATGCCGGTACGATTCCTGATCTACGTGGCCATGACCGCGCTCACGCGGCTCCTCATCTCCGACGTCCAGGCACATCACGACAATCCAACCACGGCGGACGCGAGTATCGTCGTCGTCTCGGGCGCGATCCTACTGCTTGCGCTGGCGGCGCTGGTCATCCGTTTCGGATCGTCCAAATTCCCCTCGCGGCATGCGGACCGCCGCGACTAGAACATGGCCGCCGGCCAATCGGTAGCGCCGCTTGCGAAGAAGCTCGGCATCGCCGAGAACAGCAGCGTGTTCCTCTCAGACGTTCCGAAGGATTATCTCAAGCTCATCGCTCCCGTTCCCAGGGGCGCTCGGGTCGTCAATACGATCGACGAGACGACCTACACGCCGACCGTCACACCACTCCTACTAACGTCGCCCCCGCCCTTCCTTCTCGGGTCGCGCCAGCCCTTCCTTCTCGATCCATTGCTCGATGAGGTAGGTGACCTGCGTGTAATTCGTATCCGCCATTATCCGGTGGGTGTTTCCGAACACACCCTCCTGCGTAAGGTACAGATTCACGGCGTTGCCGCCATACTTGTTGATTGCCGCTGCCATGAGCTTGAAGCGCTCAGCTCGGACGCTGAGAGCTGGCTCGGTGGTACTGGTCGGGTCAACCTCATGTGGGATGTTGTCGCCCCAGATGATCAGTTGGGGATACTTGGTGAGCTTCATGAATTCTTCCAACGGAACGCTAGGACTATTCGCAGCGGGGACCAGCGTGCCGTCAGTACGCTTGATCATCGGCTCCTCGCCTTGCGGGAAGAATGCGTTCGCCGGCTCAAAGGAGACATGGCCTGCGATTTTGTCGGTCTTGAGGCCCACACGGAAACCGCGCACGCCCCCTGAAGAGTGGCTAAAGACGATCGACTTGCCCCTGCCCTCCGCGTAAATGTCTTCGAGCAGGACGGCGAGGCCAGTAGCTTCGACCTCCACGTGCGCCTGCGCGTTGAACTCGGGATACTGGGTGCGGAGGTCCTGGTTCAACGCCTCAGGATCTCGTGGGAACGCAACGCCCGGAAAATACGTCGGTTGCGGCTGTCCCAGCGGCCACGTTCCGATGCGGTTTTCGAAAACGGTGTTGGCGTTGAGGTTTGGTGTGTATGTGTACTGCGTGCAGCCCTGACCGGCACGCCCGGTGCCGGGCAAGTCGACCACGTACGTAGGGTAACCTTCTCCTAAGAAGAGTTGCTGCATACCAGGCCTGCCATCGTACGTGGTCTGGTAGACCCTGGTGCCGGAGCCATGGGTGAATACCAACGGGGTCTTGCGCGCTCGGGGCGGGATCTGCCAGTCGACGTAACCATGGTCGCAAGACAGAAAACGGGATCCGCTCGGATCGGCAGGATTGAACACCTTGGTGCCTCCAAACGCCCGCGCGCCCTGACTCTCTATCTGGAGAATCCGTTTGGGGAGAATCTGTTTGACCACCCGCGCGCCCTTGCCCGGTGCGTGATCGGGCTGGTCCGCAAAGGTGTCCGCGGTCGTGAGGACGGTGAGTGGAAGTACGGCCGCCAGGCAACGGCTGATCGATCGCAAAAGAGTGCTACTCATTGGGCGCCTCTCTCTCGGTGTGACCTGAACCCCGGCGATACCCTACTCGTGCACCGACTCCGGCTCCCAGTGCGAGGAGAAATAAAATCGATTTTTCACAAGTTCCGCGGTTTGGCGATACTTCACGGGCACCTGCCCACAGGGGCCACCATTCACGCGCTGTATCCCGCGTTGGTCCAGCGCCCCATGCGGTCTACGTGCCCCGCACGGGCGGATTACTTACGATCGCACGAGTCTTAGAGACAAACGGAGAACGCGCATGGGACAAGAAGTCGCAGTGGTCGTCGGTGTCGGGCCGGGACTTGGCTGGGCCCTGACCAAGCGCTTCGCGCAGGCCGGTATGCGAGTGGTCGCGGCTGCGCGAGACACGAGGAAGCTCGAGTCGCTTGCGCGCGCAGAAGCGAGGCTCGGAGTGCGACTTGAGGCTTGCAACGCGACCCAGCCGGCGGAGGTCGCGAACCTGTTCGGGACGGTCGAACGGGAGCTCGGGCTTCCCCAACTCGTGGTTTTCAATGCCGGCGCCTACGAGCGCGGCGGAATTCTAGAGATCACGCCGGAAGCCTTCGATCGTTGTTGGCGTGTCGGCTGCTTTGGCGGTTTTCTTGTAGGCCAAACTGCAGCGCGGCTCATGGTCTCGGCGGGCTCCGGCACGATCATCTTCACCGGTGCCACTGCTTCGCTGCGCGGCAGCGCGGGCTTTGCCAATCTTGCCGTGCCCAAGTTCGGCCTGCGCGCGCTCGCCCAATCGATGGCGCGCGAGCTTGGGCCGAAAGGGATCCATGTCGCGCACACGATTATCGACGGGCAGATCGAGTCGGAACGCTATCGCTCGCTCGCGACGGAGCGCGGGCCGGCCTCACTGCTACCCCCCGACGCGATCGCTGAGACCTATTACCAGCTTCATCGACAACCGCTTGGTGCCTGGACGCATGAACTCGATCTGAGACCGTGGGTGGAGAAGTTCTAGACGCCCCTGAGAAGTCGAGAAGCGAATCGCAGTGCGCCATGATGTGATTAGGCGGCGCCACACGCGGGGACGCTGACCGACGCTCTACAGCCAGGCATCTGGCTCGCGCAGCGTCACTCGAGCCGCGCGGCTGCGCGGCGCCGGGCGCATCGAGGCGTTCAACGTGTTTTCGCACGGCGGCGCTTTCGGCGGCGATCTGGCCGCACTGCTCGGGCGCATCGAGCGCGCTGAGCTCGATCCGCAGGTGAGGTGGCGCGGCCTGTGGACGCGCCTCACCGAAGCGCTCGACGCGGTTCGCGGTCGCCGCGTTCAGGGCAAGGCGGTGCTCGACGTCGCTCGCCTCGCGGCGCGGCCAAACGCCTGACCCTCAAATCCTGGCGGCACGCGATCCCGCGTGCGCGTAGGCGCTCGGTTCACTCAGAACGCGGTCGCACCCGCTGCACGCACGGCGGTCGGTGTCTAGACGGCTGCCGGATGTGACGGCTGTAACCGGCCCGCCAACGGCTGTGATCCAGACGGCTCGATCGGAAACGGTGCAGTAAGGAGCGAGCGGCACGATACGCATGCCTGGAGTATTTGAGGCATTTTTCTCAACCACTGAAAGGAATTGACCATGAAACGCAGTCTGATTGCCCTGGCCCTCGCCGGCCTGCTCGCGAACGTCGCCTTCGCGGAGCCCACCCTCACCGGGGACGACACTCTCGACCAAGTGCATCTCTCCGGCTGGAAGAACGCTCCCGAAGCGACCTCCTTCACCACCGATAGCTTCAAGGCCAGATTCACGTCGAAGGAGATCGTCGGTGCGGAGACCAACACCTACGGCCAGTACGGCGTGTACGAATTCAACCCGTAAGTCCACCACCGGGCTGCTGGCGTCCTGATCGACCCAGCAGCCCGGTAGTGGGTCGCAAGTGCTGGTCGGCGCGGTGTCGAGCGGTTTTGTTGCCGTGACCCAATGACGCGCTCTTTCGGCGCGCCGTCCCTCTCGCGTCACGCGAGAGGGATTTCTCGGAGTTCAGAAGTGAAGCAGCAGCAGAAGGAGCGAAGAAAATGGGCCTGGGCGCGGGCCCAAACGACTCGGCGCGGTTGCCCTGCAACTCCCGCTTGCCGTGTGGGACCGTAGGTCCCGCGAGTCGGCGTAACACCGGTTTCTCACCGACGGGCTTCCAGACGCCGTAGACCGCAGCGACTACGTGAGCCCCCGCCCGTCCCGTCGGGACGGTCAACGCGGGCGGGGGCATCGCTGCACTGTCAAAAGACCGAAGTCTGGAAATATAGGACGGGCGCGAAGGCAGGCCCTCGCGCCCGAATTTTTTGCGGACTTCGTCTATCGGCCGAGACGTGCCTCGCTGACCGACCGGATGCTCCGCTTGCTCGACTCCTTGCGCCCGCGCGCGAAGGTTCAGAAGGTGGGAATCAGATCTACCGACTCGTCCGCGCGGTGCTTGATCTGGAACTGCGCGGGGAAGTACCCGAACCCGGCGGCCGGCATCGTCTCCGTCTGCACGGCCGCGTTTTCGGCCATCTCATCGGTCGCCGTCACCTCCTGCCACACGACGAGCAGGCCGAGGGCCAGCACGCCGACGATTGCCGCGATGGTCTTGCCGAAGTGGTTCTGCGAATTGTGCGCTTGCATTTGCTGCCCCCCGTCGTCGATTGATGAAGCGCAGTGTGGAGGCCGAGCGCTGACCGTTGGCTGACGGATCGGGCAACCAGCGCGCATACAATGTAACCGCCGTGTATCACCCGGAAACCCTGAAGGTTTCCAGTTGAACACGGCACGGAGATCGGCTCACTCTTCGCGAGCGTGCGCGGATTGCAGTTGCAACATACCGCACGCCCCACCCATAGTCTTGCCATCGAGCCTCGAGACAAGGTTGTCCCCGCCATGCCGCTACTAGTACGTCATGCGGCCCATCCATCAATCGGGCGAGCATCCGTCGCCGCCGCTCAGCAGCGTGCGCGCGCGGTCGCTCAAGATCGTGCACCCGACGATGCTCAGCAAGTCCCGCGCTAGACGCATCTGGCTGCATGCTCAGCGGCTCGATCAGGCCGCGCCGTTCGGCGAAGGGCCCGAGGCGACCCGCGCCGCCGTGGAGCATTTAGGCTACGTGCAGATCGACACGATCAACGTGATCGAGCGTTCCCATCACCAGATTCTCTACACGCGGATTCCCGGCTACCGGCGCGCCGATCTGCACCAGGCGCAGTCGATCGACAAGACGGTCTTCGAGTATTGGACGCACGCGCTCTCGTACCTGCCGACCCGGGACATGCGGTTTTACGCCCGCGCCATGAAACGGGACTGGCAGGCCCGCAGCGCCTGGTTCGGCGCGGTGAAGGCGGCGGACCTGCGCAAGGTGCTCGGCCGCATCAGGAAGAACGGCGCCCTCACGATCCGGGACATCGACGACGATGTGCTCGTCGAGAAAGACCACGAGTGGGCGAGCCGCAAGCCCTCGAAGCGGGCGCTCCAACTTCTGTTCTATCGCGGCGTCCTAACCGTGAGCCAGCGCACCGGCATGCTGAAGACCTACGAGCTGATGAGCCGGCATTTCGGCTGGGAAAGGCCACCGCAGTCGGCATCGGAGCGCGAGACCCTGGACTATCTCCTCGACTGGGCGTTGCGATCACAGGGCCTCGTGAGCCTCGATTCGGCCTGCTACCTCGATCCCCGACGCAAACCCGCCATGCGGCGGTTGATCGAAGCCAGAGTGCGTCGTGCGGAGCTCGTGCCCATGCAGCTCGACGGCGCCGGAGACCTGCAGCACTGGGCGCGGCCCGAAGCGCTCGAAGCCGCGCCCAGGCTCGCCGAGGAGCGGGTCCATATCCTTTCGCCCTTCGATCCACTCGTCCATCCGCGCAAGCGGTTGCAGTTTTTTTTCGGCTACGAGCACCGCTTCGAAGCTTACGTTCCCAAGCAGAAGCGGCGGTTCGGTTACTTCGCCCAGCCGGTGCTCGCCGGCGACGAGTTCGTCGCGGTCATCGATCTCAAGACCGATCGCGAGCGGCGCCAGCTCCTGCTGCAGCAATGGACCTGGCTCACCGATCGCTTCCGCCGCCTGCGCAAGCGGCAGATTGAAGAAGCG
>DATFVZ010000219.1:0-5536 GCA_035259785.1 Gemmatimonadales bacterium
TCGAGCGCCGCGACCGCGGTCGGCACGAGCGCATGGTAGACGCACACGGCGCCGACTCGGATATCGAGCTGAGCTACGCCGAGTGATTCGACCAAGTCGGGGCGCAGGGGGCGGCGGGCCTTTGCACAGAGCCGAATCACATTCCCGGGTGTGTCATCGCCCTGCAGCGTCGTGAGGTCCATGCAGGTGATGGCGCGGAGCAGCCACGCCGCCTGCCATTCCTTCTTTACGGTGCGTCGCGTGGGGATGGTGGCAGCGCGACGCTCCACCGCGCTCCGGTTCACCCGGAGCGCGCGAATGACGTCGAGATCGAGCGGCATGCCGGGATTACGGCCGTCGGTAGACGACGGACGCACCGCGCCGACATGCCGCAGTCGATCAGTTGTCGCAGGAGCCTTCATTTGGCGGACAATGCGAAGCCCACGTGGAAAAGTCAAATAACGTGCGGACTTAGACTACGGATTGCGAAGGCCGGCTCCCTCGCGGCACCACGCCACCGCAGCGGGGTGCGCCGCGCGCGCGCATTGCTGCTCACGCTCCGGCATGCCCGCGAGCAGCGTGGCGATTTCCTCACCCAATGCCCGATAGCACGTTGGTCCGCCAGATTCGTCTCGGACGACGCGGCAGAATTCGTGCGCAACGTCGGTTGTTGCGGTCCAATCGACGAGGGCCTTGGCAGCACCGAAATAGCACGCGGCGCGATCCGGGTCCCTCGCCTTGTCGCACAGGTCGGCGGTCTTCTTGGCATCGCGGTTCGTGTACGACGTGGCATCGCGACCCAGGCTCTGGAAGCAGACAGCGCGCATCGCACCAGGTGCGCGCTCGCACGACTTCGCGGCGTCGCCGATGTCACCATGGTTCAGGTTCAGCATGACGGATGTCTGCATCTGGTAACAGGCATGCAAGAAGCGCTCGGCCATGATCGAGCACGGATAGAGCGGATCCTTGGGCTCGATGGCCTTGAACGGGGTGGTGGTCTCGTGATGGGACCCGTGTGCCGCGAGCTGGCTCGCCGGGTGATGCGGCGTCGTGGCGTTGATCACGTTCTCCATGAACGCGCCGCCATAACACGACTCGCGATCCCATCCGTCGGACAGCAAATCGCAATCGGTAAGCGCGCGCGGCAGGTCATGGCCATGGAACATCGTGAGTCCATGTCCCATGCCGTGCACGCACTGGAACAGCACCCAGCGAGCCGCGGTCGCGCCCTTGAAGGGCTGGCAGAGCGCTTCGACCTCGGACTTCGTGACATGGTCGCGTGATTCGAAGTACGCCTGGATCACGCCGTGGCGGCAACCGGACGAGAACCCATCGCCACAGGCTTCGAACGTCCCGACGATATCGGTCGAGCGGCCGTACGCTTCGATCCCTAACCCGTGCGCATACTCATGTGCATGTTCGGCGACATCGCGGTCGGTGGCCGCGAGCGCGTCGAGCGTCCTCACCGCATCGCGAACGCCGTTGGTTACGAGGCGATGCGACAGCAGCTGGGTGTAGCAATGCGTGCGAGCTTCGCCGCCGAGCTCGCGGCAATCAGCCCCGGCGCCTCCGCTCGGTCCCACCAGCATCTTCGACACACCCAAACCCGCCGCGGCCGCGGTCACGACGGCCACACCTGCCAGGGCGATCAACTTTGTTCGATTCATCGTGAGTACACTCTAATTGGCTTGCGGCACTGGTTCCAGCTTTCTAAGCTTGGTCCGTGCCCATCCCGGTTTCGCGCGTCCTCGTTGTGGCGGACGCCCACCTCGGTCAGGTCCCCGCGAGCGTCCGGACCGCATTTCACGCCTTCCTCGAAGCAGTACCGCAGGTCGGCGATCACCTCGTGCTCACGGGAGATCTGTTCGACTTCTGGTTCGAGTACCAGAGCGTCATACCCCGCAAACACTTTGCCACAGTCGCGAAGCTGCAGGAGGTACGGGCCCGCGGCATTCCGATCACTTTCGTGGGAGGCAATCATGACCGCTGGGGCGGCACATTCTTCAGTCATGATCTGGGCATCGACTTCTTCGGCGGTGAAGCCGAGCTCGATCTCGGCGGCCGGCGTACCTACATCGTCCATGGAGACGGGCTGACAGAGCAGCACTGGACTGGGGCCCTGATGCACCGTTTCACACGACACCCTCTCACCGTCGCGGTGTTTCGCCTCTTGCATCCCACGATCGGCTTCTGGATCGCCGATCTCTTCTCGCGTCACCTGGCCGACAATACAAAGGATAGAGCGGTGCTGGACCGAGCCGCGGCGGCGCAGCGCCGCTGGGCGGCCGATTTTCTCGTCCAGCATCCCGATGTGCGTCTCGTCATCATGGCACACACGCACCGGCCGATGCTCGACCGCCTTCCCGACGGCCGGGCGTTTCTGAATCCCGGGGCCTTCCTCGATGGTGGCCGGTATGCCGAGGTCACGGCAAGCGGGGCGGAGCTCAAGCAGTTCACAACGGAACAACTTCGACCTGCCTGAGCTTCTCGCCGAGGAACAGCGCGCCGACTTTCCGAAAATGCGGTTCGTCGTCCGAAACCACGAATCGATGATCGTGACCGCCGCCGTTTGCGAGAAGATCGAGTCGCTCGAGCTCGCCAGCGACGACAGTTGCCGTCTCCTCGGCTGAATCCACGAGCTTCACATCCGGTCCCATCACGCGGGCGAGCAGCGGCTTGAGCAGCGGATAATGCGTGCAGCCCAAGACCAGCACGTCAACGTCGGCGCGCCGCAGCGGCTCGAGATACTCGCGCGCGATGAGCTCGGCAGCGGCATGCTCGAACCAGCCTTCTTCGACGAGCGGCACGAACAACGGACAGGGCCGGCTGTGCACGCGCGCCGCGGGGCGCAGCGCTTTGATCGCCCGCTCGTAGGCGCCGCTCGCGACGGTACCCGCGGTGCCGATCACGCCGATCGATCCACTGCGCGTCGCGGCGACAGCCGCACGGGCGCCCGGTTCTATTACGCCGACGACCGGAACGGATGATTGCTGCTGCAACGTGCCAAGCGCGTGCGCGGTGCTCGTGTTGCACGCCACCACCACCGCTTTGACGCCGCGCCGAAGCAGATATGTCAGGATCTCCGTGCTATAGCGGCGCACCGTGTCGGGCGACTTGGGGCCATAGGGGACGCGCGCCGTATCGCCGAAGTAAATCACCGATTCGTGCGGCAAACGTTCGAACAGCGCGCGCGCGACCGTGAGGCCCCCGATCCCGGAATCGAATACGCCGAGCGGCGCGCTGTTCACCGCGCGATCCGCGGCATGGGGAGCGTTACGCCGATGCCGTTGGGCAGGGCCTGGACGTTGAGATCGGGCGGGAAATCCTGCAGGTGTGCGGAGACGTACGCTTCGGCACCGGCGAACAGATGATTGAAGATCCAGAGAATCATCCAGTCCTGGACTTCCTGGCGCTTCAGCTTGAGGCTGGTCGAATGGATCTTCTTGAGGTAATTCGCTTCCTGCTGTGCCTTCAGCGTCATCATGGCCGTCACGCCTTCCCAGGCGACGAACGTCGCACCCGTCACATGCCGGCCGGTGACGGCCTGACCCCAGCCCGGAATAAAGAAGGAGCGCCAGAACGCGCCCATTGGCCTGATGCCTCGGGCCATAGTATCGCGCGGCATGATAATGTGTCCCGTGTCTCGAGCGACGGTGGTGTCTTGAGATACAAGTCGGCACGTCGGCACGACGGCAAGAAAAAACGCGACCACGATCGCGTGCCGACGTGCAGACGTGCCGACGTGCCTCGTCACCGGGCCACCAGCACGTTCAAACGTCCGCGTTGCAACTCCACAGTGCACTCCCGCACCCCCGGCTCGCGCAGCTCGCCGTCCACGTGCACGATCATCGGCTGATCGGGCGAGCGCAGCGTGACTTTTGCCGTTTTGATGATCGCCACTTCACGCATCGTTCCGTGCGTCCCTCTGATCACCCGCGGGAGCGCCAACAGAAATCGCGGCAGCGACACGCGGCGGATCAGACACACGTCCATTTTGCCGTCCGCGGGGTCGGCATCGGGCGCGAATCGGTAGCTGCCACCCGCCGTCGTGCCGTTGCACACTTCGACCATCATCATGTACCCCCGCTCGTGAAAGCCGGGCGCGGCGACATCAAACAGCATCGGCTCGAACTTGAAGAAGGTCTGCAGCACCGGCACGAGATACGACAGGAAGCCCGACAGGTGCTGCATGCGGTTGCGTCTCTGAACGACCGCAGGGCCGAAACCGAAACCCACGCTATTCACGAACCACTCGTCCAGCACGCGTCCCGCGTCGAACCGCCGCGACCGCGCCGTCACGATGCGGGCGACGGCGCGGACCGGGTCGTATCGGTACACGCCCACAAGCTTGGCGAAGTCGTTACCGGAGCCGATCGGCACGACTCCCAGGGCGGCATCCGCGTCGGCGTTGAGCAATCCGTTGGCGACTTCGTGGACCGTGCCGTCGCCGCCCACCGCCACGACATGACGAGCGCCCCGGCTGACTGCATCGGCGGCGAGGTCCACCCCGTGCCCCGGTTGCTCGGTCCGCACGATTTCGACGGCCCACCCTTGCGAGCGAAATGCCCGCAGCACGGTGTTTTCCGCCCGGCGTGCCGCGCCTCGACCAGCAGCTGGATTGATGATGAGATGGGCCTGGAGCACGCGGCAACAAGATACAACTCGCCCGCCCTTTAAGGGGGCGGGCGAGTTGAGATCAGCCGGCTCGGCAACGACTTAGGCGAGGTAGCGCTCGTCCCAATCCACCGCGTATTCCACCGAGCACTTTACGCATAGCATCCGGCTCGGCTTCCCCCGCAGCGCGACACGCTCACGACATGCCGGACAAACGGCGTAGTGAGTCCCCGTACCGAGTTTGTGCGGCATGTTCCGCGGCCGCGGGACAACGGTCCATTTCCGGGGGGGCGTGTTCGACACCTGCAGGAACGCTCGAACGACAGGGACCGGCGTCCCTCTTACATCCACGACGGCAGCAAGGTCATCGGTCTTGATGAGCCGATACCAGGCGCCGCGGCGCAAATTGCACTTCAAATCGGCCTGCAAACGAGCCCATGCCATCTTATGAACCTCGGGCGTCGAAGGGACGACTACAGTGCTGAAACGGGATTAGGGCGTCTAGGCTGATTGACCGAGCTCCAACGTGACATCGATCACTCAGGCTTTGGCTCGAATTCCGTCATCCAAATTGATTTCGAATTCCTGCCGACAGCGCGCACACTCGAGAGCGCGGGGAATCTTCTTCGGCAAGGCCGCGCGGCCCCGACAATTGGGGCAGACGGCGTAGGTTCCGCGAAGATGCGGAGGAGTCCTGCGATGCACTTCTTCTGGTGCGGTCACGATGCTCCAGTACTGCGGTGGCCGTTGCTTGATCTCGAGCCACGCGCGTAATACACCGATCTTGCGGTGATTGACGTCAATCACCGCCTGGAGGTCATCGAGCTCAATAACGCGATACCAAGCGCCGCGGCGGAGCTTCAGGGGGACATCGGCCTGCAGACGCGCGAACAGAATGGCCATCAAGGCTCCTGTTGAGGGAGTCTGGGATGGGCGCGGGCAC
>DATFVZ010000220.1:0-11708 GCA_035259785.1 Gemmatimonadales bacterium
TTGTCCTTGAGCGTAGCCACCTCGCCGCGCGCGTCGACCTGAATCGAGCGGGTCAGGTCGCCCTTGGTCACGGCGGTCGCAACCTCGGCGATGGCGCGCACCTGCGTCGTCAGGTTCGCGGCCAACAGGTTGACGTTGCCCGTGAGATCCTTCCAGGTGCCGGCTGCGCCGGGCACGTTGGCCTGGCCGCCGAGGCGACCTTCAACGCCCACCTCGCGCGCGACGCTGGTGACCTGATCGGCGAAGATCGCCAGCGTGTCGGTCATGTTGTTGATGGTCTCGGCGAGCGCGGCCACCTCGCCCTTCGATTTCACCGTCAAGTTCTGCTTGAGGTCGCCATTGGCGACGGCAGTCACGACCTTCACGATGCCGCGCACCTGCTCGGTCAGGTTGGCCGCCATGACGTTGACCGTGTCGGTCAAGTCCTTCCAGGTGCCGGCGACGCCCGGCACTGCGGCCTGGCCGCCGAGCAAGCCCTCGGTGCCGACTTCGCGCGCGACGCGCGTGACTTCCGAGGCGAAAGCGTTGAGCTGGTCCACCATGGTGTTGATGGTGTCCTTGAGCTCCAGAATTTCGCCCTTCACGTCGACGGTGATCTTGCGGGACAGGTCGCCGCGTGCCACCGCCGTGGTCACCTCGGCGATGTTGCGGACCTGGGTGGTGAGGTTGGCGGCGAGCAGGTTGACGTTGTCGGTCAGGTCCTTCCAGGTTCCGGCGACGCCCGGCACTACGGCCTGGCCGCCGAGGCGCCCATCGGTGCCGACTTCGCGCGCCACGCGCGTCACCTCGGCGGCGAACGACCGCAGCTGGTCCACCATCGTGTTGATCGCCTCCTTGAGCTGGAGGATTTCACCACGCACGTCGACCGTGATTTTCTTGGAGAGGTCGCCGCTCGCTACGGCGATTGTGACGTCGGCGATGTTGCGGACCTGGGCGGTGAGGTTGCCGGCCATCTGGTTCACCGATTCCGTGAGGTCCTTCCAGACGCCCGATACCCCCCGCACTTTGGCCTGCCCGCCCAGCTTGCCTTCCGTGCCCACCTCGCGCGCGACGCGTGTTACTTCGGCGGTGAATACGGAGAGCTGGTCGATCATCTTGTTCACGATCTTGGCTGATCGCAGGAACTCGCCTTCGAGCGGCCGGCCATCCACCTCGAGGCTCATCGATTGGCCGAGGTCACCCTTGGCAACGGCGCCGATGGCGCGCGTGACTTCGATCGTCGGCCACAGGAGATCGTCGATCAGCGTATTGATCGCGGCCGTTTCCTGGGCACGCGTCCCCACCATGCCGGTGAGACTGAGCCGCTCCTTGACCTTGCCCTCCTTGCCCACCATGCGGCTCACGCGCGCAACGTCCGCCGCGCGCCGGTCGCTCGTTGCCGCGATGTCGTTGAAGGCATCGGCGATCTTGCCGTCCAGCCCGCTAAGTCCCGAGGGGAGACGCACTGCGAAGTTGCCGTCACGGAACTCGAGCAACGCGCGGAGCAGTTGACGCTCGAAAGCGTCAGGCTCAAAGCGAACTGGGTCCGGATCGGGAGAAACTCGTGTGCTCGACCGCTCAGTGTAGGTCATCACGACTCCTGGAATTCACACGAACCGAACGAAGAGCGAACTTGCGGAGGTTGGCCGGGCATTCTGAAACTCACCTTTTCGAAGGGATCGACAATCAACCTTCGGCGGTACGGCCGTAGAACGGAAGGATTAGCTCTTTGGAGGGGCCAATTCTTTGGAATTGTGTCGGGTTGCAGACCTATCGCGGGTTTGCCGCGCGCGGAGCATAATAGGCGCTACCCCGCTAATCAACGGAGTCATCATGACAAAGCCCACTTGGTCCCGTCGTGAATTCATTGAGCTCAGTGCTGCCGCGGCGGGAGCCTCATTCGCTGCCCAACCATTTCGCTTCCGCCGCGTCGCTCCGAGCGACACGGTGCGCTTCGGCATGGTCGGGGTCGGCATGCAGGGGAATGGCCTGCTCGGCACATCGATCCAGCTGCCCGGGGTGACCTGTGCGGGCGCAGCCGATCTCTATGACGGCCGTCATACGCTCGCCAAGGAGATCGCGGGCGCGAATCTCCCGACGACCCGCGAGTACCGCAGACTGCTCGATGACAAGAACATTGATTGCATCGTCGCGGCCGTGCCTGATCATTGGCACAAACGCATGGTGGTCGAGGCGGTGAGCGCGGGGAAGGACATCTACATCGAGAAGCCGATGTCGCACAGCCCGGCCGACGGCGTCGCCATGGTGGATGCCGTCAAGAAGAGCAACCGGATCCTGCAGGTGGGATCGCAGCGAGTGAGTTCGCAAATCTGCGCCAAGGCGAAAGAGCTGCTCGCGCAAGGAGCGATCGGCGACCTTATGATGGTGGAAGCGCGGCTCGGCCGGAACGATCCCACCGGTGCGTGGGAATACCCCCCGCCGCCCGATCTCTCGCCGAAGACGCTCGACTGGGATACGTGGCAGAACGACGTCCCCAAGCGCGCTTTCGATGCCAACATCTTCGCGCGCTGGCGGTGCTGGAAGGAGTACGGCACCGGCGTCGCGGGGGACCTGCTCGTGCACCTCATCAGCGGCATGATGTTCATCCTCGGCGTCAACGAGCCACCGAAGCAGGCGACGTCAGTGGGAGGGATTCGGCGCTGGAAGGACGGGCGCAACTTGCCTGATGTGCATCTCGTGCAGTACTACTACGGCGACCTGCCGGTCTCGATGCGGCTGAACTTGGGCACTGAGATCCAGGAGGGCTACTGGTTCCACGGCTCGAAAGGTGTGCTCGAGATGACCGGCTCGCGGATCATTGTGACGCCGCAAAGCGGCAAGGATCAGTGGCCGAGCTACTATACGGGGAGCTATCCGGGCGCGATGCGGCAGGCGTACGAACAACAGTGGCACAAGGACAACGATCCGAAGCTCGGCCAGAGCGCCGTCTTTTCAGAGACCACGACCTACACGGCTCCGGACTACGACGATACGCGCGTGCACCTCTGGAATTACTTCGAGGCAGTCCGATCGCGGAAACCGGTGGTAGAGGACGTGGTGTTCGGCCACAACGCGGCGCTCGCGTGTCACATGGCCAATGAGGCCTGGGCGCGGCGGGCCGCGGTCACCTGGGACGAGGCGACCAAAACAGTCAGGGCTTAGACCAGAACGCGCTGACCCACACCCGGAGAGCAGACACTTCCTCAATGCGCCGATCGCCGGCGTTTTCGGGGAAGTCGTAGCGCTCCAGGACGTACCGGGTGCCGACGCCAATCCGGGGTCCCCGCCATTCGACGCCGGCGCTCGCAGCGAGGGCGACGTCGGGGCGGGGCAGACCGCTGACGCTCACGAGTGGCATCCAGTATCCGCGCAGGACTCCACGCACGCCCTCGAGTCCCAGGGGCACGTACGCTTCACCACCAACTCGCAGCGCGGTCCACTGCTGCCGGGCGACATCGTTCGAGACGTTGCGGAACACGGGTCCTGCCTGGACGGTCAGCCAGGGACGCACCTTCATTCCCCCAAGCAGCAAGACGTGGGCGATGCTGTGATCGTCGATGCTGGCCGCGTTGTCCGCCGCAAATCTCCCGCCGAGCGCTTCCGCGGAGACCGTGAACTGGCGACCCAGGTCTGCGCCGACGGCGGCGCCGAACACCGTTCCCGTGGCCGGCATGAGGCCGCCGGCGTCGCGGATGCGGTGCTCGGCGCGTCCGACGTGCATGCTGACCTGCCAGGACACTTGCGCCGTCAGAAGCCGCGGAATTGCGAGCCCCAGGATGATCAGGGATCTCATGGCCCAACTCCAGCCGCGGGGGCAATGATGAGGTGAGCCTCGTCCAAGCGCTCCCGATTGCGCTGCAAGATTGCTGCATTGGCGCCGGCGCGGTCCGTGTGCCGCTGCGCGTTGGCAGTGACATTGGCCGGGATCTCGCGGTGATGACGCCCGTGGACGAACGCGACGACACCGGCGACCGAAGCGGTTACCGCGACACCGGCGGCGAGTTTCCCTCCTCCCCCCTCGAGCTCACTGTTGGCCAGCACCTGTGAGATGACCAGCGCGGCTGCACCGACACCCAAACCCTTGAACAACTGTGCTCGCGCGGCCGACGGTGGGAGCTGCTCGGGGAGCAAATCGCGCGGGCCGAGCGCGGGCAGGGTATCCTCGAGCGGCCGGTGGTTCTGCTGAATGCTGAAGTAGAGCCGGGTGGAGTCGGCTCGCTGCGTGAGCCGGCTGATGCCAACCACGAACAGTTCATAGCGTCCCGATCCTGCAAGTCGTCCATTGGGCATCACACCATCCCACTGCAGCTCCCGCAGCCCGTCGTTCTCCCCGCGGAACAGCATCACGCCGTCGGAGGCGCCGGCGGCGCGCACTTCAACGAGCAGCGCCGCGGAGTGAGTCGACATCACAGTGAAATGGACTCGCTCGGTGCGCGGATCGATGGTGTCGAACGGAATGGGACGGGTGCCCAGCCCGAACATGAGACGTTTCGCTTGCGCGAATGCGGCCAGCTCCGCCGGCGTGAATTTCTGCGGCTCGAGGTCGACGAACGGGTCGCGCTCGAGTGCGGCGCGCAGATACACAATTCCCGAGTCGGTCTGGCCGAGCACGACGAGCGCGGCACCCAGGTACTTATACGCCTGGACGCGCTGGTCCTGCGTGACCACGAACGGCGAGCTCGGTGAAATGACCTGGCGGAGCAACACGAGCTCGCGTTCGACGTCCAAATCGGCGTGATACTTTGCCGCGCGATCCAGGAGATCCGCCGTGTTGTCCTGGCCGCTGAGCGCCCCCGGCACGAGAGCGAGAATGGCGAATAACGGGGCACGGATCATGGCGAATTACGCAACGCGATGAGCCCAAGCCGCGTCGTGTTTCCCGCGGTTACTTCGAACGTCGTATCGAAGGTGACGGAGCCGGGCGCGCGGATTCGCAGCCGCCGTACACCGGTGGGCACTTCGATGTCGAAAACAGTGCCAATCCCCACCTGCCGACCGTCGATGAGAATCACGGCATCGGGAGGTTCCGTACGCAGCCGCACGCGTCCCATAGATCTCGCCTGCACCGGCCGGGTCGGCGTCGGCGATGCCGGAAGCGGACGCGCGGGTCGCGCGGTGTCTGTAATGATTGGTGGGCTGGCGATGACCGTCGCCGGACTGGGGAGCGCCGGTGAACGGGTCCGCGCGGTCCGCACAGCGATCCATCCTCCCGAAATCAGCATGACGACAGCCAAGCCAATCGCGAGCAGCACCCGTGGCTGCAGTCGGCTTGCCCACCGGACGGCCGTAGCAGTGTGCCGCGCATCCGGCAGGGGCGGCAAGACCCCCGTCTGAACAATCGGCACGCGATAGCCACGCGCCAGGCGCCGCAGGATATCCTTGGCGGTCCGCTGTTCCTCAGACTGGAAGGGCAGCGTTTCGAGCGCCGTCACGAGGTCCGAAGTGTTGATGAAGCGACGCGCTGGATTCTTTTCCACGCACCGACGAATGATGCTGGCCAACGCTTCAGGAACGTCATCCCGGATCTTGTTGAGGTCGGGTGGCGGCGTGAAGTAATGATGCTGAACGACCGCGAGGACGGAGCTCGCCTCGAAGGGGGCGGTACCGGCCAACATGTGAAAGCCGACGATGCCGAGGGAATACTGGTCACCTTGCGGACCGACCGGCGCGCCGGAGCATTGCTCCGGGCTCATGAACGATGGCGTGCCCACCACGGCGCCGCTGGGCGTGACCTTCGAGTCTTCAGCCGCGCGTGCGAGACCGAAGTCCGAGACGTAGACGCGCCCTTCCTGGTCGATCAGGATGTTGGAGCTCTTGATGTCCCGGTGGATCGTCCCGCTTTCGTGCGCGTACGCGAGCGCGCTCGCCGTCGCTCGCAAGACCGCGACCACCACGGCGATCGGCAAGGCTCCCTGACCTTCGATGATGGCATCGAGGGGACGTCCCTCGATGAACTTCATCACGATGTAATGGATTCCGCCCGCTTCACCGACCTTGTAGATCGGCACGATGTTGGGGTGATCGAGAGCCGCGGCTCGGCGCGCTTCGCGACGCAGGCGCTCCGCAACGGCGCCGCCCACCGCTGCGCCCGGGAGCATGGCTTTGAGTGCAACGGGCCGTCGCAGCGAGACATCCATCGCCTTGAAAACCGCGGCCATGCCCCCGCGGCCGCATTCGCGTTCGATCTCGTATTCGCCGCCGAGGACGAGACGCATTTGGGCCAGTAGTGGATCGTCGTTGTAGGTGACGAACGCGACGGTGTCGGAGGTGGGATCGGCTACTTCAGTCCCGCAGAGGCCGCAAAAGCGCAAGCCGGTCGCGACGCTGGCATTGCAGCGTTTGCAGACGCTCATGTGCCCGTCGCCGTGAACGTGATCGTCGGCAGACCTGGCACGGTCGCCGTGACCGTGTTGGGACCGGGATTGGGCCCGAGCGTCAGCGTGACCTCGGCGAGCCCGCTCGCGTTGGTATCCACTCGTACCTCGGACGTGCCGATGCTCCCGCCACCCACCCCCACTCTGAACGTGACCTGGACCCCGGCGACTGGCCGGCCCGCGGCATCGACCACGCGCACCGTGAAGGCTTTGGGTAATACCGTGCCGCGAGGCGCCGTCTGTCCGTCCCCGCGGACAATCCGCGACGCGGTTGCCGGTGATCCGCTCGCCAGCGGCGTCGTGCTCCAGCCATTCCCGTTCACGTTGCCGATCAGGCTGTCGCCCGTTGCGGCCGGATCGCCGGTGCCGCGCGGTCCGCGTCCGTCCCCCCACCATGTCTGCGGCAGGCTCTCGTTCTGATTGTCTTCCTTGAGCACGCCTGCCGTAGCGTTGTCGAAGATGTCGTTGTCGCTCGCGTTGAAGGTCCCCACGGAGGCCAGTCGCACGCCGATCGCGTTCGTGGAGATGAAGTTCGAGTCCAGCCGCGCGTTGGACTGACCCGCTCCTTGCAGACGAACACCGGCGTTGAACGCATGTCCCGCTACGGAGTTCTGCACGATCGTGATAGTCGGCGCCACCGCTTCGACTGCCGCTTGCGCCACCAGGGTATCGCCCGGCAGCGGACTAAAACCGGCTCCGGAGATACTGTTGCCGACGGCCGTCACGCTGGAGCCGGAGGCAGCGATCGCCGCGCGGTTATCAACAAAGGTGGACTGCTGGACCCGGAAGGAGCCGCCGGTGCTGGTGACGGCGTGCGGTGCCCGCGCGGTACAGCGCTGGAACCAGCTCGCCGTCAGCGTCACCGAGGTGGCGTTCGTCGCGCGGACGCACGCGTCCTGCAACGTCGTGATGATCGTGTCGTTGAGCAGCGTCCACGTGTCGCTGCCCGTTCCGATCACGCCGACAACCGTGCTGTCGAACCGCGATGCCTGAATCGACAGGTTGGACGCTTGGGAGCGAACCCCGGCGCGCGTGCCGACAACGGCATTGTTCAGCACCTGGGCGCCCGGCTGCGAGGGGAACGACGGATTTCGGACGGCCACGAAGCGCATGGCGTTGAAGGGCTCTTGATCGGTACGCGCGACATCGCGGAACGTGTTGCTGGCGACGATCGCTTGCCACGACGAGCTCATTTCGAGCGCTGCCCATTCGAGCAGGGTGCCGCCGGAGTACACCTCGCCATTGAGCCCCAGCGGCCGGGAATCGAAGAGATTGAACTGAATCGTGGCCCCTGTGGTCGACCGCACCAGCACGAGGCGTTGACGGCCGGCGAGATTGTTGGACGCCACGATCACCCCAGAGGTCGTGTCCACGAGAATCGCCGGTCCCTGGGTTCCACGAATCTGGGCGTGACGCACGGTGTTGCCGCCGCCTCGCAGAATGCGGATGCCAGCTCCCACATCGACACCGGGCAGTGAGTCGACCAGTTCGATGTACACGCTGTCGATCGCTACGCCCTGGCCATCGCGCACGCGGATGCCGTAGCCGCGCACCGAGCGGATGTCGATGCCGGTCATGGTCGCCGATACCGAGGTGGCGCTGTCGAGCGCGATGCCGCGTCCGATGCGACCGGTCACGGTGCCGGGCGGATTGACGTAAAACCCGGCGATGCGAAGATCCGCCCGGCGGGCTTCGATGGCAGGACCGGCCGTGGTATGGCGGAGCGCCAGATTCTTGATCACGACCGTCGACGCGGTGTACGCCGTGATTCCGGCAACTCCGGTATCGTGCGAGATGAGCGGCAGCAGCAGCGGATTCAGCGGCACACTGGCGGCGAACGCCGAGTCGTCGCCCAGCAACGTGACGCGCCGTGTGAGCGCGACCGTCTCCGAGTAGGACGTAGCTCCTTTTCGCACGAAAACCGTGTCATCGATGTCGGCGGCGTTGACACCGTCCTGGATCCGCGCGTAGGGGCGTTTCCGTGTTCCGAACCGCGGGGACACAGCCGTCGCGTTGTCGACAATCAGCCTTGTCGGATTGACGACGACATCGACCACCGTATCGGCAAAGCCACCGGCCTGACCGATGACGAACGCCGTGCCATATCCGGCCGCGGTTGCGACGCCCGCCGTCGATACGCTCACCGCCGTGGGGTTCGTAGACGACCAGTTGACGGGGTAGCCGGCGATTTCGTTGCCGCGTGCATTGCGTACGAGACCGGCATACGTGAGCGCCTGCCCGATCGCCGTCATCGTATCACGGCTCTCCGAGAGCGCGATCGACGCGGGGAGGTTGAAGACGCGGATCGCGATCGAATCGCGCACCGTGTCGCCCGGCGCGATCCCGTACTTGGCGCGCACCATGGTTTGCCCGGTGTCCCGCGCGACGACCAGACCCATGGTCGTGACGCTCCCGATCAGCGGCGCATCGCTCGTCCAGGTGACAGCGGTGCGGGGCAGCGTATCACCGCGCGCGTTTAGAATCACCACGGGGAGCGGGAGCGAATCCCAGATGCTCGTGAGGGTGTCTGCCTGGCTGGTGAGATCGATGAACACAGGCGCGTTGGTGATGGTGACGAGCGCGGTGTCCGCCACGCTGCCCGCCGTCGCGATGACCCGCGCGGCGCCGACCCCCACCGCTACAGCCAGAGGGCCTGGCACGGTATCGACGCGGGCAATGGCGGGATCGGATGAGCGCCAGATGATCGCGGGGTTCTGAATGACGTTGCCGCGGCTATTCCGCACGGTGGCGGAGAGCACCAGGGTGTCATTCACACTCGTGAGTGCGGCGCCGCTCGGCTGGATCACGACCGACGCCGGGAGGTCACCAACCACCACGGTCACGGTGTCCCGCGCCGCGTCCATCACCGCGACGATGCGCGCGATCCCCACGCCCACTCCGGTGACGACGCCATTCCGGTCGACCGCCGCGACGGTGGGATCGAGCGTCGCCCATCCCGGCGTCTTGTTTGGCACCGTGACCAGGAAACCGAGCTCGTCGGTGGCACTGGCCGCGATGGAGACCTGATCCCCGAGCGCGACGATCGCGGGAACGGGATCCGGCACGATCACGACACGCTCCGCCAGCTGCTCGACGAGCAGGGAGAGGGTGTCCTGGAGGCCGCCACTCTGCGCTCGCAGGCGAGTCGTGCCGTTGTCGAGCGCGCGCACGCGGCCGTCACTCGTGACCGTCGCGATGCTGGGGGCGTCGCTGGTCCAGCTCACCGGCACGCCGGACAGCACATGCCCGCGGGCATCGACCGCGTTGGCCACCACGGTGGTTTCGGCGGTGAGGGCCGTCAACTGCAGTGCGGCGGGCAACACCTGCAGACGATCGAGACGCTGCGCGACGACAATGCTCGCGGTCGCCGTCTCGTTGTCTACCGCGGCCTGCACCGAGACCTGACCATTGGCACGCGCCACCAGCCGTCCCGGCGCGACGAACGCGGCGACCCCGGTATCGGACGACGTCCAAAGGGCGGTGGCCCCGGGGACGACGCCGCCGTGGAGATCGTACGCTGGAGCCGCGAGGATCAGTGTGTCATCGAGGCTCGTCAGCGTATCGACCACCGGAGTAACGGCAACGGACGCAACCACCACATCGAGCGGGATGCTCAGCGAGGGAGGAGTGGGCAGCAGGTTATTCGAGAAGACCGCCGTGAGGTTCGTGCGGCCGCGTCGGCGGGCGATGAGGGAATCGCGGGCCGCGGTCCAGGAGACGACAGTGGAATCGTCGATCGTATAACTGAGGCGTGGGTTGGCGACGGGGGAGCCGCCGATCTCAACGGTGAAACTGAAGGCGGCGGTGTCACCAACGACGAGGAGTGTATCGCCCGTGAAGCGGAGCTCGACGCGGGCGACTTCCGGACCGGTGAAGGCATCGGATACAACGCAGGCATACGCGGCTGCTGATAGGAGCAGCGCGACGACCACCAATCGCCACGACGTTGCGCGCCGCGTGGCGTCGACGGTTTGGCCTGGGTGCATGCCAGCCCCATGCGGGACGCAGGCAGCATCGACGTCGCGGGGGGCGCGTCCCGCGGCGTAGGGCGCCGGTCGTCACTAGTGACAAAAAAATGGGCGGATCCGCCGACGTGGCGGATCCGCCGAGCTATTGTAACATCAAGTGGGACAATAACCTGTGATTACAGTCACAGGCCAGCAAAGCCAGCGAGTTGACGCTAAGTGCGCTACGGTCTTGGGGTTCTGGGCTACGCCTCCGGTACGAGTGTGACCTTGTGGCCCTTTGCCTTGAGACTGGCCAGGATGCCCGCTTTCTCGGTCGAGCGCCTGTACGCCTCGTCAGGATCGATCTGCCGCTTTTCGACAAGCTCGAGCAGGGCGTCATTCATTGTGACCATCCCGATTTTCCGGCTGGTCTGGATCAGCGACGGGATCTGAAATGTCTTTCCCTCGCGAATCAGGTTCGAGATCGCGGGCGTGGTCAGCAGGATCTCACGGGCGGCCACTCGCCCCCCGCTCGATTTCTTGCAGAGTGTTTGGGAGATCACGCCCTTCAGCGATTCCGACAACATCACGCGGATCTGCGCCTGGCGGTCGGCGGGGAACTGGTCGATGATGCGGTCTACAGTCGAGGCTGCATTGGTCGTATGCAGCGTCCCGAACACCAGGTGACCGGTCTCCGCCGTTTCAATGGCGATCGCGATCGTCTCCAGATCGCGTAGCTCGCCGACCAGCAGAATGTCGGGGTCCTCCCGCAACGCTGCGCGTAGCGCCGTCTTGAAGCTGTCCGTATGCACGTGCACCTGGCGCTGCGTGATCAGGCACTTCTTGTTCTCGTGCACAAACTCGATCGGGTCTTCGATCGTGATGATGTGATCGGTCCGCGTCCGGTTGATCAGATCGATCAGCGCGCACAGGGTGGTGGATTTTCCCGATCCGGTCGGACCGGTCACGAGCACGAGTCCTTTCGTGAGGTAGCAGAGCCGCTGCACCTCTTCACTGATTCCCATCTCGTCGACCGTGACCACTTTCGCAGGGATCACGCGGAACACTGCCACGGGCCCTTTGCGGTCGCGGGCGCCGTTCACGCGAAAGCGCGCTAATCCTGGAATTTCGTAGGCGAAATCGGTATCACCCGCCTGCTTCCATTCCGCGCGATTGCGCTCCGGCATGATCGAGGGCACGAGCAGCTCCAGATCATCGACGCTCATGGCATCGCCCGACTGGCGCTTGATTTCGCCCTGGGTGCGGAACAGCGCCGGCTCGCCGACACGCAGGTGCAGGTCTGAGCTGCCCGATTGCACCAACGCTTTCAGCAGCTTGACGAGCTTCTGCTCGGCCGCCTGGTACTGCGAGGTCGTGTACTCGCCCCGCAACGCACTCGGTACGGCGG
>DATFVZ010000221.1:0-3008 GCA_035259785.1 Gemmatimonadales bacterium
AGTAAAAAGCTAAACAAGTTTGGGATTCACTTTGAGCGTATTGCCGTGCTCGGCGACCTATACAGCACAGGCTGTGCCAGGCTCGGCTAAAAGTGGCGAACCCGCCTCGCAGCTGTCTGAAAAGATTGCGGATATCGATCGCACCCGCGTTTCGAGCGCGGCGTCGCGCGGCGCGCTGGGTGGTGGGCGCGATCGAACAGATTCCGGGCCCCGCTGTTGGGTCGATCGCAACAGATCCCCGGCGTAGGGGTCGAGCTGGCTCGTCGTGCTTGCGGCCGCGGGTCAGCTCGCGGCGCTTCTTCTCGATATCGACTTTCTTTCTCGATATCGATTTTCTCTTCTGCTCGTGTCGTCGGCTTACGACTGGCGTCCTAACATGGCAGTAGAAGTACGTCAGATGTATGCAACCGGCAGGGCCTGTTCCACGTCGTGGCCATGCTGCGGCCCTCCGATCGCAGCCGAAGAAGGAGACGACCCATGTGGAAGACTACGGCATCGAAGCTAAGACCACTCGTTAGCGTTCTGGCTGTCTCTCTCGCGTGGTGCACCGCGCCGTCGATCGCCGGCGACAAGGACGGCGGCAAGCAGGAGGGGCGGCCGATTCCGTGCGCCGAATTGCCGAATCTGAAGGTCCCGCAAACGACGATCGCATCGGCGGAAATCGTGCCCGCAGCGAGCGGGCTTCCCGAGTACTGCCGCGTCCGCGGCCGGGTCGACACGGAGATCAACTTCGAGCTCGGCCTTCCGACGGCCTGGAACGGCAAGTTCTACCACGCGGGCGGGGGCGGATTCGTCGGCTCGATTCCCTCGATCGCGGCCGGGCTCGCTCGCGGTTACGCCTCCGTGGCGACCGACACCGGCCATGTGGGCGTCGGCGTCCCTGCTCTCGATGGCTCATGGGCGCTCGACCGCCCGGATCGCCAGGTCAACTTCGGCCACCGAGGTGTGCACGTCGTGACGGTTGCGGGCAAGGAGATCACCCGGCGCGCCTATGGCAAGCAGGCGAAGTACTCGTACTTCCAGGGCTGCTCGAACGGCGGCCGTCAGGCCTTGCAAGAGGCGCAGCGGTATCCGGAAGACTTCGACGGCATCATCGCCGGCGCGCCCGCGCTCGACTGGACCGGGCTCATGACCGGCTTCAACTGGGACTCGCAAGCGCTGCGGGCAGCGCCGATTCCGCCGGAAAAGCTGACGCTGATCGCGCGAGGGGCAGTCGCCCGGTGCGACGCGCAAGATGGCCTGGTCGACGGCCTGATCTCGGACCCGCTGCGCTGCGATTTCGATCCGGCGGTCTTGACCTGCAACGGGCCCGACGCGCCCAATTGTCTGACGCCGGCCCAGGTTCAAGCGGTGAAGAAGGTGTATGCGGGGCCGAGCAACTCGCGGGGCAAGCAGTTGCACCCGGGTTTCCCGCCCGGCGCGGAGGACGGCGGATCGGGCTGGCAGACCTGGATCTCCGGTCCGACCGCATTGGGCCCTCCCGTGAACGGCAACCCGTTGCAGTTCACGTTCCAGGATCACTACCTCAAGTATTTCGTCTTCTCCAGCCCCGCGTACGACTCGATGACGTTCGACTTCGACCGCGATCCCAGGGCCCTTAGGGCGACCGGTCTGTTCCTGAACGCCACGAACACCGACCTAACGGGCTTCCACAAGAATGGCAGCAAGCTTCTTCTGTGGCACGGCTGGGCGGACCACGCGCTGATGGCGGAGCGGACGATCCAGTACTACGAAGACGTCGTTTCCGGACTCGACCGCCACACCAAGGCGAGCTCCTTTGTTCGGTTGTTTCTCGCTCCGGGGATGCACCACTGCGGCGGCGGGCCCGGGCCGAACACCATCGATACGCTCACCCCGCTCGAAAACTGGGTGGAGCAAGGGAAAGCGCCACGCAGAATCATCGCCACCAAGTACGTGAACAACGACCCGACTCAGGGAGTCGAGCGCACGCGGCCGCTTTGCACCTACCCGAAAGTCGCTCGCTATGTCGGCAGCGGGAGCATCGACGACGCGGCGAACTTCGAGTGTCGGACGCCGGACGATCACCGCAACAAGGATCGCTGACGGGGCGGCGCCCCTTATGGCCTCCAGGCCCTGGCGTCAGCCAGGGCCTTTTTACTTTGGCTTCCCTATTTCGCCGGCGCGAGGCCGATCGCGGCCCCTTTCGGTGATCGTCACGCGCCCCCGGTCAACGGTCCAAAGCCCCACGAAAAGAGCGGGCGCCCGCCGTCCTTTCCGATCACCACGACCTCCTCGAGCCACCAGCGGGTGCGCTCGCCGCCCGGATAGAGCAGATGCATCGGGGCGACCATGCCCTCCTCGAGCATCCAATCGACGTTCGGCTTGCCGTCGGCCGTGGTCTGCTCGATGTCCATGTGCGATAGCCCGAGCCCGTGGAAGAAGCTGACCGCGGCGGCGGGGTCCGGCACGCCGGACTTCCGGTACGTTTCGCGCACCCGCGCCTGCAGCTCGCTCACCCGTGCGCCCGGACGCATGGCGCCGAGCAGGTCGGCGGCGACCGCTGCAGTCGCGGCCGCGAACCGCTTCCCTTCGCCCGCCGGTTCCCCGTCCACGACCCAGGTCTTGCCGCCGTCCCAGCAGTAGAGATCGAGCGTTCCGTGGCAGTC
Source organism: Gemmatimonadales bacterium (assembly GCA_035259785.1). Lineage (GTDB taxonomy): Bacteria > Gemmatimonadota > Gemmatimonadetes > Gemmatimonadales > GWC2-71-9 > 20CM-2-65-7. The sequence goes on from DATFVZ010000221.1 coordinate 2,628, forward strand.
GAACATGACGTGCGTGCCGGCCGAGACCTCGTCGTCCTCGAGCCCCGTCTGCAGCATGAGCGCCGCGTCGTTCCCGCGCGGGTGGCCCCACACCATGCCTCCCGGATCCCGTACGAAGCCGCCGAGATCGATCACCGCGCGCGCGTATCCCTTATTGAGGTCGCGCCAGGTCGCGCCGCGGTCCCAGGAGGCAATCGTTTGCCTGATCGCCACCTCATTCAGTCGGGTTGCGCGCTCGAGCAGTCTGATCTCCGTCTCGGTCTTCACCGTCCTCGCGAACATCAGCGGATCGTAGCCGTCCACGACCTCGACCCCCTCGAGGCCGAGCCGGAAGCCGAAGCCCATGTCGTCAAACGCGACCCGACCCCGGTCGAGCTTCAG
>DATFVZ010000222.1:0-27914 GCA_035259785.1 Gemmatimonadales bacterium
TTTCTGACGCATCAGCGCGGCGATTTCCAACCGCCAGGCCAGGCATTCGCGCGGCGCTACAACAGTCAGCAGCCGCTCGACCACTTGCCGAGCGTCGCCGACGATGCCGAGCACGACGGGGACGTTGCGGCCAATCGCTGCAGCGTCGATGTCGACATGCACGATCTTCGCACGGGGAGCGAACGTGGCGGTATTTCCGGTCACGCGATCGTCGAACCGCATGCCGATACCGATAATCAGATCGGCGGCCTGGATGGCCTTGTTGACATGCACTTCGCCGTGCATTCCCGGCATACCCAAGTGCAGCTCGTGCGCCTGCGGAAAGCCGCTTATGCCCAGCAGAGTCGTGATCACCGGCATACCGGTGCGTTCGGCGAGCGCACGGATTTCGGCGTACGCCTCGCTCACGATCACGCCGTGCCCAATCATCAGCAGCGGGCGCTGGGCCGCAGCAATCAGTTCGGACACCTGCTGCACAGGCCAGGTGTCAGGTGTCGGGGGTTTGGTTCTCCCTGATCTCTGAGACGTAACACCCGGGGTGTATTCCGCCTTCTGGTTCTGCACGTCCTTCGGCACGTCGACGAGCACGGGACCGGGACGACCCTCCATCGTGATGGCGATGGCGTCCCGCACGTCGTCGGCCAGCTCTTCCACGTCGCGCACGAGGACGTTGTGTTTGGTCACCGGCATGGTAACCCCGACGACGTCGGTCTCTTGGAACGCATCGCGCCCGAGCATCGGCCGCCCGACCTGGCCAGTGATCGCCAGAACGGGTGAGCCATCCATGTGCGCCGTCGCGAGTCCCGTGACGAGATTCGTCGCTCCCGGGCCGGACGTTGCAACGCAGACACCCACGCGACGGCCGGCGCGCGCGTAACCATCCGCCGCATGCGCGGCGGCTTGCTCGTGGCGTACGAGGATATGGCGCAAACCCTCGGCGCCGTGCAGCGCATCATAGAACGGCATGATCGCACCGCCGGGATAGCCAAACAGTATCTCGACGCCTGCGTCGACCAATGTGCGCCTCAGGATCTGCGCGCCCGTCATGAGCTCGGCACTCATGGCTACACTCCCCACAGGTAGCTGCTGCTCAGCGCAGCTGTCTCGAGACCGTCGGCGTGATCGGCCTTGTTCAGCGCGTGCACGAGCGCACGGGCGCCGGCCTCGACGATATCGGTGGACGCACCGTGGCCGCTGAGCGACTTGCCGTCGACGCGCACTTGCAACAGCACGCGTCCCAGGCTGTCGCGACCCGGCGTGACCGACTGCACGGACAGATCGAGCACTTCGATCGTCCGCCCGACGGCCTCGCCGATCGCCGCGAACGCGGCCGCGATCGGCCCATTCCCGCTCGCCGAGGCGCTGCGCTCGCGGAATCCGGGACCGGAGATGCGCACCTCGGCAGCAGCCGTTTCGGTGCCGCAGGTGACCCGCAGGTACGTGAGGTTGTAGACCTCGGGCGCGCGGTGGAAACCATCGTGCAGCAGCGTCAGCAGATCCTCATCGAGGATCTGGCGTTTCTTGTCGGCGAGTACGGTAAACGCCTGGTAGAGCTGCTCGAGTGCCTGGGCATCGGGCTCGTAGCCAAGCTCCCGGTAACGCCGCTCGAGCGCGTGGCGGCCGGAATGTTTGCCCAGCACGATGCTCGACCCGCCGGCGCCCACCGTTTCGGGGGCGATGATCTCGTAGGTCAGACCGTTCTGCAACACCCCGTGCTGATGAATTCCCGCTTCGTGCGCAAAGGCGTTCCGGCCGACGATTGCCTTGTTGGGCTGCGGGAAAACGCCAATCTCGTGCGACAACAGCCTGCTCGTTCGCACGATCTCGCGCGGGTTCACACGAGTGTGGAAGGACGCGACCTGGGGCCGCACGCGCGCTGCCATCACGATCTCCTCGAGCGCGGCGTTGCCGGCCCGCTCACCGATGCCGTTTACCGTGCACTCGACCTGGCCCGCTCCTGCCGCGATCGCGGCAAGCGAGTTCGCGACGGCGAGACCGAGGTCATCGTGGCAATGGGCGCTCAACACGACTTGATCGGTTTCGGAGACGCGCTCTCGAATCGCGCGGAACAGCGCGGCATACTCCGTGGGCGTCGTGTACCCGACCGTGTCCGGGAGATTGATCGTCGTTGCGCCCTCGGCAATCGCGGCGGCGACGATGCGGCAAAGGAAATCGAAATCGCTGCGGGTCGCGTCTTCGGCGGAAAACTCGACGTCACTCGTGCAGCTCCGGGCGCGCCGCACCGCGGCACGCGCCCGTTCGATGCACGTAGCGCGATCGATCCGCAGCTTCTGCTCGAGATGGAGATCCGACGTCGCGATAAACACGTGGATGCGTTTGCGCTGCGCCGGCTTTAGCGCTTCCGCAGCCGCATCGATGTCGCGCTCGTTGCACCGAGCCAGCGCGGCGATGATGGGCCGCCGGACCGCGCTGGCGACCTGCTGGACGCCGGTGAGATCGCCTTGGGAGGCAGCGGGGAAGCCGGCTTCGATGACGTCCACCCCGAGCGCGTCGAGCTGGCGTGCCAGTCGCAGCTTGGCTTCCGGAGACATCGCGTTACCCGGGGCCTGTTCGCCGTCGCGCAGCGTGGTATCGAAGATGATCACTTCCTTAGACATGGCTGCTCCCTCCGCCTCCGCGGTGAAAAAAAAGACCGCGAACCTGATGGGTTCGCGGCGCCGGTGCTACTCCGTCCCTATCGAAACTGCTAGATCGTGTTCTCCGCGCGCGCCTCGAACCCTCCCCTGAGCAGCGTAAGGCTCAGGAGCAGGCTAAGGACGAGAAACAGCAGCGCGAGCGAGGACATGTGAACCGGGTAATCTCGGGGTCAGTCGCGGGCTGTCAAGGCCACCCGAAAGGAGCAGTTAGAAGGCAATTGCGAGGCCAATCCGTCCCAGTGACTGCTGAATCGGCGCCTGGAGCGCCCCACTGCCATCGTCCGTTTCACGCGACAGGCTTTGGAAATCGTAGTCGCCGGTGACGCGCAGGCGACCGCGCAAGGCATCCACGGTGAGACCGAGCCCCAGACGCATCGCACCGAGTCCGGGGACCGAGCCACCCCCGGAGAACTTGGACCCGAACATCAGGCCCCCGTTCAAGCGCAGCCGGACGCCGGGACCGAGTGGATGCGCCATCTGGGCGCCGGCGGTCACCGCGCCCATCGATTGCGCCTCGAACTCCGGCTCGGCTTTCCGGTTCACGTAGCCGAGCTCGGCACTGAAGGGACCTGCCACGTAGTAGCGCATCAGGACGTCTATTTCGCTCGCGTCGAACTCGGTCGTCGCCGTTCCGCCGCTGGGCTTGTACTTGATCTTTGAGAGCCAGACGTCCGCGGAGAACTTCTTCCAGACAACACTGGCTTTTGCGCCCAACCCGCCGCCGCGGTAACGCAGCTGCGCAGAGGTTTCACGATAGTCGCCGAAAACGATCTGAGGGCCGATGCTGAATTGCTGAGCGGAAAGTTGGAAGGTTGGAATGTTGGACAGCAAGAGCGCTGCCGCAACGGTCCAACCGTGCAACCGTCCAACCGTCCAACGCCCCACGTTCATCGCCCACCTCCCGCTGTCGCCACAGGCACGACGCGCAGCGCGACTTGCTGGCGGCGGCGGATATTCTCTTGTGCGATCTCCGCGTTCCGGCGCGCGATCTGCTCGCGCAGCAACTGGTTGTACAGGATGTTCCCGCGCGCGGGTTGGGGCGCCGGCTTCTTGAGCGTCATGACGAAACCAGCGGCCGCAATTCCCAAGCCGATCACGGCGCCCTCGCGAAACGACGGTGAGCCGAGGTCACCGCTGGACAGCGCCGACGTCCCCGCCAGGGCCACGCCGGTATAAAGGAACGCGAGGCCCATCGGCCGCCAACTCTTGGGCGGGATCTCGGTCTCCGGCAGGTAGGTGTAACCGGGAAGGCTCGTGAGATGCGGAAGCGTGTCGACGCGACCGTGCGAAACGCGCATCGGCTGTGAGGCCGAGAAACTGTTCTGCCCCACACTCGCCTCAACGACGATGTTGTAGTTGCCGGCGGGCACCGGATCACCGCTGGGCAGACGCGCCGGCCAGCGGATGTTGACCTGTCCGTTCGCCACCGTCGAGTCAATTCGCATGCTCCCGCCCGGTCCTCCGGTAACCCGCGTGACCACGCGCGACGGTTGCGTCACTGTGTAGCGAATCGAGACATTCCCCTGCCCACCGATGAAATCGACGCTGTCCACTCGCAGTTGCCGGACCACGAGGATCTGCGTGAGCGCGACTTGGAACGCACTGAGTGCTTTGGGTGACGTGCGATTCGGATCGAGCTCACGCTCGGGCTCGATCAGCACGACCTGCTTGAACGCGTCGACCGCTTTGAGGATCGAGTCCATCCCGCTGTACGTGAATGCCAACAGCTCATACGCCCGCGCGCGCTCGTATCCCGTCAATCGCTCGCGCAGCGACGCCTGAGCCGCGCCGAGTGCTTGGCGGTACTCGAGATTGTCGAATGCCTGTTGCGCGCGGCGCAGCGTGGCGTTCTGGACGCTCTGAGCTGAGAGAAACACCGGCAGAAGGAGCGGTGCGGCGACGAGGCAACAAATCGAGCCTCGCATTACTCCGGCCCTTCCTGGTCGAGCACGTAGGTCCGTCGCACGGTGGTATTCGGGGGGACCTCGACCGTTTCGGTCTTTGTCTTGAAGCCGGCGCGCTCTACTCGGATGGTGTGCCGACCGGGGGATACGGGCTCTTCGATCACCGGAACGGACCCCATGTCGCGGCCATCGATGAAAAGCGTACCCGGCGGATTGGAATTCACCGAGATGAAGCCTTGCGCCGTCACCGGAGCGGGGGGCGGCGCCGGAGGTGGCGTGGCGCCGCGCCGCGGCTGCGAGGGCGGCTGTGTCACGACCCGCACGGTCTCGACGGGGGCGGCGGCAGGCGGCGGCGCGACTGTAGGTCCTGCTTGTGGCTGCGGCGGTACGGCTGGTGCCGGTTTCCGCGCCAGCGCCAGATAGCCGCCGACGCCAATCGCCACCACGGCCAGCGCACCCACAACCACGCCGATGCTGGAACGCTGTTTCGTCTTCGCCGGGATCTTCATGGCGACGCGAGGAATCGGCGTGGTCGGTGCGCTCGTCACTTCGGTCGGTACGTCGGCGGCTGCCGCGCGCGCGCTCCGCGCGGGCGGCGGCAGCGGACGGCGCGCTCCCCCTCCCTTCTGCGCGCCGGCCTTTGGGATCGCAACCGGCTGCTCGGGCCAGAGCGCCGTCGCGAACTCCTCCATGGTGGCAAATCGCTGGTCCGGCTCTTTCGCGAGGGCGCGCGTGACCGCTGTCGTGAGAAAGTCCGGCGTGCCGACGCGCTTGCCGCTCACACGCGGGACCTCCTCGAAGATGTGCTTATAGAGAATGGTGTGAACCGAATCGCCGCTGTAGGGCAGCTCGCCGGCGATCATCCGGTACGCCACGACGCCGAGCGAGTACTGGTCGGCCCGGCCGTCGACTGCTCCGCCCTTTGCCTGCTCGGGGGCCATGTAGTGCGGCGTGCCGATGATCATGCCGGTACCGGTGAACCCGCTCGCCGCTTGCAGCGCCTTGGAGATCCCGAAGTCGGTCAACATCACGCGACCGTCATGGTCGAACATGATGTTGGCTGGCTTGACATCTCGGTGTACGACGCCGCGCTGATGCGCGTGCCCCAACGCGCACGCCGCCTCCCACAACACACGCTGGATGTAGTCGATAGCGAGCGGCTGCCGCTGGTCGAGAATGTCCTCGAGCGACGTGCCCGCGATGTACTTCATCACGAAATAGTTGAGGCCGCTTTCGCTCTCAACGCGATAGATCGGGATGATGTTGGGATGGTCGAGCTTCGCCGCCGTCTTTGCTTCCTGCTGAAAGCGTTTGACGATGTGCTCGTCCATGGAGATGTCGGGCGGCAGGACCTTGATCGCGACTTCGCGCTCGAGCGTCAAATCATGCGCGAGGAAGACGGCGCCCATCCCACCTTTTCCCAAGATGCGGTCGACCTTGTACTTGCCCTCGACCAGGCGCTGCAGCCGCGCTTGGAGTCCCTCGATGCCGCTGGATGGGAGCGTGCCACCCCCGGTGACGTCCGCACCGCACGAGTAGCAGAACTTGCTACCGTCCGGGAGCGGCGTGTGGCACCTGAGGCACTCCATCATGGCCGACGGAATGGCGACCTCCCTCGTGGGATCTGCGCCGCGGGCACGGCGAACCGGTGGCCGTCCGGGCGCAACCCCGCGACGCGTGCCGGCGACCCACGCGGCCTCGGTGCCGCCGTCGGCGGAGCAGAGGCGAACGGCGGAATGCAGCCGAATCTGACTGAGATGCAGAGCGAATAGCGCGTGGCCTCACCCGAATAGTCCACGACCGCCAGGTAGTAATCGCCGGACGGCAGCCCGAGTCTCAGGATATCGAATGATCCGACGTCGTTCGCTGCTCCCTGGAATACGAAGTTGGTGTCGAGGACATAGAGGTCGACGTCCGATCGATCGCCGACCGCGCCGCCGGACGAGCGACCCGCGATCCGGATCGTGGTGGTATCGCCTGCCAGCGGGGCGTTCACGCGGAAGCGGTACCAGTCGAGGTCGTGGGGCACGTCGATGGTGAGCGTATCGCCGAATGGGGACAGCGGGCCCACGGGAATGATCTTCCCCGGCGCATCGGCCATCGTGCATATGTCGTTTTCTTCAAAGCGGTCCTGCTGGATCTTCCCTCCCGGGATGATCGTATCGGCGGCGATCATCAAGTAGTTGAGACGCTTGCCGTAGAAGTTGAGGATGTGAATCCCGTTGTTGCCGGGGACGTATCGAGGCAGCGTCTTCAGCGCGATCACCATGGAGTCGAACGGCGGAATGATGGGACTGAATCCACCGCGCGCGCAGTAGTAATAGCCCTGGCTCGTCACGAACCAGTTCGGCGGAGTTGGCGGCGCGTCATGGAACGAGCCATTGAACAGGATGGAATCCGCGATCACCATGAACAGGCCGGTGCTGTCGAGGTTGCCCTGCGGCCGCACAATAAGCGTTAGCGGGCGGGACGTGTCGCTGCGGGTGAACCGATACCAGTCGTAGCCCTGCGTCGTGTCACGGGGCAGCTCCTCGAACGCCAATGCCGGATTGAAGAACTTGACGAACGGCAGGGTGGGATAGGGGCCAGGGCCGTCCAGATTGAGCAGCGTCGGACTGACGGTATTGGGTTCGTACAGATCCATGGTATCGACCGCGACCGAATCGGGCGTATTGAAGAAGACGCCCGGCCCGAGCACAAACAGCTGACTGGTGCGCGCTGGCTGCGGCACCCAGAACTCCATGTGGCTGAAGCCGTTCGATTCGACGTAGGAGAGTGAGTCGGGAATCAACCCGGATCCGTCCAGACTCGTGATGAACGCGTACTGGATCCCGACGCCCCAGAGCGTCAGCTTGTCGCCCCATTTGACGGTCGGCGGCGTCATGCTGTCGACTTCGAGGAAACCGGAGACGCGAAGCGGCAGCGCGGCGCTGCCCGCTTTTTCGAACGAGATCACGCGGGCCGTGATATCGGATAGCCCCGGACCGACACCGAGCACGGTCGCATAGCCGGCCCCGTTATTGTCCACCCGCGCCACCGTCGTGCTGCTGCTGGTCCACTGGAAGTCGACGTTGGCGAGCGCCTCGTCGTCACCGTTTCCTGAATCAGGCGTCCCGATCAGCCGCCAGGCGCGCGCACGAATCGTCATCTCGTCGCCATCCAGCAGCACGAGCGCGGGCGTCTCGATGGTGACGTAAACTTCGGGGCTGTTGTCGGCTGGGAAGGCGCAAGTCACGCCGATGAGCGCTGTTCCAAGGATTACGACGAGGGTGGCTTGATTACGACCGCGCATCCAGTCCAATCCGTTACTTGAGGACCGAACATACAATACGCGGCACAGCCGTGCCATACTGTGACTTACAAAATGCCTCTTCGCTTCAGCTCCAAGTACTTCGCCACTACCGCCTGCGCGGCGCGTTGCGGTGTGACATCAATCACCAGGACGCCCGCCCGTCGCATGTGCCCCAGTGCTTCTTCGCGCGCGTGCAGCAGCTCTTCAGCCGCCGCTTTGCGATATGCATCACGAGGCTGCTCGGGTCGCAAGGTGGCCGCCGCATCCAACTCGGGATTGCGCAGCGTGACGGCGAGCGGCACGTGGCGGGGCCGAAGCGTCGCGACATTGGCGACGACCGCGTCCGAGGCGAAGCGATCGATGACGTCGGTGAACAACACCGTCAGCGCGCGCTTGCGATTGCGCGCGGCGAGATAGCGAAACGCGCCGGGATAATCGGGCTCGACAAGCTTCGGCTGCACGACCGCGAGCACATCGAGCACCCGACGCACGCCGGCACGCCCGCGCTCGGGTGTCACGAAATGTTGCACACCGTCGGCGAACGTCATGACACCGACGTTGTCGTCGTACTGCGCCGCGGCGTACGCCAGCTCGAGCGCGGCCTGTACGGCAAAGTCGAGTCGTGCAACGCCGGCGACGACCTCGGCGGTCATGAGTCGTCCAGTGTCGAGCACTAACAGGACCTGTTGCCGCCGCTCCGCTTCGTACTGACGTGTGATGACTTTGCGGCGCCGGGCGGTCGCTTTCCAGTCAATGTGTCGTAGATCGTCGCCGGGCACCCACTCGCGCAGCGATTCGAACAACCGCCCCTCGCCCAACTGGCGCACCGGTTTGGTGCCGGCGTCACGGCGCCGCAGCGCTTCGGCAACCGACGCGCGGAGCCGCACGGAGGCGAGGGAGGGGTAGACCACGACCTCCCAAGGCATATCAAAACGCATGCGACGCCGACCGAGTCCGAGTGGGCCGATGCTGTCGACAAAGAACCCGCCCGTGTTTTCCCGGCCGCGCCGCACCGGCGCGACCGGCACCGTGTCTCGCTGCGTCGATTGCGCCGGCACCTCGAGCGCGCGGGCCGGCTGGGAGCCGCCAAGAATGTCGGGCCGAATCTCGCGCACATGGAGCCGCACTGGTCGCGCCGCGCCGTTGGTCCAGCGGTAGGTCACTTCGCCCGCATGACCGACCGATAGGGCCGGAAGCGGATCGCGCGCCACCGAGACCAGAGTGTCGGTCGCCGCGCCATTGTCGAGACCCGTCGCGGCGACGCGAACGGCCAGCGTCGCGTCGAGCCAGATCATCGCAATCAGCACGAGATCAGCGACGAGCATCGCGTCCAGCGCCCACGGTACCCAGTAGCCGAGTGCGCCGATGATGGCGATTGCGGCGCCGACCGCCAACGCGCGAGGCGTAAACAACACACCGCCCACGCGCTGCCTCGGTACACCGAGGACGTACCAGAGCAATACAAATGTTGTGGTGACGAGCGCGACTATGAAGAACGCTCTCATAGTCAGGCGGTCGGGGCTTCGATCCTGTCGAGAATGGCCTTGAGCGCCTGATCGGCGGTGACGCCTTCGAGCTCCAGCTCCGGGGCGACGCTGATGCGATGCCGCAGAATTGCGGGCGCGAGCAGTTTCACGTCGTCCGGGATGACGTAGTCGCGCTCCTCGAGCAGCGCGGCCGCGCGGGACGCTTTGAGCAAGGCGACACCGGCGCGGGGGCTGGCCCCCAGGGTGAGTGATGCAGCCTCGCGCGTGCCCCGGACGATCGTCGTGATGTAGCCCGTGATCCTCGGCTCGACGCGAACAGCATCCACGGTCGTGCGCAGCTGCTCGAGACCTCGCGCATCGACCACCGGCGTCACGCCGTACGTCTCTGTGCGATCGGCCTCGAAGCCCTCGACGTAGCGAGTCAGGATGTTCTGCTCGACCGTGGCCGCCGGGTAGCCGATCTGCACCTTCGCCATGAAGCGGTCGAGCTCGGCCTCGGGCAAGGGGTAGGTCCCCTCGAACTCGATGGGATTCTGCGTGGCGAATACGGTGAAGGTCGACGAGAGCGGATGGCTCTTGCCGTCGACCGTCACCGTGCGCTCCTGCATTGCCTCGAGCAGGGCGGCCTGCGTCTTGGCCGGCGCCCGGTTGATTTCATCCGCGAGCACCAGATCGGCAAAGATCGGCCCCTCACGGAACGTGAACTCCTGCGTTCCGCCTCCGGTCAGCATCGTAATTCCGGTGATGTCGGCCGGCATCAGGTCTGGGGTGAATTGGATGCGGACGAAGCGCGCGCGCATCGCGAGCGACAGCGTACGCACCAGCAATGTCTTCGCCGTGCCCGGCACGCCCTCGAGAAGGATATGGCCGCGCGCCAGCAAACAGACCAGGACCTCGCGAAGGGCCGCGTCCTGGCCGAGGACGACTCGCCGCAGAGCTTCTAGTATTGCTCGCGCGTCGTGCGCGGGCGCAATTCCTCCCACACGTCCTCCACAGCTTGAGCCGTTGCGAGCACCAAATTGCCGTCGGTTCCACTGCGTTCTCTCAGGAGATCCCGAAGCCGCCGCACCGCAGCGCGTCCTTCAGGACGTCGCATGGCGAGCTCGAGAGCTTCGAGCCAAGTCTCCATATTGCCGCTCCCCCCCCGGCTGACGCTGAGACGCCGCTGCAGGCCGGCGACGAGGCGGCGGACCGCCGTGCCTTCATCTCGAGCGCTCTCGAGTCCGGCACCAAGTGCGTCGAGGTGTTCGAGAGGAGACCGGCGCCGCCGCTCCACGACCTCGCGTGCCGGGCCGAATCGCACGGCCATCACGGCGAGCCATACGAGTCCGATCGCCAGGATCTGCAGCACCGCCCAACCCACGGGTGAGTTCTGGAGCCAGACCCAGGTGAGCGACGTGGCCGAATGCTCGTCGCGGTGAAATCCTTGATGGTACTCGTCCACAACTATGCGACCGCGCGCACCTCGTGGCGACGCCAGCAGCGGCAGCGCGACGAGCGGCACGTCGGTGTCGCGCCAAATGCGGTTGGTGAACCAACCCTCGTCGGACGCGAGCGTGATGCTTCCTCCCCCGGGATACCAGAGTCGGAGCAGTACCGGCCGACCCGTGGCCGCATATAAGAAGGGCTCGCGGCGCTCCGCAACGAGCTGCGAGCACGAATTCACCGAATCGGGCTGTTGCTTGACGAGTCCCTCGAGCGAGCGCCGCGGCGCCTCCGTGGAGTCCTTGGGTTGCAGCTGCAGAACACGCGCGACCCGCGGCAACGGCCGCATGCCGGCTGGCGTGCTCACATTGACGCTGTCGTCGGTCCAGCGATCGGGCTCCAAGCGCCACCCGGTGCAGCGCAGGATCCCGCCGCCGCGGCCGGCGCTGAGAACAGCGCCTCCCGCTCTGACGTACGCGACGACCTGTTCGATCTCCTCAGGTTGCAACGGCACCACCGGATTGAGCACGACCAACAGTGCCGGCCGGCGAGCAGTGTCGGTGTTGATCTCGACTAGCGAGGAGCGCTGCCGCTGCACAGGTCGACCGAGCCGGACGAGCACTTCGTAGACGCCCCGGCTCCCATCGGGACCCGTGAGGAAGGTCGACGTGCGTTGGTCCTCGGCCGGCGGCTTGGGAGCGCGGTTCCCTGCCCAGACCGCAACGGTGATTGCCACCGCGAGTAACAGCGCCAGCCCGATCTCAAGCCGGGACGACATGCTTCGTCAATTGCTGCGCGGCTTCGCCGAACGCGCGATACTCGGATTCCGCACACGGCACCGCGCCGAACAGGTGGCGATACAGCGCCCCGATCAGCGCACTGAATGAAGCACGACCCATGTCATCCAGGCGCACCTCCCAGAGGTACTCGGCGGGGGTCTTGGAGGCGTGGAACTTCAGCGCGTCGGCGCGGTCCAGCTCCAGGACAACCGCGAGGAACCGGTGACCGAGCGCTTCGACGTAACGGCCGGCGCGCGCGAGCTCCTCAGCGCGCGCAAGATGGCTCGCGGCGTCGTGGATGATGCCGCCGCCACCCGCATCCGGACGGGCGACACGCGCTGACTGTCGCGTGACCCGCCAGATCACATACGCGATGTGGGCGAGCAGGACGACCAGAATGAGCGTGAGCGCGACGAGCAGCGCGTTGTAGCTGAACGGATTGGTCTGCGAGAAGCTGTCGATCCAGTTGAGGAAGCTGTACCACAGCTGTTTGAGCCAACGCAACGGCTCGCGCCGCGCGACCCACTCGTAGTCCCGTTGCGCGAAGACGGTCCCCACGACTCGACGCACCGAATCGGCGGGGATTTGCGTGACAGCTTGGACAGCAAGAGTTGGCAGTGCTATCAGCGCACGGCCCCCCCTGCTCCCAATTGTTCGCTGAGCACCTCGAGGTCAAATGCCTCGCGACGGACGCGCAGATCGTAGTACACCAGCGTCAGAACGCAGGAGAACAGCGGTGTCAGCAAGATGGGGAGGGCCGCGGATGCGATCTCGATTGCCTGGCCGAGTATGCGCGCGTCGGGAGTGAGCGCGGCGCCCAGCCCCCCGATCGCGATGCCCGGGACGAAGACGACGACCATCGCGACGAGGAAGATGAGAAAGATCTTGAGCTTGAAACCGCGCGTCAGGTCCCACGAGCGACCGAACGCATCGAAGGAGGCATTGAGCTCTTCGAGCACGACGACCGGTGTCGTGACCGCGTACCCGCACGCCACGTAGACGATGAACCAGCAGCCTGCCAAGATCCCGAGAAGGACGGCCAATAACCCGGCGCCTCCTCCCGTCGCCATACGAGGGACTGCGACGGCCGCGACCACGGCGATGACACCAGCGATGAGGCCGAGCAGGAGAACCTTGACAAAACCCACGAGAAACAGCGGCATGATCTTGGAGCTCCCCATCGCGAGCGCGTCCGACAGCTCGGGGCGCCGGCCGAGGTACGAGTCGGCGATGATGCGGATGGCGCTGGCGGTGAGAAACAGGCCGGCAAAATAGCGGATCACGTTAACGATCAGCGCGAGCACAATGTGCTGCTCGGCGCCCCCCGCGAGCTCGAGGTAGATGGTGAGCGCCACGGGAAACCAGAGCGTGATGATACCGATCTTCATGAAGAGCATAAAGTGACGGCGGAAAATCGTGAGCGCGCCGTCCAGGATCTCACCGATGTCCATCGGCTTCAGGTCGGCCATTCTCGTCTACCTCAGCATGCGGGATGGCGGTAAGATGAGTACGTGACGCCTTCCGCGCGAGACCTCGATCTCGATCTGCGCCAGCACCACGGTGTCGAGACGCCCGAGCATGTCGACGTTCACTTCGAGCTCGCGGGCGTGGGCTCGCGGATGGCCGCGGCCCTGCTCGATGTGTTCCTGCTTGGGGTCTCGCTGATCGGCTTGCTGATCATTTACGCCTGGCTCGACTTCTTGCGCGGACTTCCGGGTGGCTGGGCTACCGCGCTCATGATTCTCGTTGTCTTCCTGTTGTTCTGGGGCTACTTCACGCTTTTCGAAGCCCTGAACACCGGCCGGACCCCAGGCAAACAGGCGCTCGGCATTCGCGTCGTAATGGACACAGGACGGCCGATAAACGCCGGCGCAGCCGTGGTTCGCAATCTGGTGCGCCTGCTCGACTGCTACTTCCCGATTCTGCCGTTCCTGCCCGCGCTGTTCATGATGTTCGTCAACCGGAGCAACAAGCGGCTGGGCGACATGGCGGCGGGAACGATCGTCGTGCGGGATCGCCCGACCGCCTGGAGCCTTGGCGCCCGGACCGAGTCCGAGATCGAGATCATCGAAGCGGGGCCCCCCGAGCTCAGCGAAGAGGAATTCCGTCTGCTCGACCGGTTTCTCGGGCGCATCAATGAGTTGGCTCCCGACGTCGAGCTCCGGATCGGCAGAGACCTTGCCCGTCGCTTTGAGACGCGGATTCCACGCCGCACCGACGATATCAATGGCTATCTCGTGGAAGTGTTCACGTCTGAGCAAACAAAGCGGCGCAGCCGCTTCGGCACCCGCGCTCAAACTGGCGCGGTCGGTCGTACGACGGTCACGGGCGAGCGCTTTCTGGCTCGTAAGCGCGACGCGTGGGAAGCGTTTCACCGGCTGGCCCGGCGTATGGAGCGCACCGGCGTGAGCGGACTGGCGACGGGTGAGATCCCGCCGTTTGCGGCGCAGTACCGGGAAGTCGCAGCCGACCTCGCGCGGGCTCGCACGTACCAGGTAGATCCGCGGGTCATCGAGTACCTGGAGCGGGTCGTGAGCGCGGGCCATAACGCCCTGTACGGAGTGCGAGGTCGCCAGCGCACCCCGTTTGCGCATTATCTGCTCCGCGATTTTCCGGCGGCGGTCATGGAGTCCCGCGCCTACGTGTTCGTCGCCCTGCTGCTATTCATCGTGCCCGCGGCCGCGGCGTACGTCATGATTCGGGAACGGCCGAACCTGGCCGAAGAAGTCTTGCCGCAAGTCATGATCAATCGCGCGGAGCAGGCGGCCGCCCGTGAAGCAGACGGACGCACCTACGCGCAAACGGACGCCGAGAATCGGCCCATCGTGGCCGCCATGATCATCACCAACAACATCCAGGTTTCGTTCGGTGTGTTTGTCGGCGGTCTGACGTTCGGCCTGCTCACCGCCTGGCTGCTGCTCGCCAACGGCATGATGCTCGGATTCGGATTCGGGCTGTTCGAGAACTACGGGGTGCTGAGCTACCTCACCACATTCGTCGCAGGACACGGTGTTCTGGAGCTGACGGCGATTTTCATATCGGCCGGCGCGGGATTTCGCATGGCCAAGGCTTTGATCGCGCCGGGCGACCGCACCCGTAAGGACGCGCTGGTCGTCGAGGGCCGGATTGCGGTGCGCATGATCGGCGCGGTCGTCACCCTGCTCGCGATTGCGGGGGCAATCGAAGGTCTGTTATCGACCTCGAACGCCCCCGCGGTGTGGAAGTTTGGCGTCAGCGCTGCGACGGTACTCCTGTTGGTCCTCTACTTCGCGAACGGCTGGCGGTATCTCCGCGCTACGGATTGACTGTCACGCTCCCCGTCATACCACCGTGGTTTGTACAGTGGTAATTGAAAGTTCCTGTGGTATTGAACGTCCGCGAGACACTGCCCGTCGTCCGGTCAGGGATGTCAGCAGGGGAGCCCGAGGTTGTGAACGTCACGTTGTGCGAGACCGAGCCGGCCTGCCACTCCCAGTTCACAGCCCCGCCAGCGGAGATCGTGACCGCTTGGGGCGTGAACGTGTTGTTCGCGACCTGCACTGTTGTCACCGTTGTCGCGGTCGTCGTGAACGTAAGTACCGGAGGTCCGGTCAGGGCGGCGGCCGTAGCCGTCGCGGTCTGATCTCCCGCCCCAGCGCCGAGCGTTCGTTGTGCACTCGCGTTGCCGTTCGCCGCAGTGGTGTTCTGAGCAGGTGTGATCGAACCACCGCCGGAAGCAACCGCCCAGTCGATCACCACCCCGCCCTTTCCATTCCCGTGCGAATCGCGGCTCTGCACCGTGTAGGTCACATTACCACTTGGCGCCGCCGCGCCGTTGTCACCGGCGGTCTTGACGATGGTGACCGCGGTGCCCGCGGTCGCGTTCAACGTGATCGTGACGGGTGATCCCACGAGCCCGGTAACCGTGGCAGTCGCCGTTTGATTGCCGGCGGTATTGCCGTAGGTAAACCGAGTTTTCGCTTGGCCTGACGCGTTGGTTGTCGCTGATGTTGGGGCGACAGTGCCGCCGGTAGATGCCCATGTCACCGTGATGCCCGGCACTGCCGTCGTGTTTTGGTCCGTCACGGTCACGGTGAGGGACTCCGCCCTGATCGTACCGACCGTATCGGTCAGAGCGCCAGCAGTACTATTGGCGATATTCACTGCTCCGTTGATCTGCGCTATCGAGGTGAACGGCGCAGGCGGCAGCCCCCCCGCAGTGGCGCTCGTGGTCTGGGTGCCGGCATTGGGGCCGAGCGTCCGGCGGGTCTTGGCAATCCCGGACGCGTCGGTCGCGCGTGTTGCAGGCGACACGCTGCCTCCACCACCCGTAACGGCGAATGTCACGGTCACGCCAGCAAGAGCTGCTCCGCCCTGATCGCGCACGATCACCGCGAGTGAGTCCGGAAGCGCCGAGCCGGCGGCTGCCACCTGATTATTTCCGGCGCTGACTGCGATTGTATTCGGTGTCGGCCCGGTTCCACCACCTCCTCCACCACCACCGCACGCATTCGCCACCAGGCCACCGACGAGAGCCAGACAAAGACGCCGCATGACGGCCTCCCTGAGTTGGGGTCGTATGGAGTCTAGATATGGGTACGACCTGCGGGAACGGCTAGTGGACTAATTGACGACGACCGTCCCCCGCATCCCGGGGTGGATATTGCAGTGATAGGGGAACGACCCCGGCGCCAGGAACGTGCGCATGAAGAATTGGCCGTTGTCTACGGTCTGATCCCAGAATGGCTGATCTGACGTTGTGGTGTGCTTCATCCCACTAAAGTTTTGCCACGTCACCGACTCACCGACCCTGATGCTCACCGTCGCCGGCGTAAACGTGAGGGCGTCCTGCATTTGAACTATCACCGCCACGCGAATCCCCGTGTCGGCCATCGCCAGGACCCTCACCAGCATGGTGTCGGGCGAGTAGACGCCGGCGGAGTCTGTCGCCACCATCCGTACAATTCCCGCCTTCAAGCCGCACACAGGCACGGCGGTGCCGGACGACTGCGGATTGATCGTGACGCGGTGGAGTACCGGTCCCCCGCAACCAAGCGCCGGACGTGCAACGAGTGTGTCGATCGCCGGCAGCACCGCGAGGAAAACCGTCGTCACACGGATGTCCGGCCGGCTCAGCGTGAGTGGAACGGAGGTGCCGGCGATTCCGATATCGAGCGAATCGAACCCCCATCGCAGCAAGGCCGGCGGTGCCCCGACGACCTGCACGAGTGTCGAGTCCCAGTAGACCGTACCGCTGTCGCTGAGTGAATCGACGACGTAGGTCGTAGCGTCGAGCGCGACTCCGGTGACGAGACCGCTCGAATCGACGGTCACAAAGCGCGTGTCACGCGATGCGAACCCGATCGTCTGCCCCGGAATCGGATAGCCGTTCCGGTCATACGCCCGCGCCACAATCTTGCCCCCTCCACCCACACCGATCGACATCGTCGCCGGCGTATTGGTCAGACGTTTGACGAGCTGGCTGACTCGCACCGTGGCGACCGTCTGCACCTGCAACCAAGCGTCGACGGAGTCGCGAATGACGATCGCCCCGTCACCCGGGCCGACAATGTGAGTCCTGCCCGTCTTGGGATCGACGATGACAACGGCCGGGGTCGCCGAGCTGAAGGTCCGTGTGAAACCCGACGTCACGATTTGCCCAAAGTTGTCGTACGCCGTCGCGCTGATATCAAGCGAATCGCCGACAGCCGTGATGACTGTGTCCTTCGGAGACGCAACGACCTGAGTCAACGCGCGGACATAGAGCACCGCCGTATCAGCATGACCCGCGGCGGAAGCAATGATGTTGGTCGAATCCGCTCCCACGCCGAGCGCCAACCCCGTCTGATCGATCGTCGCGACTGTTCCGACGGTCGACGTCCACCCGATGGTCACCGCGACGGGATTGCCGAGCGCGTCGCGGGCGACGGCGGAGTACTGAATGGGCGCGCCGCGGGGAATCGTGTCGACGGTGCGATCGATCGTAACTGACGCGATCGTAGCGCTGATCGCGGTGGCCGTGAACGTGAGCGGCGCTGCACCTGCAACGCTGGCTTCAAACGTCTGGAGTCCGAGAGCGGGACCGAGCGCGCCGATCACCTCCGCATATCCGAGTTGGTCGCTGATCACCGTGTCGAGTGTGACGGACGCGCCGGGAGCGAGCGCTCGGAAGGCAACCGGTACGCCGCGAACTCCCAAGCCGTCGCTGCCGAGCACACGAGCACGCAGCGGGATCGGCAGAATTGCAGCAGGCACGGCCGTCTGCGTGTCGCCGCTGACCAACGCGAGCGCCGCAGGTAGCGGCTGCGCGATCACGAAGACGGTGTCGGCCAGCCCGGTGAGCAGCTCACCAACAATGCGTGCGGCGCCACGTTGGCTGCCCGCCACGACCTCCCCGACGGCCGCATCGGGTACGCCCACCCGCGCCGGATCGAGAGACCGCCACGCGATCGGAGTGCCGGGAATGGCCAGCCCCGTCCCGCTGAGCGCGACCGCGCCCAGCTGGAGGCTATCGCCGAAGAACAACGTGGTGTCCGGGGAGGTGATCACGACGGCGACGGCGTCAAAACCGACGCCGACGTATTCGATCGGAGTGGGGATAATGGCGGGAGTTCCCGTCGTGACCGTCACGGTCTGCGGGTAGGGCGTATTCCTGAAGACGGTATCGCCTGCCGTATTGATGAGTCGGAGATAGAGCTGCAAGTCTTCGCTCGACGACGACAACGGCACTCCCAGCAGCAGGTCCACCGAATCCGCGGTGGGTGGAACGGCGATGACCGTGTCCAGAACTGAGGTGCGGGGCGGACGCATAAGCGTCACGCGCATGCGATCGAAATCGACAATTCCCGCGCCGCTGCTTTCGAATGTGGGTAAAAACGCGAGCCGCCCAGCGAGACTCGGCGGGCCCATGCCGTCTCGGCAATTGACGCCGAGAACACCAAGGAGCACGACCGCCGCGCGGGCGACCCGGCGCTTCAGCGGGACCATTCGATCAATGCGCCGATGCGCGAGCCCACCAGCGAGGCCTGGGTGCCTTGATCCTGCAGCGTGCCGAAAGCGATTTGTGCCTGGATGACGCCCGTTGCGCGATCACTGAGGCGATACCGCAAATCAGTGCCGGTGCGCAGCAAGTACCCGAGCAGCTCCATCTTGTCCGCCGGCCCGGTGAGCTCGTGTCGGAATTCGAGCACCGGGACCAACGTAGCCTTCGGGCTGAGCGGAGTTTCGAGTCGCGCGCCGACTGCGAGAAAGTTTCCCCGAGGCACGACGACCGTGGCGGAATCGGCATAGTTGCGCGCGCGGAGCCGGCGCATTTCCCAGCCGTAGAGCGAGAGATGCGAGCGACCGGCGGGGAGGCTGGCGGACACATAGGCGAGCACGCGGTCGCCGATCGAGGTCTGTTGCCCGGCGCCGATGTCGTTCGCGCCGCTCGCGGCGTAGAGGATCGCGCCGCGGAAATACTTTTCATGGCCAAAGGGACCTTCGATGCCGACCCGCGCTCGGATTTCACCGCCCGGAACGAGCCGGCTGCCGCCGGTCACGGGCACGTAGCTCGCGCCCTGGCGATAGCTCGCGGCGCCCCCAAGCGCCCAGTTCGAGCCAATTGGAAACGCCGACGCGAAGCCGCTCGAGACCCCGCCGCCGGTGCCGAAATTAGGAATGGTGAACGCGAGCAGGTCGGTCGCCGTCGCCCCAAAGAGTGGAATCGTCGTGTCGGGAACGGTCGTCGCGCCGGTGGGAACCGTGCCGATGAAGGTGAAGAGCAATCGGCCCGGAACGACGCTCACCGTCGCGCGGAAATCAGTATCGATGAATCCGGAATACTCGATCGTCCCGCCGCCCGCCTGATCAGATGACGCGCTTGCGAATGCGGTCGCCACGTCGAGCACGACCCGGTTTCCGAAACGCTGCGTGAGACTCACCGGAATGGTGAGCTCCGAGATCCGGTTGAACGCGAGTCCGCTTCCGAAACTGTAGGACTCGAAGTATACGCCTGTCCGCGCGAGCGTCGTGCCCATCTGCGCGACCACGCCCCCGCCTCCCGGAATGGGTGCGAGGGCGCACACGAAGGCGAGGAGCAGCGTGCGCTGCCGGCTCACGGCCGCTTGAAGATGATTCGGATGGCGCCGGACGCCTGCACGATGCTGGTGATGCCCTGGCTTTCCGGAGTCGGATGGGTGACGACACTGCTGATGCCGGTTTGGCTGCTCACATCTGAGAGCGTCTGTGAAACATCGGTGGTCGACTGCAGCAACGCGCCAACGGAGGCGGGCTCCGCCGGGAATGACATGCCGGCGGCGGTCTCGACGGCGCTGACGAAGTCGCCGGACGCCGCCTGAACTACCGGCGCCGCTACCGCCGCCTGGTGTTGCTCCCTAGCAGCTGAAAAAGAAGGGTCGGCGCGGACGGCGGCGCTGAACGCCGCCGACGCGGCCTTGTAGTCGCCTCGATCCATCGCTTCGAGACCCTGGCTGTAGGCGAGAAATGCCGCGAGGTTCTTCGGCCCCTGGCGCGAGATCCGCTGTCGCTCGGCATCAGTCAGTTGAACGCCGAGCTGCGTAGCGAGACCGAGCACGAGCTCTTTCTCGAGGTCGAGCAGCCGTTTGAACGTGCCGTTGACCTGCGCGCCGGCCCCCCCGGCCCCCCCCCGCACTTCGCCGTTCCCGCGCACGACGGACGCCGACATCCGCACGGGACCGTTTTCCGTGATTGCCGCAACGCCCTGCACCATCTGCTCCGCTCGCAGCAACCGCCCGACGCGCGCCGCAGTCGTCGAATCGACGCGCGCGCTCTGACTCAACTGGAGCTCATCGACCAGCGAGCCGATCTGCATCCGTTCCAGCAGTCGGAGCGACCGCACGAGTGCCAGATCAGACGTGATCAGCTCGGCCAGGCCGCGCGACAACGGCTGCAGACTCGAGTCGCCGGCAATCGCCAGCGGAAGCACTGCAACCGTGGAAGGCTCAGGCGGTAGGGTTGTGAGCGTCGATTCACGCGCAAGCGCCAGCTTCGCCGTCTGGGTTGCCTGGGCTCGCAGCGCGAGCTGAGCCATTGCGCGGACAGCAGCGACGCCGCGAGCGCGAGGATGCCGGCTGGCAAAGTCGGAGTACGTGGCGTGCGCGAGATCGTACCGTCCAGCCTTTTCCTGGCAGGCGCCAATCACCATGGGGCCGAGCGGGTCGCCCGGCGCAAGGCGTTGCGCGCTGAGCGCAACCACGACGGCGGAGTCACAGCGACCGGCAGCCTGGAGGCCGCTCGCGAGGCGGAAGCGAATCTGCGAGTTGGTGGGCTGCCGTGCGGCCTGTGCTTCGAGGAGAGGGATTTCCGCGGGCGTGACGTTACCGGGCCGCGGCCCACTTGCACAGGCCATGACCGATCCGCTCATCCCGACGAGTAACCACCTACGGCCAGCCAACTTCAACTGCGGGGGCTCACTGAAGAGGGGACTTCGATTTACCGACCTTTGACCGGCAGGGCTATGATGCGGATCACGGGAACCGGGAAACAGGATACAGGAAACGGGAAACGTGCGAGCACACCGTGTCCCGTTTCCCGTTTCTCGTTTCCCGTATGCGAGGGAGGAGGATCGTATTAAGGAAGGCCAGCCGCAAACGGCGGGGCGGCCACCACGCGGTGGCGTAGGCAAACCGTGGGCGGTGACGGCGGCTCACTCGGTGCTGTGCAGGATCTGGCGCATCCTACGCGCCAGGCTCTCGATCTGCTTGAGGCCGGCCAGCGTCTCCTCGTCGTGCTTTTCGGGCGCGAGGAGCATTAGCTGAGCCTCGGCGAGAATCGCCGAGAGCGGATTCGACAAATCATGCCGCAGCGTCGATAGCGTGTCCTTCCAATCGGCCATCAAAGCAACGAGCGGTACAGGTCTCGCAAGTGGTGATCTCGCAAATCCCGCACCGACTGCCAGAGATCCTGCTCCGTAGGGGCGCAGAAAATCTCGGCACTGGAGCGCTCCGCTTCAGTTCCTTCCGCGCCGAACAGGATACGACCACGCCAAATACCGTCTTCACTGCGGCGCAAGGAGAGGCGGATGTCTATGGGTTGTCCGTCGAAGCGGATAGAAGGCAGGTCATGGACGACCGATTCGGTCGCGGCAGCTGTGTATCGGGCAGGTTGGGCAGGCATGCCGATCCTGGCTGGTTTCAAACAACATTATAAATGGCTTTGAGTTACGCAATACTGGAAACGGATTCCGCCTTACCGCACCAGAGGCACGGGCGCAAAGGTGAGCACGAAAAGCAGCGCGCTCGTGATGAGCAGCCACCGCCGGGAGCCCGGCAACGGCCTGTAGGCATCGAGGATTGGAGGGTGGCGAAGCTGGCCCCGCGAAAGCATCAACACGATGAAGCCCCAGAACAGCCACCCAATCCAGAACCAGCCCAGCAACATGATGAGGATCCAGATACCACGCGCGACGCGCTGATGCAGCCGGGGCGACGCGGCATAGACAATGTGGCCGCCGTCGAGCTGCGCCATGGGCAGCAAGTTGAGCATCGTGACGAACATGCCGAACCACCCGGCCACAGCAATGGGGTGAAGCTTGAGCGGGGTCGAAGCAGCCAAGGCGTGACGCGCGAGCCATGTGATGAGCGAGTCACCGAGCGGCGCTACGCCATCTCCCCAGGCCATGACCATCCCAATGGGCAGCGGCGTCATGTGCTCGATGGGGCCCAGCCATGGCTGACTTTTCACCAGGCCGTACCCGAGGATCGGCAGGGCGACTAGGAATCCCGCGATGGGTCCCGCCGCGCCGACGTCGAGAAGTTGTCGGCGATCATTCACGATCGTGCGCAGCCGAATGAAGGCGCCGAACGTCCCGATGCCCCAAGGAGGAAGGAGTCCGGGAATGAAGTAAGGGGGTGAAACGCTGAGCTGATAGCGGCGGGCGGTGATGTAATGACCCATCTCGTGCGTAAACAGGATCGCCAGCAACGGCAGAGAAAATGAGAGTCCATGGGGGAACGCACGGAGCAGGACGGCGGGCGTCCAGACCGCGATGCTCTCTGGAAGGGCGTCGGCAAACAAGCAGCCGGCCAGGGTCATTGTGAAGAGCACGCCGATGAGCAGGAGCGTATGCACGCCCCACCTCTCGCGCGCTTCGGAGGTCGGACGTGTGAGCACGAGATGCCGGCCGTCCGACTCGTCCGACCAGTAGTAGGAGCCGGGCCATTGGCCGAGGGCGGCGTGGAGCTCCGGCGACGGCGCCTCGTGCGCCTGATCTACAAGCGCGTCAATGACTTCGCGATCGTGGAGGGGGGTTGTGCGCCACGCCCGCAGGAATGGGGTCAAACTCATGGACACACTTGACGGACGCTGGCAGGCGTCCTACTATGACTCCGTCGCACACCGCCACATTCCCAAGTTTCCATTTTCAACTAAGGACCACTCCCCCATCCCGGGGTTTTTCCCCGCCGCACGAGCAAACGGAGTTGAAGCACACGTGGATATCGCCGAGCTGAAGAGAAAGTCCGTCGCGGAACTACACGCGATGGCCGAGAGCCTGAACATCACCAACTACTCCGGGCTCCGCAAGCAGGACCTCATTTTCCGCATCGAGCAGTCGCTGCTCGACTCCGACACGGTCCTCCGCGGCGAGGGCGTGCTCGAAATCCTTCCGGAAGGCTACGGATTCCTTCGCAGCGCCGACTGGAACTACCTCTACGGCCCCGACGACATCTACGTCTCGCCCAGCCAGATCAAGCGGTTCGATCTGCGCACCGGCGATACGATTACGGGACAGGTCCGGCCGCCGAAGGAGGGTGAGCGCTACCTCGCGCTGCTCAAGGTCGAAGTCGTCAATGGCGAGGAGCCGGAGAAAGCCAAGCATCGGGTCGCGTTTGATAACCTGCGGCCCCGATATCCCGAGGAAAAGATCAGGCTTGAACGTAAGGACGGCGACCTGTCGATGCGCGTCATGGACATCCTGTCGCCCATCGGCAAGGGGCAGCGCGGTCTCATCGTATCGCCGCCCAAAGCCGGCAAGACCATCCTGATGCAGAAGCTCGCCAATTCCATCATCGAGAATCACCCCGAGATCTACCTCATCGTGCTGCTCATCGACGAGCGGCCCGAGGAGGTGACCGACATGGAAGAGAACGTGAAGGGACCGAACGTCGAAGTCGTGTCCTCCACGTTCGACGAGCCCGCCGACCGGCACGTGCAGGTCGCGGATATGGTGATCGAGAAGGCGAAGCGCCTGGTGGAGCACGGCAAGGACGTCGTCATTCTGCTCGACTCCATCACCCGCCTCGGCCGCGCGCACAACGTCGTGGTCCCGCACTCGGGCAAGATTCTCTCGGGCGGTGTGGACGCGAATGCACTACAGAAACCGAAGCGCTTCTTTGGTGCTGCGCGCAACATCGAAGGCGGCGGCTCGCTGACGATTCTCGCGACCGCGCTGATCGACACCGGGTCGCGCATGGATGAGGTCATCTTCGAGGAGTTCAAAGGCACCGGTAACTCCGAAGTCATCCTCGATCGCCGCATCGCCGAGCGTCGCACCTTCCCGTCGATCGACGTCCAGCGCACCAGTACGCGTAAGGAAGAGCTGCTGCTCTCCAAAGAGGAGCTGAACAAGGTCTACCTGCTGCGCAACTTCCTGTCCGACATGCCGCCCGTGGAGGCGATCGAATTCTTGCTCGAGCGGCTGAAGCGCACCAAGACCAACGCCGAGTTCTACCAGACGATGTCGCAAGGGTGAAAGGCAGATTGTTGGCAGTCGACTGGGGCGAGCGCAGGATCGGGCTCGCCCTTTCTGACGAAATGCAGGTCCTCGCTCAACCCCTCAGCACGCTGACCCGCCGCGCCGGCAAACGTTTCCCGATGTCGCAGTTCGTCGATCTGGTCAAACGTCACCATGTCACGGGTATCATCGTGGGGCTCCCATTAGATGAAAGTGGGGCGGAAGGTGACGCCGCTCACGCCGCCAAGGCCCTCGCGGATGATATCAAGCGGCGCGTGCGGGACGTGGAGGTGACCATGTGGGACGAGCGCATGACCACGGCGCGCGTGCTCGCGGCCGTGCGGGAAATGGGCGGGTCGACGCGGGGCCGGAAGGCCGACCTCGACGCCATGGCCGCGGCATTGCTGCTGCAGCACTACCTCGACACAAAGCGAGGATCGGCGTGCTGAAATTGCGGATTGCGGATTGTCGATTGCGGATTGGCAAAGGACGCGTCATGCGCCAAATCCGCAATCCGAAATCCACAATCCGCAATCTGCTGTTGGGATTCGCGATCTCCTGCGGCAACTCGGAACCGGCCGCCTACCAGTCGGTCGCCGACAAGATCATGATCACCATTCCCCGCGGCGCCACGTACTACCAGGCGCTCGATACCCTCGAGTCTCGCGGCCTCGTCAAGAATCGCGACTGGTTCAGCGTCTACGCGCGCGTGCGCGGCTTGCCGGCCAACCTAAAAAGCGGTGTCTACCTCTTCGAGGCGGACGAGAGCTGGACCCACATTATCAGCACGCTCAAGAAAGGCCGCGGGATGGAGTCGCGCTTCACGGTGCTCGAAGGGATGATGGGCTTCGAGGTGGCCGAGCGGGCTCGCTCGTGGCTCGGCGTCCCGACCGCAGCATTCAAGACCGCGATGCGCGACACGGCGCTCCAGCGCGAGCTCGGCCTACCCGCCACCCCGGCTGGCGTCGAAGGCTACATGTACCCCACGACGTACGTCGTCCCTATGCGCATCCCCGCGCGCGAGCTGGTGAAGCTCATGGTGAACGAGTTTCTGGCGCGCTGGCGGCCCGAGTGGGACGTCCGGCTCGCCGAGCTGAAAATGACACGGCACGAGATCGTCACGCTCGCGTCCATCATTGAAGCCGAGGTACGCTACGATCCCGATCGACCCTACGTCTCCGCGGTTTACCACAATCGCTTGAAGCGTGGCATGGCGCTGCAGGCAGATCCGACCGTCGTCTATGCACACGGACGGCGGTTGCGGCGTGTCTGGGAAGGACAGCTGCGGATTCGATCGCCGTACAACACGTACATCAACACCGGGCTGCCGCCCGGCCCCATTAATCAGCCGAGTGACTCGAGCATTTACTACGCGCTGTATCCAGCGCATATCGGCTATTTGTTCTTCGTGGCACAGCCGGACGGCAAGCACGTGTTCTCGGCCTCGTACGCGGAGCACCTTGCGGCGATCAGGCGCGCACGGCAACGGCCACAGCCCGCGCAGCGCCCTCCGGGTCCTGCGCACTCATCACCGCCCCGATAACCGCGACGCCGGCCGCACCGGCCGCGATGATCCCTGTCGCGTTCGCAGCCGTGATCCCGCCGATCCCCATGACCGGCAGGCCTTCGGGCGCTAGTCGAGCGATACTCGCGAACCCTTCTGGCCCGAGCGCGGATCCCGCGTCGGGTTTGGTCGGAGTGGCGAAACAGGGGCCGACGCTCCAGTAGTCGGCGGGCAGGCTGCCGGCGCGCGCCGCTTCATCGGCCGACCCAACGGAAATACCCAGCAGAAACCCCGCCGGGAGATGCGGACGGAGCGCGGCCAGCGGCACGTCCTCCCACCCCAGATGAGCGCCAGCGGCTCCGGCAGCGAGCGCGATATCGGCGCGATCGTTGACCAAGATGGGTACGGGAAGGGCCGCAACCAGCGCCCGCGACAACTCCACGATGTCCGCAGGGTTGCCATCTTTCCATCGGACCTGAATCATCGTCGCTCCGCCACGGACGGCGGCGCGACAGACGGAGACGGGATCCCGCCCCTTGATGAGATCGGGATCGGTGATCACCATCAAGCGCAACTGATCGACGAGCGCCATGACCAAAGTCCTGCGCGGTCTGCGGGGAGCGACCACCGCCACCGCGAACACGAGTGAGGCGATTCTCGAAGCGACGGAGCAGCTGCTCGCCGCGCTTCGCGACGCCAACGGCTTCGCGCCCGAAGACGTGGAAAGCGCGATCTTCACGTCCTCGCCCGATTTGACCGCCGAATATCCGGCCCGCGCTGCTCGTCGGCTCGGTTGGACCGACGTGCCGCTGCTCGGAACTGCTGAGGTCGCGGTGCCAGGCGGCCTGACCAGGTGTATCCGCGTTCTGCTCCACTTCTACACGACCAAACCGCAGCGCGCACTGAAGCACATGTATCTGCGCGACGCAGCAAAGCTGCGCCCGGACCGATGACGGTCAAAGTTACCGCACGCGGGGCAGAACGCTGGAAACAGGGCCATCCGTGGATCTATCGGAGTGACGTCGCGGAGGAGCCCGAGAAACAGCCGGGCATCGTCCCCGTCACCGATCGCAAAGGCAAATTTCTCGGCAAAGCCCTCTATTCACCCTCATCCGAAATTCGTTTGCGACTGCTCACCCGCGCGGATGAGCCCGTCGACGCGACGTGGTGGACGGCGCGGATCAGGGATGCTGCCGGTCGCCGCGCCGGCATTACGGCGAGCGCTTGGCGCGCGGTGCATGCCGAGGGCGACGGGATGCCGTCGCTCGTCATCGACAAGTACGGCACGTACGTCGTCGCGCAGCTCTTGTCGGCCGGACTCGAAACGGCGCGCGCAGACGTGCTGGCCGCCATCCGTGAAGTATTCGGCCCCGCCGGAGTTTTGCTCCGCAACGACGCGGCCGTCCGGCGGCACGAAGGTCTCCCCTCGGAAGTCGTCCTGGCATCGGGTCAGGTCCCAGAGGTGGTCGAGGTAACGGAGAACGGGATCAGGTATCTCGCGGCCCCGTGGTCGGGGCAAAAAACCGGCGCGTTTCTGGATCAACGCGAAAACCGCCATCTCGTCGGACAACACACCAGCCCGGGTGGCCGCGCGCTCGATCTCTTTACCTATCACGGCTCGTTTGCGCTCTACCTGGCGCGCACTGCGAAGGGGGTGCTCGCCGTCGATCAGAGCACCGAGGCATTGGAGCGAGGCGCCGAGAACGCGCGCCTCAACGCCATCGCCAACATCGAGTGGCGTGAACGCAATGCCTTCGACTTGCTTCGGGATCTGGAGCGCCGGCGCGAGCACTTCGACACGATCGTGCTCGATCCGCCGGCATTTGCCAAAACCAAGGCCAATCTCGAGCGGGCGATCGCGGGTTACAAAGAAGTGAATCTGCGGGCTATGAAGATCCTCGCGCCAAATGGCGTCCTCTTCACGTCATCCTGCTCCTATCACGTGAGCCGCGACATCTTCAATGCCATGCTCGCCGATGCCGCACGTGATTCCGGCCGCCGCATTCAGTTTCTAGCGGCGACCGGAGCCGCGTCCGATCATCCGGAGCTGCTCAATGTGCCAGAGACGGCCTATTTGAAAGGCGTTCTGCTACGTGCGGTTGGGTAGGGGATCTCATCACAATTTCAAGATCCAATCCGCGATCACGTTCACCACATCAGGCATGATCGGGATGGCTGGGTTCTGATACGTTG
>DATFVZ010000223.1:0-6086 GCA_035259785.1 Gemmatimonadales bacterium
CGCTCCTCGGCAAGTTTTTCGACACTTTCGAACCGTGTCGTGAATTTCGCATTCGCGCGCTCGAGCGCCTGACCCGGCTCGACGCCGAGCTTGCGCGCGAGATTTACTGCCGCAAACAACAGATCGCCGGTCTCTTCTTCAATCGTTTCCCGTTTCCCGTTTCCCGTTTCCCGTTCGAGCTCCGCGATCTCTTCCTTCACTTTCGCCAGGGGACCGGACGGATCCGGCCAATCAAATCCGATTCCCGCGGCGCGCTCTTGCAGCCGATACGCCATCAGCAGCGGCGGCAGCGTCGGTGGTAAGCCGGCGAGTGTACCGCGCTTGCCGCCGGCCCGCGGCTCGCGCCGTTTGACCAGTTCCCACCCTGCGTGATCGTCGCTGCTGCCCCGGCCCTCTTCGGCAAAGAGATGCGGGTGCCGCCGCCACATCTTTTCTTCCATTGTCCGCGTGACAACCTCGGCGTTGAATTGCGAGCGCTCTTCGGCGATGACGATCTGAAACGCGAGATGCAGGAGGAGATCGCCCAGCTCGTCGCGCATCGCGTCGGGATCGTCCGTCTGGATCGCGTGGTCGAGCTCGAGGACTTCCTCGACCAGGTAGGGACGGAGCGTTTGTGGGGTCTGCGCGCGGTCCCAGGAACAACGCTGCCGGAGTTCACGCACGAGTCCGAGAGCGCGTCCAAGCGCTGAATCGCCTTGCATTTAGCCTCCGGGCCGGGTAGAATACCCGCGCCAGTGAACGTGTCTACGAGTGGCAGGGCCTGGGTGGAAGTGGACGTGGGTGCCCTCGTCGACAACGCCCGAACGGTAGCAAAGATAGCAGGCACACGGCTCCTCCCTGTCGTCAAGGCGAACGCGTACGGGGTCGGAGCCGTCAGTATATCCAAGGCCCTCGAGCAGCTCGATCCGTGGGGCTACGGCGTCGCGACGCTGGAAGAAGGCGCCGAGCTGCGGGCGGCCGGGATCACGCGTCCGATTCTCGTCTTCATGCCGGCGCGCGCTCAGCTGTTCGATGATTACGACCGCTATCAGCTGACGCCGGCGCTCGGCAACGCCGGCAGCCTCCTCGAGTGGACGGCGCGTGACGATCGCCCCTTCCATATTGAGATCGACACCGGAATGGGGCGTGCCGGTGTGCGCTGGGACGATGTGGACGAGCTGGGTGCGGCGCTGGATACGCCGTCCTTCGAAGGGTGCTACACGCATTTCCACTCGGCCGAGCGCAACGACGGCAGCGCGGAGCGACAGGCGGAGCGCTTCGTGGAGGCCGTCGGGCGGCTGGCGCGACGGCCGGCAATGCTCCATGCCGCGAACAGCGCGGCTCTGTTGCGGGGCAAGCAGTTCGCGTTCGATATGGTGCGGCCCGGCATCTTCCTCTACGGTGGAGTGGCCGCGCCAGGATTGGAAGAACCAAGACCCGTCGTCAGCATTCGCGCGCGGGTGTTGAGCGTCCGCCGGCTGCGCAAAGGGGAGAGCGTGAGCTACAACGCCAGCTGGGTGGCGCCGCGTGACACCGTTGTTGCCACACTGGGAATCGGCTACGCGGACGGCGTGCGGCGCGATATCGGACTCAGCGGCAAAGCCAACGTGCTGCTGCGTGGCCGGCGCTGTCCCATTGTCGGAGTCGTGCAAATGGACATGGCGCTCGTGGAAACGGGTACCGTCGAAGTACAGGTCGGTGACGTGGCGACGCTCATCGGCGAGGACGCGAAGCAACGCATCACGCTCGCCGAGTTCGCGTCGTGGAGCGGCGAGCTGGCGCACGAAGTTCTCACCGGTCTCGGACCGCGGCTGCCGCGATTGTACGTGTGACAAAACGCGCCGCGATCATCGTGCTCGATGGGCTGGGCATCGGTCCGGCGCCGGACACAGCGCAGTATGGAGACGCGGGATCGGACACACTCGGCAATGTCGCTCGTGCGGTCGGTGGGTTGAAGTTGCCGAATCTGGAGAAGCTCGGTCTCGGGAAGTGCAGGGATGGATCTGTGATCCCCGGGCTGGCGCCCGGGGTCAGACCGACTGCCGCGTACGGGATAGCGCAGCCGGCATCGGCAGGAAAGGACAGCACGACCGGGCATTGGGAAATCTGCGGCATTGTGTTGAAGAAAGCGTTCCGCACGTATCCCACCGGCTTTCCGATTCCGCTGCTCGAGGAGTTTGCGCGACGCACCGGACGTGGCTGGCTCGGCAACAAAACGGCGTCGGGAACGGCGATCATCGACGAGTTCGGCGCCGAGCATCAGCGGAGCGGAAAGTGGATTGTGTACACGTCGGCCGATTCTGTCTTTCAGATCGCGGCGCACGAAACGACGGTGCCGCTCGATGAGCTATACCGCGCGTGCATGGTTGCACGTGAGCTTTTGATAGGAGAAGACGCCGTCAGCCGCGTGATTGCGCGACCGTTTGAGGGGACGCCGGGGGACTACCGCCGCACGGCGCACCGCAAGGATTTTTCGATCGAGCCGGTCGGCACGACGTTGTTGGATCTGCTGGCCGACGCAGGAGTCGAGCGCGTCGGCATCGGCAAGGTGGACGATTTGTTTGCCGCTCGCAACATCAAGAGCGAGCACACGCCCACGAACGAACACGCGTATCGCCTCATCGAGCAGGCGTTGGAGACGCTCGAAACGGGGTTCGTGTTCGTGAACGTGATCGAGTTCGATCAGACCTGGGGGCACCGCAATGACGTGGCGGGGTTTCACGAGGGTCTCAAAGAGTTGGATGCCTGGGTGCCGCGCCTGCTCAGCCGGCTGCGTCCGGATGATCTCGTGATGCTGACTGCGGATCACGGGAACGACCCGACGACGCCGTCGACCGATCACTCGCGGGAGATCGTCCCGTTGCTCGTGCTCGGTCCCAAGGTGCAGGCCCGGTCGCTCGGCGTCAGGCGAACGTTCGCCGACCTGGGGCAGACCGTCGCCGAATACTTTGGGGTGCCCCGTCTCGCGGCCGGGACGTCGTTCTTGCGAGACGTGTTCGCGTGAGCGACCTGGTCACACGGGCACGCGCCGCGATGCACAATGCGTGGGCGCCCTACAGTAACTTCCACGTCGGCGCTGCCATCGAGGCCGCCGATGGAACAGTGTATGTGGGGTGCAACGTCGAGAGCGCCTCCTACGGGCTCACGATTTGTGCCGAGCGCATGGCGCTCGGGGCGGCAGTCGCGGGCGGCGCGCGCAAACTCAAGCGTGTCGTCGTGACGACGGAGGTCGATCCGCCGGCGGCGCCGTGCGGCGCGTGCCGGCAATTGCTGGCGGAATTCGGTCTCGATGTGGAAGTCATGGCGGTCGGCCCCAACTCGGAGCGGCGTTGGAAACTGGCCGCTCTGTTGCCCGACGCATTTACCAAGGAGACGCTCGAGCGGTGATGCGGTACCTCGGCCTTGCACTACTCTGCGCGGTTCCGATCGCGTGCACGGAGGTGTCAACCGCGCCAGGCGCGTGTCCCACATTCTGTCCCAACGGGACGATCGAGAGTCGCGACACGATCTTCACCGACATCATCGTGCGGGATTCGTCGTTCCGCGGTTACGTGCAGCCCTATCAGGCCGAGGCCATGACAGCGGCGGATGTCCCCGGTGTCATCGACAGTCGCGCCTTCTTCGTCTTCAACAACCAGGCGAGCCGGACGACCTACAAGTCCGGCGATACCACGACAGTGCCGATTGTCCCGGACTCCGCCCGTTTGCGTACGTTCATCGTGCGGCGCGACACGCTGGCGACAAACCTGCGGCTCAATCTCTACCGGCTTCCCGTGACCGCGGACTCGACCGACACGTTCGCATCGCTGGATTCATTTTTCACGAGTCCACCGGTCGACAGCGTCAACATCTCGGCGGTGCTCGCGCGCCCTCCCATTACCGATACGGCCACCAAGCGGATTTGGGGCGACTCGATTTGGACCGACTCGGCCGGTCACGTGATCAAGCTCAGTGAGAACGGCCGGACCCTCGAGTTGATCTGGGATCTTGATACCTTGCAAGCACCGCTCGTCGAGGCGGACTCCGGGAGCCTTGCGTACGGCGTTCGCGTCGCGGCGGACTCATTGGCGACCATCGCCATTGCCACAATCGAGACTGTTCGAGGTCCGCTGCTGACGTGGTTCTACCACTACACCGTGCCGGATACCGTGACGACCGAGCCAGACTCGGTGAAAAGCGTGGCCCAGCTGAGGGGAGCGCGATTCGACAGCTTCATCTTCGATCGCCCCGCGGCGCCACCCGATGACAATTTGGTCGTGGGCGGCGCACCGTCGGCGCGCAGCCTGCTGCGCGTCGAGTTGCCGGAATTCCTGCACGATAGCATCGACGTGGTTCGTGCGACGCTCATCCTCGTACCGGTCAGTCCTGTACTCGCCTCGCCGGCCGATTCATTCGAGATTCGTGCACTTCCTGTGACGACCGATGTCGGCGCGAAGTCACCGCTCGTGTTCATTTTCCAGGGCCTGGCGACGATTCACCCGCAATCGTCCGACCCGGTACTGATGGAGTTGACGGACCTCGTTCGCAATTGGGCGCAGGATACCACACAGACCACGGCATTCATGCTGGGCCAGGTTCCTGAAGCGGCATCCTACACCGAGATCCACTTCTATTCGTCCCGCGCGCCGGCGTTCCGGCCCGCGCTGCACGTGACGTACGTGAAGCGCTATCCGTTTGGGACGCCATGACGGTCCGACGGCTGGACGGCCGGACGGCCGCGGCAATCGTGATCCTGGCGATGGTGCTGGCGGTGCCGCCGTCCGGTTCTCTGGCCGCCCAGGATTCCCAATTCGGCATTCGCGGCCTCGGTACACCGGGCAAGCCGGAGAGCGTGCGGGCGCGCTCGACCGGGGGCGCGTTTGCGCCATTCGATTCGTACTCGCCGCTGACGGATGCCTCGCTGGTCGATGTGCGGCGAGTGGGCGGCTCGGTGACCGGCGCGGTGTCGCGACGCACCGTGGACATCGGGGGGACGCAGACGCCGTTGCGTGGGACGCGCTTCCCGGCGTTTGTGATCGGAGGCCCAATCGGCCGTCGCCTTGTCGTCGCGGGCGGGTTCTCGACGTACCTCGACCGTACGTTCGGCATCAGCACCTCGGACACGATTGTCGTTCGCAACGATACGGTACCGGTCAATGATGCTGTGACGAGCGATGGCGCGATCGCCGATCTGCGCATCGCGGCCGCGGGGCGGGTCAATCGGTGGTTTGCCATCGGCGGCGGATTGCATCTGCTGACCGGGTCCACTCGCGTTGAGGCGAAGCGCACGTTCGGCGACACCGCCTACCGCAACACGACCGCTCGCGACCAGGTCTCCTATGAAGGCGCAGGGGCTTCCGTGAGCGCGCTGATGGACGTCGGCGCGCTGCGCCTGGCGGGATGGTTTCGTGCGGATTCCAAATTGCGCGCCGACATCCGTGGCAAGACGGCCGCCGAGAACGACCTGCCGAACTCGTACGGCGCGGCGGTCCTGTGGCACCCCGGCAGTCAGTTCGCCGTCGCCGCCACGGCCACCTGGCGTGATTGGACCGCGTCCGCCCCCAACGGGCACAAGACCCTCAACTGGTCTCTCGGTACAGAGCTGGGCAACCCAGGTTCTGGCCTCCGACTCGGCGCGCGTGGGGGGCAAATGCCTTTTGGGGCGGGCGCCGAAGCCCCGACGGAGGTCGGCCTCTCCGCTGGTCTTGGCAAACAGTTCTCGGCCGGCCGGGGACGGATCGATTTCGGTGTCGAACGGTTGCAGCGCAAAGGTCTGGGGCTCAGTGAGCAGGTGTGGACGTTCCTCCTGGGGCTCACCGTGCGGCCGTGAGAGTTTACTTCCACACCTTCGGTTGCCGGGCGAACCAGTACGACACTGATGTGGTTCGCCAGCGTTTCAGCGACGAGGGCGCCGCCCTAGTCGATGATCCCGCACTCGCCGACCTCGCCATCATCAATTCCTGCACCGTTACCAACGAGAGCGAAGTCAAGCTGCGCCGCTTCGTGCGCCACGTCGCGAAGACCGGTGCGGCTCAGACGATCGTGATGGGATGTGCGGCGGCACTGGACGATGGCTCGATCGCGACACTTCCATCGGTGCGCGCGGTCGTGGCGAATGCGGATCCGGA
>DATFVZ010000224.1:0-8498 GCA_035259785.1 Gemmatimonadales bacterium
AGTGTTAGGCGTACGAACCGAGCCGTCTGGTGGAAGACGGCACAGCCCGCTCCGCGTCATCGTCGTTCCCGTGAACTGTTCGAGCCCGGAGGGCACAACCCTGTCACGAGCGGCGGCAGAGCGCGGTAATCGGGAACGCGATTTGCTCGACCGAGGGCAGCAGGGCCAGTTTTGCGGCGCCGGACACCAAGAGGCACGCTGTGCTCCGGCCGAAGGAGGTTACAAGATGAAAGTGATCGAAGCACGGGAGCTCGAGCGGCTGGTGCGGGAAACCTTCCCCGCCAAGCGGCTCTTCTCCGCCATCGCCGACTTGGGCCTCAACGCCGGTCGGCCGGCTGTGGTGGCCTTCGTTCACGGCGGTCCCGACCCCTTCCTCGACCGGCAGTTCGACGCCTGGCTCGACGGCTCCCACACCTTCGTTCCGATTTACCAGCTGCTCAACCGTCTCTGCCGTGCGGGCGCCCTCGCCCCCGGCGACTACGCGGTCACCCAGCGCCACTGACGCGAGCCCCGCGCTCGCAACGCCGAGCGCTTGTCTCGCGCCTCCCGGTCTCGCCCGCTTCGCGCGTTGTGCGCGTCTCGGACGTGCGCCGACACATTCTTCAAAACCCCGCTCACCGCCGGGCTCGAAGCTGCTCGGTGATCGCCGCGAGGAGCGCGAGGCAGCCGACCAGCATCGCGGCCATCCCGGCCTGGAGCACCGTCCCGACTTGGAAGCCGCCGAGCCAGAACGCGCCGCCGAGACGCGTGAGGACCGCTACCGCGCATAGCACGATGCCGACGATCCCGGCAGCACGACCGATCCACAAGAACATTTTTTCCATCGGGTTTTCTCCGCGGTTGCAGGCCACGCATTCTCGCCGATTCCCCAGTCTGGGCAGGGCGCAGCCCGCCGTGAACCCCTGCGCACCGCCGCACTGCACCAACCGCGCAGTGGCGCGCCCCCTGCTTCCGGTATGACCCAATCATTGAATCAGGGGGTGCAGGATGGAGTTTCCAATCGGCGTGAAGGACAACGCTCCGAGCACGAAGCAGTACACGCGGCTTTCGATCAGGCCGGGACCGAACGGCAGCTGGCTCGTCGCTCTGGACGATGGCCGTCACGAGCCACAAGTGTTCATGGACAAGCATCTCGCGCTCACCTACGCGAAGGCCTGGGCCGCGGCCAACCGGCCGAGCAAACTCCAGGTCATGGGCCAGACCGCCCATGTCGAACAGGAGTGGACGTTCGCCTAGCGAGCTGACGCTCCGCCAGTAGGGGCTGCCGACGCACCGCGTCGGCTCAGATCCGCGGTGCTCCCGGCAGCCTGTTCACTCTTATCGCTGATTCTTTCGGGAAATCGGCTTTTTCCCGCGCGGCGCGTGCCCGCATCGATCGCGCCTGATATCGTGATTCTCCCCACCTCGCGTGCGCAGCAGCCCAGCGCACGCACGGACGGTGGTCCATTCGAGAGAGGGGAGACAGATGAGTTCGAGCATCAGAGCCGGTCTGCTCGCGGTTGGCGTCCTCCTGTTTTCGCCTTTCGCGGTGGACGCGGGCGGTGGCGGCAAGGATTGGTACACGGCCTGGCAGACCTCCCACAACGCGCGTCAGACAACGCCAGCTATGAGCGGCAGAACGGTCCGCATGTTGCTCATGCCGACCATCTCGGGCACGCGCGCGCGGGTGAAGGTCGAGAACACGATGGGCGAAGCACCAGTCACGTTCTCCGCGGCCTATCTGGGCGTGTCGATCGGCGATACCGCCGACATCAAGTCGGGATCCAACCGGCAACTCACGTTTGACGGGCAACCCGGACTCACGCTCGCGCCGGGTCAGGGTGCGTACAGCGACGCGATCAAGTTCAGGGTGCGCGCGTTCGAGAAGGTCACCCTCAGCCTCGACGTCGCGTCGGCGCCCGACATCAGCACCCACGTGGTCGGACTCCGCATCAACTACTCGGCGGCGGGCGCCCGCGCCGCCGATCCCTCCGGCGGGGGCTTCGAGCCGTTACCCGAAATCCCGGCGCTCAACTCGGGACAATGGCCGTTCTACTGGGTGGCCGCGCTCGATGTGAAATCGGAATCGACCACCGGCTCGATCATCATGTTCGGTGATTCGATCACCGATGGCCGCTGCAGCACGCGCGACGATGCGGGGGTGGTGCAGCCCAACCTCTATCAACGCTGGGGCGACGTGCTCGCGCATCGCATTGCCCGGGGGCCGAAGGACCAGATCAAGGCCGTTGCGAATGCGGGCATCGCCGGCAACCGCGTGCTAAACCGCGGCAACGGCCCCTCCGCGCTTGAGCGCGTGCATCGCGACGTGCTCGACCGCGACGGCGCGACGCACGTCATCTTCTTCGAGGGCACGAACGACATCACCGGCGGATTCACCGCCGCGCAAATTCAGGCCGGAACCCAGGTGATCATCGACAAGGTGCACGCGGCCGGCATGAAAATCATCGGCGCGACCGTCATCCCGCGCGGTCGACCCGCCCCGGCGACCGGCTGGACTGCGGACATGGAGGTGCAGCGCCTTGCGCTAAACGACTGGATGCGCCACGAGGCCAACTTCGACGGCATCATCGATTTCGACAAGCTGATGGCCGGCGGCCCGATCGTCGAGCTCGTGGGTGGCGGAACGGCGCCGCAGATTCCGCTGCAGTGGAACTGCGACAACACCCATCCCAATCCGGCCGGCTACAAGGCGATGGGTGAATACATCAATCTGAGGCTCTTCAAAGACAAGGACGATGATGACGGCGATCGCCGCCACCGTCGCCATGGCCACCACCATCACGATGGCCACCATGATCGCCCCTGAAACGAGGCTCTAGTCGAACGAGGGCCGGGCATCCGGCCCTTTTCCTTTTCACCTCCGATCCCGGCCGAGCCGTTAAACTCCTTCCCCCCCGCGATGCAGCCGTCCCGCACTGCAGCATGGCCACAATGGCGCGGGAGCCGTCGTCGTGGGATTGCTTTTTCGATCGGTTTTGATATACGCCTGCCAGTGGGGGATCCGCGCGCCGACCTCATCGCCAGGTTGACGCAGGCAGTCGTCCGCTAAGAGCGCAGCTTCATGGACGCGACCGCAACGCTCGCCAAAACGGCTAAGGGAGTCGCCGAGGTGACGCGCCACGCCCATGGCCTGCCGAACAAGCTTCGCTCGCTGCTCATCATGATCGATGGCCACGCGACCGCCGGCGCCCTGATCTCGAGACTTGGCGAAGCCTCCGAAACCGAAGCAAGGCTGCAGTTCCTGATCGACTGGGGTTTTGTCTCGGTCGAGAAACCACACGCGTGGGACCCAGAGCTGCTCAAGCAGATCGAGACGCAATACGCCCGGTTCGTCGGACCGATCGCGAAGGTGATCGTCTATCGCGCGCAAAGGCAGACCGACGACATCGAAGAGCTGTACGCGAAGCTGGCGGAGGAGATCGAGCGGCCCGACGACCGGCTGCGGTTCACGAAGACCCGGCTCCTGCTGCGCAAGCTGAACGCCGAACCGGCGCAGACCGAAGCACCGTACCGCCGGCTCAAGGAGTTTGAGCCCGGCTTCGGCCAAGTTCCGGAACCGACCACCGCGGCGGGGAAGCACGAGAATCCTGTAGGTGGCTACTTCTACGCCAGGCCGACCGAGACGCTCGCGTCGAGCCAGGATCGGCCGGTATTCACGCTCACCCGCAATCAGTTGCGGGCTGCTCTGCTGAAGAGAGCACTGCCGCGCCGGCACGCACCGCTCTTGGGCGAGATCGAGCACCACTTCGCTCAATTCATGGGGTCGAGCGCCAAGCGGATCGTCCGTCTCGCAGTCAAGCAGACGACCTACGTCGACGAGCTTTACGCAATGCTGAGCAAGATGCTCGACTCGCCTCACGATCGGCTGGCATTCATGTTCACCCGCAATCAGTTGTGGGCCGCTCGCCCCAAGAAATCCCTCCCAGGCCCGCACAACCAGCCAGCGCCCGGGCCCAGGAACCACCCTCCGGCGTGGGATCGCGCGGTGCTCCGCGAAATCGAGCACCACTTCGCTCGATTCATGGGGTCGAGCGCCAAGCGGATCGTCCGTATCGCAGTTAAGCGAACGGACTACGTCGATGAGCTTTACGCCATGCTGAGCCAGATGCTCGACTCGCCTCGCGATCGGCTGGCATTCATGGGCACCCGCGATGAGTTGCAGGTCGCTCTGCGGGAGCGCGGTGAGGCTAAGGGATTAGCCGGTAGGTTGTGGGCGGCGAAAGGCGATCGTCAGGCTCATCGGCTTCCCCGCTCGCCTTGACTGTCGGTGCGGTTTACACACCAGGCGCCGTCGACTTGCGATGCTCTCGAGGAATCTCACGTAAGAGGTTGAGCGGCGTAGCCCCTGTTGCCGGTTGGTACGACTCCTG
This sequence comes from Gemmatimonadales bacterium, assembly GCA_035259785.1. Taxonomy (GTDB): domain Bacteria; phylum Gemmatimonadota; class Gemmatimonadetes; order Gemmatimonadales; family GWC2-71-9; genus 20CM-2-65-7. The sequence continues at coordinate 4,371 of DATFVZ010000224.1, forward strand.
CAACGCTCGCCAGAGAGGCCTTTGGCGCGCCGATCTCACGGCCAAGTCCGATGAGCTGACATGATCTCGAAACCGGCCCCCTTCCCCAGCGATGACGCCTTGCGCGCGCTCTGGCAGGGGGTGCGTGTCGCGGCACTGCTCGCCTTCGTAGCGTATCTGCTCACAATTCTGCCTACCTGAACCCCCCCGCAGGGCGCGATCGCAGCGGCGGTAAGGAGCCGCACCGGTGGTAGCCAGACCGTGCCGTAGCTAGCGCACCTATGGGTGTCTGGGAGGGAGTTCGAGGGGGACCACCTCGCCGTTTTCATTGCGAAACGCAAAAGCGTGGTCGCCCCCTTCAATGTCCTTGCATGAGATCGCAAAGGTGCTGCGTTTCGGATGAAGCAACCTGTCAAGGCTCACGTACAACGTGAATCGCCCGTTGCGCTCGATAATCTCTGCCGGCTTGATGTGCCCTTCGGCGAAGTCGTCGGAGCGAAACTTCAGTGCATGTGCTGCGCCGCCAGTGTTGACCATCTGCAGGCTCGTGAGATCGTGGCCGGCCGAGTAACTTGCGCTGGTGACGCGAAAGTTGGGTGCCAGCAGGGCGCGGCGGGCTCCTTCGTGCCGCCGATACGCCGCCACCTCGAGTTCAGCGAGTTGGGCTGACGCCGCCGCTTGCCGCGCGTGCTCCCGGACGAGCGCGGCCGTCTCCTGCACCTGCAGCCGCAGTTGCTCTTCCTGCGCGCGGAGCGCCTCGGTATTTCGGGCGAGCCCGTCGCCCTGCTGGAAATAGCCGACGATCAGCCATAGGAACGCGATCGGTGCGGCCACACCAGCAACGAAGGCACCCCATTCGCTGAAGGTGAGCGTGGTAGTTCCCTTGACGAGGGCGCTCGCTGCGAAGTCGCCCCAAACCGCCAAGACCCAAAAGAGAATCCAGGCCAGCGTAAGGACCGCACCCACTCCGGTCCGCCAGGCCCGCCGCCGTTTCCACGGTTCGCTGTCAGCTGCCATAGGCTCGCCCTCCCCATCGCATCTCAAGGAACCGTGATCCCGACTCCGCCCCTGCACAATCCCACGAGGCTCTGCCAAACGCCCGAGGCCTCGAAGCGATAGTAGTAGCGGATACGCTCTTCCGGAGCGCTAATGTACTTGCGCTCGCCCTGAGCAAGCCACCCTTCCCAAATCAAGGGGCCATCGCCAAGCTCATCGGCGCCTTGATGCACCCGCAGCTGGACCGCTCTGCTGGCAATGAGAAGGCAGTCAGCATATGCCATCGTTGAGATGCCGAGGAGTGTCAATGCCGCAAGGGCCACAACACGACTATGATGCATGTGGGTCTCCCTTTCGTTGGCTGCGTGACCGCGAAGCATAGCCGTTCGCGGCGGCGTGATGCAGCGCGCAGACCTAGCCGATCTTCTGCGTCGACCACTCGGGCTGCATCGCCCACCTCCCGCAAGGGCAGCGCGTTCCTGTAACCATCTTTCACGGTTTTCCGACGCAGGACGTACTACGCTCGACGTGCCGGGTAACCGGCCCTCGGCGCGCGCCCGCTCGCCTTCGGGCGCGTGCCGAGGCTAGACGAATGGTCGATTGCTCCGATGATCTTGAAACCGGTTCCGTTTGACGACGAGATCCTGCGCACGATCGGGCAGGCCGTCCGCGTGGCAGCGCTCCTCGCCGTCGTCGCGTACCTGCTCGCGATTCTGCCTACGTAGCTAGCGCCCCTAGAGGTGCGGCGCAACCAGCTAGCACATCCGGAGGAGCAAGCAATGACGTTAGACGGCGTGGGCGTTGCGCAGCGCGACCGGCATGGCCCGTTCCAGATCCAGCTGAAGTTTGGCAAGAACCAGTACTGCGTCATCGAAGTCCGCAGAGGCCAGGAGCACGCGGAGGTCGCGGCCCGGCTCCGCGAGCTCGCCGATCAGGTCGAAGGGTTGCCAGAGCCATGAACGGTGGCAGGCCGCAGGTTCATCGCCCGGTACGCATGCCCCACCCCGGCATCCTTCGATGGGTCACCGCGTTCGCTGCTTTTTCTTCGTCCTGGTAGATAGCCCACCGGTCGCGCGTCTCTAGTCGTCGCCACGAAGTAACACGCGGCGTCGGAAGGTGGTGGGTGACCGCGACGCCCCGCGACGTCCATTGATCGAACGTACGAAGCGGCTGAAACAAACCAAACAAAAAAGCCTCGCGGCGAAATTTCGCCAACGCGGGCACCCGCTACAGTTCGCGAGAACCCCTGTTCACTGGAGATTCACGCGGCGATGCCAACGATGACCTTCGAGCATATCCGTATCAACGCGCTACTCGAAGCAGATCCGAAACACCCGACCGCGGTAACCGAGCCCAGCGCCCGTGGAGCGCGCGAGCCATATGTGTACCCCAGGGAGCCCGGCCATGGCCCTGCTCGTAACGGTCATCGGTGACGCCGGCAAGTACCTCATTAGGGGCGCCATCTGGGAACTAGGTGCCTCGTACTTTCGCGCGTACGTGCACCTCATCCCGTCGGGACCCGGTCTCGACCTTTCACGGTCGGTCCTCTCGGTTAGTGGCCCGACGCTGCAGAGGGCGCTCGATGCCGCCATCGCGCAAGTCATGACCACAGCCGGAACGCCGGTGCAGAACCTCCTGGTGCGCGCGGCGCCACGCGCCTCGGAAGCGAGCTCTGCGGCATCGACAGGATGATGCCGCAGAACGCAGACGCAGAGCCAGAAATGGCGTGGGATGGAGAGCGTCAGCCCCGCGAGGCCTGCGTGCCGGCTCAGTTGCGCGCCGGCGTGGCGAGATCTGCCTGCTGGAGGAAGGGGCGTCCGCGGACTAATCTGGCCCGGTGCCGTGGACCGTCATCGCTTGGCCTGGCGATGGGAACCAGATCCTAGGCGAATGACCACTCATCCTCGATTTCGCCGCCGTCAGCGAGAAGCCTGACGGTGCTCGGACGGTGGATCGCAGCCCAGAGCTGCGCGTACCCCACAGCGAGATCCAGGTCGGAAAAGGACTGTGGTCTCGCGCGGCCAACGGGGGTGACCTGCCATTCGTGGCTCAGGCCGCGTTGCACGACCACGACAGTGGAGTTCGCACTGTCGCTCAAGTTTTCATGGAACGTCGCCATTCGGGCTCGCCCGAGAAAGGGTGACGTAACAAAGACAGCAAACGACGCGCCTACCCCGGCAGGCCTGCTACGCCTGCTCCGGGTACCTGCGCCCTTGCAAGAAATGCAACGCGAGCTCCGCCGGTTGTAACCAAGGACGGTAACGAGCGCTTCGTCGGGTCAGGCCTTCGCGCATTGGTCGCGAACGATCGCTGTGATGATCTGCTGCAGTCTGGCCCTTGAGTCGAAGGACCCCTTGCTCGCGCCCTCCAGGTCGGACGTCGGAATCTCATAGCGCCTCTCGCCAAGTCGACCGCTGAGGATTCGGAGCTCTTGTGCTGGAACATCCTCGACGTAACCGTATTTGTTCCACTTCGGGTTTTCCTCGAGGCGAACACCGGCGTCAGCTAGGTGGTCCACAAGCTCGCGGACGAAAGAGCGCCCGCGCTCGATCACGAGGTTCATATCGACCATGGTTCGCGGTATCGACACCGGTCCGGCGGCGGCGATCTATCCCTCACTTTCAGCACAGCAGCATTAGGCGAAGAAGGACTCGAACCCTCACCTTCGGCCGCACGGCGCCGGTGCTCTCCCATTTGAGCTATCCGCCTGAAACAGAGCCTAGTGCGTCGCCTTCGTCGCGAAGGCAAAAGATCGTCACAGCGAGTGAGTGACGTCACGCCCCATGGCGACTCGCCTGAGGCACGGTCGACGACGCGACAGAGGGTCCCGCCGGTGCGGCGTGGCCGGCAACGATTCGGCTCGTTGAGCCGCACTGAGAGCGTCATCGCGCTCGCTCTGGCGTCAACGCTCACCCGAAGACGACGCCGCGCTTCTGAGCTTGTAACCATTGTTGACGGTCGGCGCACGCAGAGTGTGGTTCTTGTGTCGCTTCTGTGGGGCTTTTCCTCGCGCGCCGCGACGTCGTGGGATTGAGAGCGTTAGGCTCCGCAAGCAACCATCGCGCAGTTCGCGCGCCACATCTCCTTCCCGCGCGAAAAAATCCGAAAGCCCGCAGAAAGCGCGATCACGCGACAGCGTGCGTCGCGCGGGTC
>DATFVZ010000225.1:0-12130 GCA_035259785.1 Gemmatimonadales bacterium
GACTACTTCAAATACTGGCAGGACTCGATCGGGCTGCCGCCGGGTGCACTGCGCACCTTCAACTTCGACGCAAAGTTCGGCGACCCCGAAGTCCCGCACATCGAGTTCGGACATTACAAGGGTCAGCGCAAATGGCCGACGGTGATGCATATCCCCGATCAGCGCATCCGCGACGCGTTGCTCAACCTCATCGTCTATCAGGGCGACACGGAATTCGCGTCGGTCGAACAACAGCGCAATCTGCTCCACCACGCGCCATCCGATTATGACTTGCTCTCGTTGCAGCGCGTGATGACTGAGGAGATGCGGCACGGGTGGCAAATGTCCTACCTGCTGTGTCAGCATTTTGGCGACGAAGGCAAGCGCGAAGCGGCGAAGCTGCTCGAGCGCCGCGCCGACGAAGGTGAACGCCTGCTTGGCTCGTTCAACGAGATCGTCGACAATTGGCTCGACTTCTTCACGTACACCCAGTTCATCGACCGCGATGGCAAGTTCCAGCTGAAGATGCTCTCCGTCTCCGCGTTCGATCCGCTCTCGCGGTCCATGGGCCCCATGCTCAAGGAAGAGTCCTATCACCTGGGCACCGGCAACAACGGGCTGCTGCGGATTGTCAAAGCGGGCAAGATGCCGCCAGAGGTGATCCAGCGCTTCTTCTATAAGTGGATCCCGACCGCGTTCGACCTCTTCGGGACGGATAACTCCTCTTCGGCGCACTGGGCGTACGTGTGGGGACTCAAGGGCCGTTATGACGAGCGCGAGAATCCGACGAACGGAGGGACCGAGCCCGACAAGAGCAAGCTGAATGAAATGGCGCGCAATTTGTATCGCCAGGAGATCGTGAAACTGGTCGAGCGCCTGAACATGTTCATTCCGGAGCGCGAGCGGCAGCTCAAGGTCCCTGACCTAAGGTTCAACCGCCGCATCGGCATGTACGCCCATCAACACTTCACAGTGGATGGCGAGCCGATCGACGTGGCAAAGTATCCGGCGTATCTGGAAGCCATGATGCCGCGTCCGGAAGACGTCGCGCGGGTGCACGACATCGAGAAGGAGCCGGGCTGGATCGAGCCCAAAAAAGCCGACAGTCTGCAACAGTGACATCGCCTCCTTCCACGCCCCTCGTGATTGCTCACCGGGGGGCATCGGCGATCGAGCTGGAGAACTCGCTGGCCGCTTTTCGCGCCGCCGCTGGCGAGGGAGCGGACGCCGTCGAGCTGGACGTGCACGCCACGAAGGACGGCGAGCTGGTCGTCTACCACGATCCTTCGATCATGGGTTTGCCCATCGGGCAGGCGGCCATGCGCGACTTGTCGCAGCTTCGGCTGCTGAACGGTGAGCCGCTGCCCACGCTCGCGCAGTCGCTCGATGTCATTGGGCCCAAGCTCAAGGTGTTCGTCGAAGTGAAGGTGCTGGATCCGCGCTGGGACGAGCGGCTGCTCGCGACGCTCGAGCAGGGGCCGAATCCGGCAGGCTATGCCGTCCACAGCTTCGCCTATCACGTCGTGCGGCGCCTGGGCCAAAAACGCCCTACCCTGCCGCGCGGCATTCTCTCCGAGGTCGAGACGCGCTCGCCGAAGCAAACCCTGGACGATGCTTCGGCGCAGACGTTGTGGCAGGAACGCTCGACAGTGGATGAGCAGCTCGTGAAGACCGTGCACGGTTTGGGGGCAAGCCTCATCGTCTGGACGGTGGACAATCCGGCCGACATGGAGCGCCTCGTGCGTTGGGGAGTCGACGGGCTCTGCACCAATCATCCCGAGCGGGCACGCCGAGTCGTTGACGCGCGAGCCGCATGAGGATCTCACCGTGACCCGCGTGGCCGTGATCGGCGCCGGGACGATGGGTCACGGCATCGCCTACGTCGCCGCGATCGCGGGCGACGACGTGCGACTCACGGATGCCAAAACGGAGTCGTTGCCGCAGGCGATGGAGAAGATCGAGGACTTGCTTGCGGGTGGAGTGAAACGGGGAAAGCTGACTGACGAGGGCGCGGCAGCCGCAAGGGCCAGCGTGCGTACCGTCTTCACGCTTGCCGACGCGGTCGCGGAGGCGGACATCGTCATCGAAGCGATCGTCGAAGACCTCGTCATCAAGCAGCAACTCTTCAGAGAGGTCGAGCGCACCGCCCCGCCGGCCGCGCTGCTCGCCTCCAACACGTCGTCGCTCTCGATCGCCCAAATCGCCGCCACCATGCAGCGGCCCGCGCGGCTCGTCGGCATGCATTTCTTCAACCCAGTCCACATCATGAAGCTCGTGGAAGTCGTCACGCACGGACCCGACAGTCTGGTCGAAGCGGGACGCGCGGTCGAGCTCGCTCGGCGCCTCGGCAAGGAGCCGATCGTGGTCCGCGATTCTCCCGGTTTTGCCTCGAGTCGACTCGGCATCGTGTTGGGCCTCGAGGCGATGCGGATGCTCGAGCAGGGCGTGGCGAGCGCTGAGGACATCGACAAGGCGATGGAGCTGGGCTACAACCATCCAATGGGCCCGCTGAAGCTCACCGATCAGGTCGGCCTCGATGTGCGTCTGGCGATCGCCGAATACCTGCACGCCACACTGGGCAAGCCCCAGTATGAGCCGCCGAGAATCCTGCGTGAGAAAGTGAAGAAGGGGGAGTTGGGGAAGAAGTCGGGAAAGGGGTTTTACACCTGGAGCGACTGAGTCGCATCACCGACGTTCACATTCACATCCAGCCGTGGCGCGATCTCAAGCCCCAAGTGCAGCAGGCGATGCGCAAGGGCAAAGAGGATCATTGGGAACGGCTGCTCTCGCTCATGGACGACCCGCGCGCGCTGCTCGAGGTCATGGACCGCTCCGGCGTCTGGCGCGTGGGGCTCGTGAATTATCCCAGTCCCGACATCATGGGGTTCGACGACACCACGAACACGTTCGCGGCGAAATACGCGCAGGCCGCGCCCGAGCGGTTGCTCCCCTATGGCGGCGTGCACGCCCGCTACACGAAAGATCCGGCCGGGGATGTGGATCGGCTGGTCGACCTGGGGATCCGGCTGCTCAAGATCCACCCACCGCATCAGAACTTTCCCGCCAACGCGTACACCGATGGGCTGGAAGCGCTGGGGAAGATCTATCGCCGCTGCGAAGAGCGCGGTTTGCCCGTCATGGTCCACACCGGCACTTCGATCTTTCCGGGCGCGCGGTCGAAGTGGGGAAACCCGCTCGAGCTGGATGACATCGCCATCGACTTTCCCGACCTGCCGCTCGTCATGGCGCATGGCGGCCGCCCCCTGTACATGGAGGAAGCGTTCTTCATTCTGCGACGTCACGGGCACGTCAGGCTCGACGTATCGGGCATTCCGCCCGCGAAATTGCTGGAGTACTTTCCCCGCCTGACCGAGATCGTGGATCGCGTGTTGTGGGGCACGGACTGGCCCAGCCCGGGAGTCAAGGACCTACGGCAGAACATCGATCAATTCCTGGCCCTGCCGCTCGCCGATGCGCAGCGGCGCGCCATCCTCGAAACCAACGCGCTCACGCTTTTTCCAGTGGAGACTTGATGCGACGATTGTTGCTGTTGATCGCGCTGATTCCCGCATCCGTATCAGGACAGGCAGGCACGATCGCGTTCGAGCAGTTCACGCTCCCCAATGGACTCCACGTCGTCTATTCCGAGGATCATTCGACGCCGCTCGTCACGGTGGATCTCTGGTACGACGTGGGATCGCGCAACGAGCGCGCCGGCCGTTCGGGCTTCGCGCACCTGTTCGAGCACATGATGTTCCAGGGCTCGGCACACGTGAAGAAGACCGAACACGGTCAACTCATCGAGCGCGCGGGCGGGACGTACAACGGCAGCACCGCCGAAGATCGTACCAACTACTACCAGACCCTGCCGTCGAACCGGCTGAATCTTGCGCTGTGGCTCGAAGCGGACCGCATGCGCTCTCTGGCGATTACGACCGAGAACTTCGAGAACCAGCGCCAGGCGGTGAAGGAAGAGCGGCGGCTGCGCGTCGACAATCAACCATATGCGGCCGCGTTTACGGACGGGCTGACCTGGCCGTTCGATAGCTCGGGGTGCTTCCCGTACGCGCATACGGTCATCGGGTCCATGGCCGATCTGGACGCTGCGAAGTTACCCGACGTGCAGGCCTTCTTCGACACGTACTACGCGCCCAACAACGCGTCGCTGGTGGTGGTCGGAGACTTCAACCCCACGGAGCTCCGGCGTCTGGTCAACGAGTATTTCGCCGGCGTGCCGAGCCATACGGAGCCGGAAGCGCCGCGCTGCGATGGGGTGACAACGTCGAAAGGGCCGGTGCGCCGGGAAGTTCGGGACGCTCAGGCAAACCTCGATCTCGTCATGCGGCTGCACCGGGTCCCCGAGCACAGGCACGCCGACACCCCCGCCCTGGAGCTCCTCAACATCGTGCTGGGCCAGGGAGAGAGCTCGCGTCTGAATGTCGTCATCGTCCGGCGCGAGAAGGCGGCAGTCGCGACCGGTTCGATTCTGAATCCGTTCGGCTCGCGGAATGGGCCGGGCGTCTTGGCCACATACGGGATTGTCAATCAAGGCGTCACGGCCGAGCGTTTGGACAGTCTGTTGCTGCGGCAGCTCGACAGCATCCGCGTCAATGGCATCACGCCGGCCGAGCTCGAGAAGGCGAAGAACGTGTTGCGGTCCGGGTTCATCGCGAACCGCGAGACAACACTTTCGAAAGCCGAGGAGCTGCAGCACTATCGCATGTTTCATGGGTCAATCGATGAGATCAATACCGATCTCGAGCGGCTGCTTGCCGTGACATCCGACGACGTGAAGCGGGTTGCGGGCGCCTATCTCGATCCGGCGAACGTGACGCTGGTGATTGTTCGCGCCGGGCCGGGAGGTGCGCAATGAGCCGGTGGACCGTTGGACCGTTGGACCGTTGGACCGTGGGATTGTTCGTGTTAGTTACACTGTCCAACAGTCCAACCGTCCAACTGTCGTCCCAGGCGCCCTTCCCTCCCACGCCTCCGACGGCGTCCCAGCTCCGGCCCCTGCAGTTTCCGCCGTTCCGAGAGCTGGCGCTGCCCAACGGCATGACGTTCATGCTGATCGAGAATCATGAGCAGCCCACACTGTCGGTGAGTCTAAGCTTCCGAGCGGGCTCGTACTACGATCCCTCGGGCAAGGAGGGGTTATCGGCGCTGGTCGCGGAGCTACTTACGAAAGGGACGCCGACACGCGACGCGGACCAGATTGCGGCGACGATCGAAGGCGTGGGCGGCAGCATCAGCGCGAGCTCGGGCGACGACTTTCTCACGATCAGCACCGATGTGCTCAGTGACCAGGCAGAGTTGGCTTTCACGCTGCTCGGCGACGTCGCGCGGCGCGCGACATTCCCCGAGCAGGAGCTGGAGCTCGCGCGGACACGTTTCCTGTCCTCGCTTGCGGTGGAGCTGTCGCAGCCGGCGAGCGTGGCTGCGCGCGCGTTCCAGCATGAGCTCTACGGCCGCAACCCCTACGGTCGGAACACGTCCGCCGAGTCGTTCAAGGCCATCAAGCGCGACGACGTCACCAACTTCGCGAGCCGCCGCATTCGTCCGGGCGGTGCGCTGCTGGTGATCGCGGGCGACATCCGCCTGGCGCGAGCGCAGGAGCTGGCGAATCAGGTATTCGGGAACTGGAGCGGGACGGCGGGAGCGCCCCCGTCAGCGCCCGCAGCCCCGGTGAAAACCAGCACCGATATTCTGCTGGTCCATCGGCCCGGCTCGGTGCAGGCGAACATCGTGATGGGCAATACGACGTTCCTGCCAACCGATACGGGCTACTACCCTGCGCGCCTCGCCACGCACGTGCTGGGTGGCGGCTCTGATTCTCGGCTGTTCTCCATCCTGCGCGAGCAGAAAAGCTGGACCTATGGCTCCTATGCCGCGCTGCGGCGCTACCGCGGACTGGGCCACTGGAACGCGACGTTTGAAGGCCGCACCGAAGTGAGCGACAGCGCGCTTGTCGAGTTGTTGCATCAGGTCGACCGAATCCGCACGGAGGTAGTCGCGGACAGCGAGCTGAGCGCCGCGAAGGGATTCCTGGTGGGCTCATTCCCGCTTACCATCGAGACGCCGCGCCAAGTGGCGCAGGTGGTCACCACCGCGAAGCTGCTCGGACTCGGCACGGACTACCTGCAGCGCTATCGCGCCCGTCTGAACAACGTGACACCCGCGCGCGCGCGGGCTGCCGCCCAGCGTACCTACCGGCGCGACGCCCTCACGATCGTCGTCGTGGGCGACGCGAAAGCACTTTACGAGAGACTTAAGAAGATTGCGCCCGTGCGGCTCGTCGACATCGAGGGCACGGCGCTGGATCCGGCCGACCTCGATCCGAAAGGGGCGGCAGTCGCGCTCGATCGGAGCCAGATCGTCGCTCATCGCGACAGCATGCAGGCGCTGATCCAAGGCACAGCGGCGGGAAATCAGGTCTCGAGCATCGAGCTCGCGGGCGACTCGATCGTCTACACCGAATCACTGGCGATCCCGATGGCCGGCCTGCAGCAACGTTCAGTGGTTGTACTCAATGCGGATTTGACGATGCGCCGGGCCGAGCAAACGGGTACGGTTCAGGGGCAGAAGACCACAACACAACTCGACTACACCGGCGCGCGCGTGAGAGGTTCGGCGATGGCCCCGCAACCCAACGGCACGCCGAGATCGATAACGGTCGACACGACGCTCGCCCCGGGCACGATCGACGACAACGCGCTGTCGGTAGTTCTGCCGGCGCTACCGCTTGCCGAGGGAAAGACGTTCAATCTCAACGTCTTCTCGTCCGGCGAGGGAACCACGAAGGTCGTGACGGTGAAGGTGGCGGGGATCGAGCAGATTCAAGTGCCCGCGGGCACCTTCCCCGCGTTTCGACTCGACCTCTCTGGACTGCAATTGCCTATGGTGATGCATGTAACCCAGCAGGCGCCGCGGCGACTGATTCGGATCGCTCCTACTGGCGCGCCGGTGGTATTTGAACTCGTGAAATAGGAGATCCTGCATGCGACAGCTGTCGGCCGTGCTGGGATTCCTGCTGCTCGCCACGGCGTGCGCTTCAGGAGGAGCCCGTCCCAGCCAAACGTCGCCCTCCCGTACGGCGGGGGCGCCGCAGTCCACCGCTCAGGACACGAGCGGTGGCATTGGTCCCCAGTATCCGTCCACGTATCAGCGGCATCCCAATCCGCCGGTGCTGATCCGGAACGCGACGATCATGACTGCGACCGGTCAGGAGATTCAGGGCGGCTCGATTCTGCTCCGCGACGGTCGGATCGTGTCCGTGGGCACCACGGTCGAAGCGCCGAGCGACGCGACGGTGGTTGACGGGACGGGCAAGTGGGTGACGCCGGGCGTGATCGATACCCACTCACATATCGGCGTGTACGCAGCACCGGGAACGTTCGCTGAGTCGGACGGCAACGAGGCGACGAGACCAGTGACGGCGGAGGTATGGGCGGAGCATTCGTTCTGGCCGCAGGATCCCCAGATTCCCCTCGCCATCGCCGGCGGCGTGACGACGATTCAGGCGCTCCCCGGCTCGGCGAACCTGATCGGTGGGCGGAGCGCGGTGTTGAAGCTGATTCCGGGGCGCTCGGTACAGGAAATGAAGTTCCCTGGCGCACGCTATGGCCTGAAGATGGCGTGTGGCGAGAATCCGAAGCGCGTCTACGGCCAGCGAGGCGGTCCGTCGACACGGATGGGCAACATGGCCGGCTATCGCGAGGCGTTCATCGCGGCGCAAAGCTATCGCCGCCGCTGGGACAAGTGGAACAAGGATCACCAGGGTGATCCGCCCGAACGCAACCTGCGCAACGAGACGCTGGCTGAAGTGCTCCGCGGCAACATCTACGTCCAAAACCACTGCTATCGCGCTGACGAGATGGTCCAGATGCTGGACTTGGCGCGCGAGTTCGGTTTCAAGATCCGCTCGTTCCATCACGCGGTGGAGGCGTACAAGATCGCCGACGTGCTCGCGCGCGACAGCACGGCCGCCTCGGTCTGGGCCGACTGGTGGGGCTTCAAGGAAGAAGCGATGGACGGCATCTACGAGAATGCGGCGCTGCTTCAGCAAGCGGGCGCCCGCGCGATCATCCATTCAGACGATGCGGGCGGTATCCAGCGGCTGAATCAGGAGGCGGCCAAGGCGATGTATCACGGCCGCCGGGCCGGCATCCCCGTAACGCGCGATCAGGCGCTGCGCTGGTTCACCGCGAATCCGGCCTGGGCATTGGGTCTCGATTCGATCGTGGGGACCCTCGAGGCCGGCAAGATGGCGGACGTCGTCGTGTGGTCTGCCGATCCGCTGTCCGTGTATGCGCGCGCGCTGCGGGTTTATAACGACGGATGGCTCGTCTACGATCGCAATGACCCCGCGCATCAACCCAAGACCGATTTCACGCTGGGGCAGGAGCCATGATTGCCTTCCTGCTTGCGCAAACGATCGCGATCACGGGCGGCACGGTGTACCCGGTGTCGGGTCCAAAGATCGAGAATGCCACGGTCATCATCCGCGACGGCCGGATCGCCGCGGTGGGGGCCAACGTCGCGGTGCCGAGTGGAGCGACGCGCATCGATGCATCCGGAAAGTGGGTCACTCCGGGGCTCATCAACGGCACTGGGCAGATGGGATTGCGCGAGATCAGCTCCGTGCAGAACACCAACGAATCGACGCTGCGCGGCAACGACATCGCGGCGGCCTTCAATGTGCTGGAGGGGATCAACCCCGCGTCGACGCTCATTGGCGTCAACCGGATCGAGGGCGTGACCACCACGCTCGCGGTGCCCAACGGAGGCCTGATCTGGGGCCAGGCGGCGTTGATCGATCTCGACGGCAATACCATCGAAGCGATGCGCGTCAAGGCGCCGGCGGCGATGGTTGCCGACTTAAGCGAAGGGGCGAAAGAGGCCGGCGGCGGGTCGCGCGCCGGTGTCGCGCAGCGACTGCGGCGCGTATTCAGCGACGCGCTCGAGTATTCGCGGCGCGCGTCGTATCAGCGGGCGCAGAATGAGCCGCTCGCGGCCAGCGCGGCGGACCTCGAGGCTTTGTTGCCCGTGCTGCGCGGGCAGCTTCCGATGATCGTGGTCGCGAATCGGCGCAGCGATATCGAAACCGCGCTGCGAATCGGACGCGAATACAAGCTGAAAATGATCCTCGGCGGCGCCGCTGAGGGGTGGATGATCCCGAGCGAGATCGCGGCGGCGGGAGTGCCCGTGCTGGTCGAGCCACTCGCGAATCTCCCGAGCTTCGACGCGCTCGGGATTCGCTACGAAAACGCAGCGATGCTGGCCAAAGGCGGCGTCAAAGTCGCCCTACTCGAGACGGCGACGGAGAACACGCGCAATCTCCGCCAGCAGGCCGGCAACGCGGTGGCGACGGGGATGACGTGGGACCAGGCCTTGCGGGCGGTGACGTTGACGCCGGCTGAGGTCTTTGGCGTGGCGGATCGGTACGGCTCGATCGAGGCGGGGAAGGTTGCGAACCTCGTGGTGTGGAGCGGAGACCCATTCGAGTTCTCGACGGGAGTCGAGCACGTTTTCATACGGGGCCGAGAGATTCCGCTCAGAAGCAGGCAGACCGAGTTACTCGAGCGTTACAAGACACTTCCGCCGAAATACTAAGGAAAAAAAAGGGGCGGCGATCTGATGTCGCCGCCCCTTCACCGTACCGACACCTATCGCCCCTTTACCGCCCTTTACCCCTTTTCTCTACTGTGAGCTCTTCTCTACCATCGCCCGCAGCAGTGCCGGCGAGTTGATGTTGTAGTTGAGTAGCGCCGGCTTATTGTCGCGGATTCGCCAGACGAACGTCTCCGTTGCGCTGTCTCGTGCAAACCCGGTGCGATAGACAAGACGCACGAGTGTGCCTTCGCTGGTCGAGAAGTTGACGTTCCAGCTCTTCAGGTCAGTACCCTGCACCTGACCGAAGCGGCGATTGACCATGCGAAAGAGCGCGATCGCGTCTTCCTGTGGGCCGGAGTTCTGCAGATCGAGGTCGGCCTCGTTCCAGATGGCCTCGAACTGCGCGGAGTCGATCATGGCGTGAAACCGCGCCGTGGCTTTCTCGGCAACGTCGCGCTTAGTAGTAGCATTGCCCCACATCGCGAAGGGATTGCAGCCGACGACGGCGGCGGCGAGGACACTGACGGCCAGCACGCGCATGTATCTGTTATACACGGCGGTAATGAAAAAGGCGATTGGGTACCATCCCCAACCGCCTCCTACCGCCCCCGTACCGTTCCCTACCGCTAGTTCTTCGCCGGCTCCGTCATCGGATACACACTCACCTGCATCCGCTTCTTGCTCTTATGCTCGAATTTGACCTGCCCGTCGACAGTCGTGAACAGTGAGTCGTCCGACGCGCGGCGAACGTTGCGGCCCGGATGAAATTTTGTGCCCCGCTGGCGCACGATGATGCTGCCCGCGGTCACGAATTCCCCGCCGAAGCGCTTGACGCCGAGGTACTTCGGATTCGAGTCGCGCCCGTTGCGCGATGAGCCGACACCCTTCTTATGAGCCATACGATCCTCAGCCGACCGTCACGTCGGCGATCTTGATTTCCGTAAAATCCTGCCGGTGCCCACCGTGACGCCGGTAGCCGGTACGCCGGGCAAACCGGAATATCCGGATCTTCTTGTCCTTGCCGTGCCGCACGACTTCAGCCGTCACCTTGGCGCCTTTCACCATCGGCGCGCCCGTCTGAATGTTCTTGCCGTCGCTCGCAACGAGGACGTCCTCGAACGACACTTCATCCCCCGGCTTCGCATCGAGCAGCGGGACCTTGATCGTGACTCCGGGCTCGGCGCGGAACTGGCGGCCGCCCGTGGTGAATATCGCGTATGACATAGGGCGCGGAACCTAAATGGACACTTGGGCTTAGTCAAGCGACAGCATATTGCTCGGTCACATCCCGACCTGCCGGCCGAGCCATCATGCGGAATTCGTCGAGCCGCATCATGGGATCGTCCCGCACTTCGAGCTCGAGGCCTGTCTGCTTCTCCAGTTGCCGCAGGAAGTTGGGCTCCTGCTCCACCAGGTAGAGCGCGACTTCCGGATGCAGGCGGACCGACAGCTGCCGTTCCTTATGGTCCGCCCCGGCGCGTTTGAGCGAGCGCTCCATGCGGCGCACCACGACCTCAGGCCGGAATACTCGGCCCGTACCCGTACAGGTCGGGCATTCGGTGGTCATGGACTGCCACAGTGAGGGCCGGACCCGCTGGCGCGTCATCTCGACCAGGCCCAGCTCCGAGACGGCGAACGCGCGTGTACGCGCCCGGTCGCGCCCCAAGTGCGTGCGCAACTCCTGCAGCACCTTGTCACGGTTCGATTTCGTTTCCATGTCGATGAAATCGACGACGATGATGCCGCCGATATCGCGCAGGCGAATCTGGCGCGCGACTTCGCGCGCCGCTTCAATATTGGTGCGAAGGATCGTGCTTTCGGGATCCCGCTTGCCCGTATAGCGACCCGTGTTCACATCGATCGAGATGAGCGCCTCGGTCGGCTGGATGATCAGGTACCCGCCGGTCGGGAGATCGACCCGCTGCTTAAACAGGTTCCGAATCTCAGCCTCGATGTCATACGCGTCGAACAACGGAGCTTCGTCCTGGTACTGCCTCACTTTGGGGAGCAGCTCGGGATCGATTTGTTTCAGATACTGCTCGATCTCGTTGTAGAGCAGCTTGGAGTCGACGAGCAGCAGGTCGACCTTGTCGGACAACAGGTCTCGAACGATCCCTCTGGTGAGGCTGGTCTCGCGCTGCACGAGCTGCGGGGCGCGGCCGGACGACGCTTTGCGCTTGATCTTCTTCCAGAGCCCAAGCAGGTGATCGATTTCGCGTTTGCAGCTCGCTTCGGTGAGGTCATCGGCCACCGTACGGATAATCCAGCCGCCCTCGTCTTTCGGGACGAGCTTGGTGACCATCTCGCGCAGCTTGGCGCGCTGGTCGCGAGCTTCGATTTTACGGGAGACCCCGACTTTCGACGCGAACGGCATGTAGACCAGAAACCGGCCCGCGAGCGAAACCTGCGCGGTGACGCGCGGTCCCTTGGTGCCGATCGCTTCCTTGATGACTTGAACGAGCTTGGTCTGACCGCGCTTCAGCTCGTCGGCGATGTTCGGTGCTTGGCGCCGACCAGAGCGGCGGGGACCACGGCGATT
>DATFVZ010000226.1:0-2922 GCA_035259785.1 Gemmatimonadales bacterium
GCCCCAGAGGTGGACCTCCTCGTCGATGTAGACCGGCAGGAGGAGGCAGGGGTTGATTGCGACGAGGCCCTCGAATTCTCGGGCGTAGACGACCTTCCGGCGTTCGTGCTTCAAGCGTTTTTCCTCGAGCACGATCAGCACACGGCGAGCATACGGCGAGAGGTAGCTATGATAGTACGTTATCATTCACGCACCTCTTGGCCCTGATGGGCCGTCACGAGGCGATCTCCCGCGCTTCCCGCTCGGTGTTCGTTGCCGACCGAAAGCGTACCGTCGCCTTCCTGAAGATGCTCAAGGACAATACCCATGAGCGTCGCCGCATCTTCTGGCGTGGCGACCGCATCGAATGGCTGCTCTCGCGCGGCTTTCACAAGTGGTTCTTCGGCGAGATCGAGGCCGGCCGAGCGATCTTCCCGGCCTGACGCCTCGGGGGGCGGTAGTTCCGGTCAAGTGGTGAAATTTCGGACGCACATCGCCACCACAGCGGCTACGCGATTGCAGTAGTTTCTCCTGCGATGCCTCTGACGTCCAGTTTCGGCTGCTCGGTACGCCGAGCGGCCACGTACCCAACATCCGCGAGCTGCGCCTGTCCGCTGGCGCAGGCTTCGTGGTGCTGGTGTGCGGCGAGATTCGCACAACGGCGGGCCTGCCGAAAGAAGCGTCTGCGATCCACGTCGACCAGCACGGACGCATCATCGGGTTGTCCTAGTTACCTCCGCGTGAGCGCCACGAGATAGCGACACGCGCCTCGACCCCGATTGCGAAACACGCAGTCGGCCGGGGCACCGAGCTCGAGGCAATCACCACGATCGAGGCGATGAACCACATTGCCCTCGACGAACTCCAGCCGCCCCGCCAGCACCCAGATCAGCTGGCGGATGAATGCGTAGGCTGAGGCGGGGAACACAACTTCGGCGCCAGGCGGAAGGTCGACCTCGACCAGTTGCAGCGGCATCTCCGACAGCGGAGAGACCTGACGCCGCAGATAGTGCGACTGCGGATCGTGCCAGACGGGTTGCTCCGAGCGCCTGACCAGCCGCCCGCTTTGTTCGCCGGGCAGCGCAACTAGCGTGCTCATCGTCAATCCGTACGCGCCGCAAATGCGCCCGAGCAGCGCGGCGGTGGGGCTGGACTCGCCACGCTCGAGTTTGCTCAGCATCGCCTTCGAGACGGCGGCGCGCCGCGCCAGCTCGTCGAGCGTCCACCCGCGCCTGGCGCGCTTCTCGCGCAAGCGCGCGGCGATGAGCGGGGTTGGATCGCTGTTCACTTTCCTTGACATGAGTCCACTATAGTGGACTATGGCCCGCATGCAAACGAGTTGCGCCATCCGTCCCGCCACGGACGCCGACCTGGCGGCGGTGACGGCCATCTTCAACGACGTGATCGCTACCTCCACCGCGGTCTACTACTTCGACGCCACTTCGCTCGCAGAACGAACCGCGTGGTTCGAAACCCGCCGCGCGGCAGGTTTTCCGGTGCTCGTCGCGGAGCGCGATGGTGCGGTGCTGGGCTTTTCTTCGTTCGCCGAGTTCCGCGGCGCCTGGCCCGGGTATCGCTATTCGGTCGAGCACTCGGTGCACGTGCGCGCCGATTGCCGCGGGCAGGGCATCGGGCCGCGCCTCGTGGCGGCGCTGTTTCCGCTCGCGAGCGCCATGGGCAAGCACGTGATGATCGGCGGCATCGACGCGGCCAACCAAGCCTCCCTGCACATGCACGCACGGCTCGGCTTCCAGCAGGTGGCGCACTTTCGCGAAGTCGGGCACAAGTTCGGGCGCTGGCTCGACCTAGTCTTCATGCAGCGCTTTCTCGAGCCACCGGGCGCACCGCGACCCGCATGAACGCGCTCGCGCGCTCGCATTCGTCGGCGGCATCGCGCTAGCGGTGCAGAACCTCATCCTGTCGGCCATTGCCGCACGCGGGCTCGCGTTTCCTGCGGTGCTGCTGCTCAACACGTTGGTCGGGCTCGCGTTGCTGCTTTCGCTGAATCTAGCAACGAGCGGCACCGCGCTCGTGGGCAACGTGGCCTCGACGTGGGAGGCGTGGTTCCTTCTGCCTGGACTGCTCGGCACGTTCGTCGTCTTCTGCATGGTGTTCGGATACGGCCGCGCCGGCGCCGCGGCGCCGACGATCGGGCTGATCTCGGTTCAGGTGCTTGCTTCGATAACGCTCGATGCGTTGCGCATCGGGCCAGGCAGCCGCGAACTATCGCCAGCCAGCGTCATCGGCGCTGCGCTGGTTGCCGCGGGCGCGGTGGTGTTAGTGACCGCGCGTAGGTAGTTCTGCGTGCTGCGCGAGCGAAAGCGGATCGCCGTCCGGCTCGCGGAACCACGCCACTTGTGATCCGTCCGGCGTGCGCCGGATTCCCGAGCTGAGGACCCCCGGCGAGGTCGGGCTCGAGCGCTGGCCGACGAGAAGAAGCCGCAAGCCTGGAGGGACGTGAACTTCGAGAGAGGGATCGTGACCGCGCGGGGTTCAAAGTTCGGCGAGACCTATCACGTGCCGATGAACGAGGAGCTCCGGGGTGTACTGCGAAGCCTCCGAAGCCGTCTCAAGAGCCTGTGGGTCTTCCCGGGTCTGAAGGGTAAGACGGCGCTCAACGTGACGAACTATATGAACCGCGTCTTCGGGTCAGCGGTCGAGCGCGGCGGGGATTGAGAACTTTCGCTGGCACGACCTTCGCCACACCTTTGCGAGCCGGCTGGTCATGGCGGGGGTCGATCTCATGACCGTGAAGGAGCTCATGGGCCACAAGACGATCGCGATGACGCAGCGCTACGCGCACTTGTCGCCGGCGCACAAGCTGAACGCCGTGGAGCGCCTCACTCGACGCGCAAGCGTCACCACCACCGGCACCGGCGCAGAGCCCGCCGAGGAGCATCGGCAGGCCGCGACGCAAGTCCGTGATCGGCGGAAGGAAGAGAG
>DATFVZ010000227.1:0-16212 GCA_035259785.1 Gemmatimonadales bacterium
GACGATGCCGCTCGTCTCGAAAGGGTATCGGTTTGCCGTGACGCGCACGGAAACTGGCCCTGAGCATACAACTCCAGCGATCGCGCCCGGGGACTCGGTCGTCGCGGAGCAGGTCGACTATCTGGGAGACTGGGACGAGTACACGGTCACCGGAACGCCTGGTCAGCACGTGGCTCTGGCGTTCCAGTCTACCTTTACGACATCCGTACCGTCGATGCTGGTATTGGATCCTGCGACAGGCGACAGTCTGGCGACCGAAGTTGGGCAAGGTACGCGGCTCATTCCGGACGTCACCATTCCCGCTGGAGGTTCTCTCAAGGTCGCCGTCTTCGAGCGGCCATCGGTGGCGTTTCGGGAGTGCCTTGACTCGACCTGCGACGGCGTCTACCGATTTACCGGCTCATACAAGTTCCGAGTGATTCCTGTCAACATTCTGCCCGAGAACGCGCCGGCCAGCTACAGCGTCGGCGATACGGTGCGCGGCGAAGCGATCGTCCCTGCTGGGGACATCGATGAGTTCACGCTGTCGGCTACACCGGGGCAGCCCCTGACGGTGTGGTTCCGTTTGACAACGGCGCCGACGCCGGCTGGTTCGCTATTCCAGCTCCGGGCGCTCGATCCCGCCACCCGGGCCGTGCTCGGGGGCGGTGGGCAGGCACTGTCGGGGGCAGCGGGTTTCATACAGTGGTTCACCTTCACCGTCCCCGCGAGTGGGAACGTGGTCATTCGCGTGCAAGGATACGATCCAGGATTGAGCCTGGGGCAGGCGCCCTACGAGTTCTTCATCAAACCCTGATGCAACCCCCCGCGTGTCTTGCGCGTCTGTACAGTTGGACCAATCCGGAGCCGCCCTTGCATCGTCATGTCCTCGCAGTTGCCGCCTTGCTCATCGCCGTTCCACTCGTTGCCCAGGCTCCAGATCAGCCTGATCGCACCATTGATGCCGCCGAGCGCCGTGCCGTCATCGACGGCGTGCTCGACAAGCTCAAGCAATCCTACGTCTTTCCCGATACCGCCTTGGCGATGGAAAAGGCCATCCGCGCGCGGCAACGGCGCGGCGAGTATGACCGGATCACCAGCGGACGAGCGTTGGCAGAATCGCTCACGGCGCACCTCCAAGGCGTGAGTCGCGATCGCCATCTGCGCGTCCGCCATTCCGCGCAGACGCTGCCTGTAGCCAATGACAAAAATGCCGGTCCCGATTCCGCCGAGCGCGCGCAGCAACACCGGTTCGCGCAGCGGCTCAACGCGGGATTCGAGCGTGTCGAACGGCTGCCGGGAAACGTGGGGTATCTTGAGCTCAGAAGCTTTGGTTTCGATACGAGCGAGGTGTCGGCGGTCGCGGCGGCCGCGTTCACGTTTCTGAGCAATGTTGACGCCCTCATCATCGACGTGCGGCGCAATGGCGGCGGCTCACCGTTCATGGTTGCGCAGGTGTCGAGCTATCTGTTTGGCCCGGAACCGGTGCATCTCAATTCGCTCTACTGGCGTGAGGGCAACCGGACCGATGACTTCTATACTTCGCGGGAAGTGCGCGGCACGCGCTATGGGCCCGACAAGCCGGTCTATGTGCTGACGAGCCGGAGCACGTTTTCAGGTGCCGAGGAATTCACGTACAACCTGCAGACGCGAAAGCGCGCGACCATCGTGGGGGATACGACGGGCGGCGGCGCGCACCCCGGCGGGATCCAGCGCGTCACCGACCACTTCGCCGTTTGGGTACCACGGGGTCGAGCCATTAACCCCATTACCAAGACGAATTGGGAGCGCGTTGGCGTTCGGCCGGACATCCCTGTCCCATCGGACTCGGCGCTCAAGACGGCGCATCTCGCGGCGCTGCGCGCGCTTCGGCCACAGGCGTCCGACGACGACCATCGCCGGATGATCGACCGCGCGATTGCGGACTTGAACGGCACGGAAGGCCCCAAACCTTGACGCCGTTTTGCTACGCAGGTATATCACGATCTATGTCCACGCCTTTCCATCGCCACGGTCACTCGGTTCTCGGGGGATAGCCGGAGGCGCATAGCAGTCTGAATCACCGACGCCGGCCCCCCGAGGGCCGGCGTCGTGCTTTTTAGGCGACGTTCGTGCACCTCGGCGGGCTCCGGTGCGGCAACCACGGAGTCTGACAGATGGTCTCATTTCGTCTAGGTCTTCCCAAGGGTCGCATGGAACAGGGCGTGCTGACCCTGCTCGCCGACGCCGGCATCCGCGTACGCCCGAGCGCGCGAGGCTACCGGCCCGACGTCTCCCTTCCAGGCGTCGAAGCGAAGCTGCTCAAACCACAGAACGTCGTAGAAATGCTCGCCCTCGGCAGCCGTGACGTTGGCTTCGCCGGTGCCGATTGGGTGGCCGAGCTGAAGGCAGACGTGGTGGAGCTGCTCGATACGGGGCTCGATCCGGTGCAGCTCGTGGCGGCCGCGCCAGCGGGATTGTTGGACGCCGGGCGGCTGCCACGCGTGCCGGAACGGCGCCTCGTCGTCGCGTCGGAGTACGAGCGACTCGCGCGCGGCTGGATCCTCGCCAACGGCGTCTGCGCCGAATTCGTCAGGTCCTATGGTGCGACCGAGGTTTTCCCACCCGAGGATGCCGATGTCATCATCGACAACACGGCGACCGGCGCGACGCTCGAGGCCAATGGTCTGATTGTTGTCGATGTGCTGATGCGCTCGTCCACGCGCTTGTACGCGCATCGCAGGGCGCTCGATGACCCGGCGCGACGCCGGTACATCGACGATCTGGTGCTGTTGATCAACTCGGTGCTCGAGGCCCGGCGCCGGGTGATGCTGGAAGTAAATGCGTCAGCGGCGTGTCTCGACGCGGTCGTGGCGGTGCTGCCGTCGATGCGTCAGGCCACCGTCGCTCCCTTGTTCGGCAACGGCGGCTACGCAGTGAAAGCCGCTGTGCCACGCGAGCTGCTGCCCCAGGTGATTCCGGCGGTGAAAGCCGCCGGCGGCACCGACGTCGTCGTCTCCACCTTCTCCCAGATCGTCCCATGACCACCATCCGGCCAACGAGGGTCTCGCGCGGACCACGCTCGTGGATCGATCCCACGTCGGCGTACGCAGAGCCAGGACACCCAGCGGCCGATGTGCTGCGCCTCGATCGCAACGAGGGGTTACTGCCATCCAGGGATGTGCTCGCTGAGCTCGCGCAGGCGGATCCGGAGCTGCTCCGTCGCTATCCCGATGTAGCCGAGTTGACATCACTCCTCGCGGCGCGGTGGAAGATCGCGCCGGAGCGCTTCGTCATTGCGGCCGGCGCGGACGAAGTGATCGACCGAATCTGCCGAGCGTATCTCGCTCCGGGCCGGACGATGCTGCTTCCAGATCCGAGCTTTGAAATGCTCGACCAGTACGCAGCGCTGGCGGGCGGCGAGCTGGTGCGGGTCCCATGGCCCGGCGATGCCTTTCCCACCGAGGGATTTCTCGAGCGCATCAATGAGCGGACCACGGTGATTGCGATTGTGTCGCCCAACAATCCCACGGGTGGTGTGGCGACGCTCGCGGACGTCCAACGCATCGCGGCCGCCGCGCCCGACGCGCTCGTTTTACTCGATCACGCCTACGTGGAGTACGCCGACGATGATCTCACGGAAGCCGTGCTCGATCTGCCCAACGTCGTTGTGGCCCGCACCTTTTCCAAGGCGTGGGGCCTCGCAGGATGCCGCGTGGGCTACGGCATAGGAAATCCGGAGATCATCGCGGTGTTACGCGCGGCTGGCGGCCCTTATCCCGTGGCCGGCCCATCGGTCGCGCTTGCGGCGCGGCAACTTCTGCGCGGCACCGCAGCGCTCGCCACTCACGTGACGCGAGTGCGTGAAGAGCGCGAATTGCTCACCCGGCAGCTGGCTGCGCGCGGCCTTGTCCCTCGTCGGTCGCAGTCGAATTTCGTCTTTGTCGAATGCAGCTCCCGTGCTCGATTCTGCGCCTCCGGCGTTGCCGCACTTGGGGTGTTAGTGCGCGAATTCACGGGTCGCCCTGGAATCACCACTGCGCTGCGCATCACGCTGCCAGGTGATGCCACGGGTTTCCAGCGGCTCACCAACGCGCTCGACACGGTACTCGCGCCGCAAGCAATCATCTTCGATCTGGACGGTGTGCTCGCCGATGTCCGTGAGTCTCAGCGCGCGGCGATGATCGCGACCGCGGCGAGTTACGGTGTGACCGTCACGATGGACGACATCGAGCGGGCACTGCGCTCGGGCGATGCGGCGAATGACTGGATCGTGACACAGCGGCTGATTGCCGCGCGCGGTGCTGACGTGGATCTCGCGTCCGTCACCACCAACTACCAAACCCGCTACTTGGGCACAGCTGGGGCGCCGGGACTGCGTGTTCGGGAACGTGCGATCGTGCCGCGCACCGTGCTCGAGAGCCTGGCTCAACGGCTATCGCTGGGCGTCGTGACTGGGCGCCCCCGCGAAGAAGCGCGCTGGTTCCTTGATCGAGCCGGGTTAACGGGGCTGTTCCGAACGGTAATCTGCATGGAGGACGCTCCGCGCAAGCCGGATCCCGCTCCAGTGCGGCTCGCTCGCGCGCGCCTGGGAGTACGGCGCGCCTGGATGGTGGGAAACACACCCGATGACATCCGCGCGGCGGCGGGCGCGTCAGTGGTGCCGCTCGGCATCGTCGCTCCGGGCGACGATCTCGCTGCCACTACGATTGCGCTCAACAATGCCGGGGCTGCCGGCGTGCTCGACAAGATCGCCGATCTCGAGGAGTTGCTGCCATGAGTGCTCGCACCGCCACCGTCACACGCACCACGCGCGAAACGTCGATCCGTCTGGTTCTGGATCTCGACGGGACCGGAACGACGACAATCAAGACCGGGATCGGATTCCTCGATCACCTCCTCGACGCGTTGGGTCGCCATGCCCGGTTCGACCTGAAGCTCACGTGCGAAGGCGACCTCCACGTCGATGATCATCACACCGCTGAGGACTGTGGGCTCGCGCTCGGCGAGGCGATCGACCGGGCACTCGGAGAACGGCGTGGCGTCAATCGCTTTGGCTGGGCCCTCGCACCCCTCGACGAGGCCCTGGCACGCGCCGTTGTGGATCTGTCGGGAAGGCCATTTGCAGCGATCGATCTCGGATTGCAGCGCGAACGGGTCGGTGAACTCGCGTGCGAGAACATCCCGCACGTGCTCCGGTCGTTCGCGACAGCCGCCCGAATCACGCTCCATGTGGATATGCTAAAAGGCGAGAACGACCACCATCGCGCTGAAGCCGCCTTCAAGGCGACCGCGCTGGCGCTGCGCCAAGCCGTAGCGCCATCAGGCTTCGATGATGTGCCGTCGACCAAAGGCACGCTCGAGGGAGCGCGCCGTGAGTGATCTCGTGATTGTGAATTCCGGAATCGCGAACCTCGCGTCGATCGCAGGCGCATTTCAGCGGTTGGGCATGAGGCCAGTCATAACGAACGATGCCCGAGTGGTTCACAACAGCGCACGGATCGTAGTCCCGGGTGTCGGTGCGTTTGGCGCCGGCATGGCGGCTCTCGGGCAGAACGGCCTCGATGACGCCATCCGCGATGCCGTGTCGCGTGACACCCCGCTCCTCGCCATCTGTCTGGGCATGCAAATGCTCTGTGATGCAAGCGAAGAAGCGCCGGGGGTTCCGGGACTCGGCGTCATCGCGGGGACGTGCCGCCGGCTGCCGAGCGACGTGCGAGTCCCACACCTGGGCTGGAATCAGGTGGAGGCCGATCCGAATGCTCGATTCGTCACGAGCGGGTTCGCCGCGTTCGCGAATTCCTACGCGTTGCGGGAAAGGCCCGAAGGATGGTCGAGCGCGTGGGCCACGCACGGTGTTCCGTTCATCGCAGCGCTCGAGCGCGGGCCGATCCTCGCCTCCCAGTTCCATCCCGAGCTCTCCGGTGCCTGGGGCGCAGAATTGCTGGAGCGATGGCTCGATCGTCGGCCGGGGCGGGCTCAGCCCGCGGTCAGCCAATCACGCATGCCCGGCTTGCGACGCCGTCTGATTCCCTGCCTCGATGTGAAAGACGGACGCGTGGTGAAGGGGATCCAGTTCCAGAACCTTCGCGACGCGGGCGATCCGGCCGAGCAGGCCGCGCGCTACGAAGCGCAGGGTGCCGACGAAATCGTGATTCTCGATGTTGCGGCGTCCGCGATGGAACGCGCGACGCAGGTGGAGACTGTGCGACGCGTGCGAGCCGCGCTTCGCATTCCCCTGACGGTGGGTGGCGGCATCCGTTCTGTGACTGATGCCCGCCAGCTGCTCGCTGCCGGCGCCGACAAGATCAGCATCAATACCGCTGCCGTCGAGCGGCCAGCCTTGCTCTTTGAGCTGGCGGACGCGTTTGGCTGTCAGTGCGTGGTGTTGGCGATCGATGGGCGCCGAGCCGGCGAAACGTGGGAGGTGCTGATTCGAGGTGGCCGCGACGTGGCCCTGCACGACGCCATCGCGTGGGCGCGAGAAGGAGAACGGCTTGGCGCCGGGGAGATTCTGCTGACGAGCTGGGACCGTGACGGCACGCGCGCGGGGCACGATATCGCGTTGCTCCGTGCGGTGGCGAACGCAGTGCGGGTTCCCGTTATCGCATCCGGAGGCGTCGGGACGCGCGAGCATGTCGCGGGTGCATTCGCCGCGGGCGCCGATGCGGTCCTTGCTGCTTCGGTCTTCCATGACGGCGATGAGACCGTGGGCGGCATCAAGGCGGATCTGTCCGGCCGCGGAATTCGAGTGCGCCAATGATCGTTCCCAGTATCGACATCATGGGCGGGCGCGCGGTTCAGCTGCGCCATGGCCGGGAGTTTGTGCTCGACGGTGGCGATCCGTTCGAGCGGCTCGAGGAGTTCAGCGTGGCGGGTGAGGTGGCCGTCGTCGACCTCGACGCGGCACTAGGCCGTGGCTCGAACGCCGGATTGATTCGGCAACTGGTGCGACGTGCGCCCTGTCGCGTCGGCGGCGGCATCCGTGACATCGACTCGGCGCGTCGCTGGATGGACGCCGGGGCAACACAGGTCATGATCGGCACGGCTGCCACGCCGGAGCTGTGCGCCGCGCTGCCCCGCGAGCGCGTCATCGCCGCCGTGGATGCCGAGCGCAATGAAGTAGTCGTAGACGGGTGGCGAACAAGAACCGGAGTACCGGCACTTGAGCGCGTACAGACGCTCGCGCCTCTGGTTGGTGGCTTTCTATTCACACAGGTCGAGAGAGAAGGCGCGATGGCCGGCTTCGATCTCGATGCAGTGCTCGCCGTCGTCCGGGCTGCCGGCAACGCGCGTGTCACCGCGGCCGGGGGCATCACCTCCGCCTCGGAAATCGCCGCGCTCGATCAGATCGGCGCGGATGCGCAAGTCGGCATGGCGCTCTACACCGGCGGTCTGGCGTTGGGCGAGGCGGTAGCGGCGCCTCTCAGCAAGCCGCTGTCGGGCGAGATCTGGCCCACGGTCGTGTGTGACGAATCGGGTCGCACGCTCGGTCTGGTGTGGAGTACGCGCGAATCGCTGGCGCGCGCCGTCGGCGAGCGGCGCGGCATCTATTGGTCTCGCTCGCGCCAGGCGATCTGTGAAAAAGGCGCGACATCGGGGAATTCCCAGCGGCTCGTGCGCGTGGACCTGGACTGCGATCGTGACGCACTCCGCTTCACCGTCCGGCAGCAGGGCGCGGGGTTCTGTCATCTGAATCGGCGCTCGTGCTGGTCATCGGAGTTCGATCTCTTCGATTTGGAGCGGACGCTCGCCGATCGCATCGCGCGGCCCGTGCGCGAATCGGGGACCGCGAAGCTGGTCGCCGACCGCACGCTGCTCGCGGACAAGCTGCGCGAAGAGGCGAACGAGCTGGCGCAAGCGGAATCCTCGGATGACGTCGTACGCGAAACCGCCGACGTGTTCTACATGGCACTGGTGGCTTTGGCGCGCGGTGGCGGCACTCTTGCCGACGTCCGTGCCGAGCTCGCGCGGCGGCACCGCGCGGTGAACCGCCGCCCGATGGTGCGCAAGTCGTGACCGCGCGTTTGTTGCGTCCCTGCTCCGTTGTCGATCTCGTCGGACCGCGGCGCACCGCGATGAATCCGGAGGCCATGGCCGTCGCGGTGCCGATCGTGGAAGCAGTGCGTGCCCACGGAGAAACCGCGCTACGCGACTACGCGGAGCGGTTCGGCGATATCCCAGCCCGCGGACGCCTATTCATCGACCGACCTGAGCTCCAGCGTGCGCTCGAGTCCCTGCCCGCGGGCGACCGGACACGCCTCGAGCGTGTTGCCGGTCGGATTCAGACGTTTGCGGAGGCCCAGAAACGCGCGCTAGGACCCGTGCGCATTAGCGTGCCCGGAGGAAGCGCGGGGCATTGGATCGCTCCAATGGTGCGCGCCGGGTGCTACACGCCCGGTGGGCGGTACCCGCTGCCCTCGTCTGTGCTCATGACTGCGGTTACCGCGCGGACGGCCGGCGTCAAGGAAATCTGGGTCGCGAGTCCGAAGCCATCGCCGCTGACACTCGCGGCTGCTGCGATCGCCGGTGCTGATGGGGTGCTCGC
Organism: Gemmatimonadales bacterium; assembly: GCA_035259785.1. Classification (GTDB taxonomy): domain Bacteria; phylum Gemmatimonadota; class Gemmatimonadetes; order Gemmatimonadales; family GWC2-71-9; genus 20CM-2-65-7. The sequence goes on from DATFVZ010000227.1 coordinate 8,507, forward strand.
CGCGGGCGGAGCCCACGCGATTGCCGCGCTCGCCTTCGGCGCAGGCCAACTGGCACCCTGCGACGTCGTTGTCGGCCCGGGCAACCGCTACGTCACCGCAGCAAAGCAGCTCGTCAGCGGACAGGTTGCGATCGACATGCTGGCGGGGCCGTCAGAGCTGGTCGTCTTCGCCGACCACTCGGCGTCACCGTCTGCCGTTGCCGCCGATCTGCTGGCACAGGCGGAGCACGATGTCGATGCGTTGCCGATCCTCGTCACTGCAGACCCGAACCTGGCAGATCGCGTCGAATCGGAGCTCGCGCGACAACTATCCGGGCTCGGGACTGCAGTAGTCGCGCGGCAGGCGCTTGAGAATGGCGGCGCGGTCGTCGTCTCGAGTATCGAGGAAGGGATTGCCGCCTGCGATGCGCTGGCCCCTGAACACCTCGAGCTTTTCCTCGAGAACGCGTCCGCGGTCGCGCCGCGGCTCCAACACTTCGGGGCGTTGTTTATCGGCGGCGCGGCGGCCGAGGTGCTCGGAGATTACGGCGCAGGCCCCAACCACGTGCTGCCGACAGGCGGAACGGCGCGCTCTACGGGCGGGCTATCGGTTTACACGTTTCTTCGGGTACGCACGTGGCTGCGCATTGACGACAGCGCGGCTGCGCGTCCGCTCGTCGAAGACGCCGCCTGGCTCGGGCGGGCGGAAGGCTTAGAAGCGCATGCGCGCTCAGCGGAGCAGCGGCTGGACTAGCTCCTTCTTCTCTGGCTCTCGTTTCCCCAGCGAGCGCTCGATCTCGCGCGTGATGTGCATCGAGCAGAACTTTGGCCCGCACATCGCGCAGAACTCCGCGCTCTTGAAGTACTCGGCCGGCAGCGCCTCATCGTGCAGCTCGCGCGCCCGCGCGGGATCCAGCGCCAGCCGGAACTGCTCGTTCCAGTCGAACGCATAGCGTGCGCGCGACAGCGCGTCGTCGCGGTCAGTCGCGCCTGGCCGGCGGCGCGCGATGTTCGCCGCGTGCGCCGCGATCTTGTACGCAATCACACCCTCGCGCACCTCTTCGGCGTTTGGCAGGCCAAGGTGCTCTTTGCGGGTGACGTAGCACAGCATGTCGGCACCGAACCAACCGATCATCGCCGCGCCGATCGCGGATGTGATATGGTCATAGCCCGGGGCGACGTCGGTCACGAGCGGGCCCAGCGTGTAGAACGGCGCCTCGCGACACAATTCCTTCTCGAGCCGAACGTTCACTTCGATTTGATGCATCGGGATGTGTCCCGGGCCCTCGATCATCACCTGCACGTCCTTCTTCCACGCGCGCTCGGTCAATTCGCCGAGCACCGTTAGCTCAGCGAGTTGCGCCTTGTCGGTCGCATCCGCGATGGAACCGGGCCGAAGCCCATCACCGAGTGAGAGCGTGACGTCGTACTTGCGCACGATGTCGAGCAGCCGGTCGTAGTGCTCATACAGCGGATTCTGCTTGCCGTGCTGCGTCATCCAGTACGCCATCAGCGATCCGCCGCGGCTCACGATGCCGGTGACCCGGCCGAGCGCGAGGCCGACGTGCTCGCGCAGAATCCCCGCGTGCACCGTGATGTAATCGACCCCTTGCTGCGCTTGATGCTCGATGTTTCCGAGGATGTCGTCGGCGGTCAGCTTGGTCACGTCGCCGGCGATCTGGATCGCCTGATAGATCGGGACGGTGCCAATCGGGACCGGCGAGGCGGCGATGATGGCTTCGCGGATGGCGTCGATGTTGCCACCGGTCGAGAGGTCCATCACAGTGTCGGCGCCGTAGTGCACGGCGTGGTGCAGCTTCTCGAGCTCTCCCTCGATCTCCGACTCGACGGCCGAGTTGCCGATGTTCGCGTTGATCTTGACGCTGGCGACTTTGCCGATCGCCATCGGATCGAGGCGTTGCGCGAGGTGATTGACGTTCGCGGGAATGATGAGACGCCCGATCGCCACTTCGTCCCGAATTGTCTCGGGGGCGAGCGATTCCCGCTCGGCCACGCGCTGCATCTCGGGTGTGATCGTGCCCTGACGAGCGAAGAACATCTGTGTGCGGCAGGTCATGCGGAGCTCCCTTCGCCGGTACGAACCGGATCAGGTTCTGAGGGTGTGTTCTCAGCCCACGGCACCGTGCCGAGGGCACCCCTGTCTATGGCTTGGAATGTAACCGACTAAACTTCGCGCGGGCGTGGCTGTCCGTAACGCTCGTCAGGCTTGTGGTGCTTCTCCCACTCAGCCCGATAGGAATAGGGGTCGAGCCCGCTGGGCTGATCGATGGCGAGAATGCCATCCAGATGGTCGAGCTCATGCTGCAGCAGCTCGGCCATGGGGCCCTCCAGCTCCATCGTGACCTGCTTGCCCTTGAGGTCGGTGTAACGAAGCGAAGCGCGATATGCGCGGGTGACGCGAACCAGAAGGTTCGGGAAGGAGAAACAGTCATCCCAGACGTGGAAGTCCTCGGACCCCACGTCCGTGATTTCGGGATTGATCATCGTCGCGCGGAACTTGCCGATCTCGACGAGCACAACGCGCACCGGCGCGCCAATCTGCGGTGCCGCCATTGCCCGGCCCATGTTGTACTTCTTCTTCGCCACGCGGAGCGTATCTCGGAGATCGTCCGAAAGCAGGCGCACCGCCGGTGACTTGGGATCTTCAACCGGGGTGCACCGGACCCTCAGAATCGGGTCGCCAAGTTGGCGGATGCGTCGGACGGCCATGTAGGCGCGCCATAATTGCGCCTTTCTGTCCATCGTGCAACTGCCCTCTAGCCATATAGCCTCTTAGGCCCGTAGTCTCTTAGCCCCTATGAGTCTCGCGGGCGTCGTCCTGGCGGCCGGTAGGTCGGCCCGGATGGGGTCTCCCAAGGCCCTGCTGGATTTCCTCGGACTCCCGTTCGTCGTTCGCATTCTGGAAGCTCTAGAGGCGCTCGAGGTCAAGACGCGGGTTGTGGTTCTCGGTCCGGATGCCCCCCGGATTCGGCCGATTCTGGCAAACCACGAATGCATGATTGTCGAGAACCCGGAGCCAGAAACGGGCCCTATCGCATCTCTGCGAGCGGCGTTGCGCGCTCTCCAACCTGTGCAACCAACCGCAGTTCTCGTGTGGCCGGTCGACCTTCCGCATGTTCGGGTGACCACAATCGACCGGCTCCTCGAAGCGCACCGACGAACCAACGGCTCAATCGTCCTGCCGTTGTTGGGCGGGAAGCGGGGTCACCCGGTGATCTGGGGATCGCCCCTATTCGAGGAGCTGGTCCAAAGCCCGGCGGCGACGAGGAATGGGGCGAGGGCCATTTTGCGCCAACATGAACGAGAAATCGTAGCCGTTTCAGTAGACGACCCAGCAGTCATCGATCAGATCAACACGCCTGAAGACTATGAACGCTTGGTCCGTGAGTGGAATCGAGACATCTACTAAACGGGCTTTCATTGACAATCCCGACAAAACCATTAGGATTCCGAACTACACAGCCGTTTGATTGCCAAGAGTATGTCTGGTAATGACTTCCGGGAGCGGCATGACCAGTATTGAAGCGCACGTCCAGCAACCGTACAAGTACGGCTTCGTCACCGACATCGAATCCGAGGTCGTGCCGCCGGGCTTGAACGAGGACGTGATCCGCCTGATTTCGGCCAAAAAGGGCGAGCCGGCTTGGATGCTCGAATGGCGGCTGAAGGCCTATCGGAACTGGCTCAAGATGAACGAGCCGCATTGGCCGAACGTGAAGTACGGGCCGATCGACTACCAGGCGATCAGCTACTACGCGGCTCCCAAGCAGAAGCCCAAACTCGAATCGCTCGACCAGGTCGATCCCAAGCTCATTCAGACGTTCGAGAAGCTCGGGATCCCAATCGATGAGCAGAAGCGGCTCACGGGTGTCGCGGTCGACGCCGTGTTCGACAGTGTCTCGGTCGCGACGACGTTCCAGGCCGAGCTCGCCAAATTCGGCGTGATCTTCAAGCCGATCTCGCAGGCGATTCGCGAGCACCCCGAGCTGGTGCAGAAGTATCTCAGCACCGTCGTTCCAATCAACGACAATTTCTTCGCCGCGTTGAACTCGGCCGTGTTCACCGACGGCTCATTTGTGTATGTGCCGAAGGGCGTGCGCTGCCCGCTCGAGCTGTCGACCTATTTTCGGATCAACGCGTCGTCCACCGGCCAGTTCGAGCGCACCCTGATCATCGCGGACGAAGGCAGTTACGTGAGTTACCTCGAAGGCTGCTCGGCACCGATGCGTGACGAGAATCAGTTGCACGCGGCGGTCGTCGAGCTCGTCGCGCTCGATCGCGCGACAATCAAGTACTCGACCATCCAGAACTGGTATCCGGGCGATGAAGAGGGCAAGGGCGGCATCTACAACTTCGTCACCAAGCGCGGCAAGTGCGCCGGCGTGAATTCAAAGATTTCGTGGACGCAGGTCGAAACAGGCTCGGCGATCACATGGAAATATCCCGGCTGCATTCTCCAGGGCGACAACTCGATCGGTGAGTTTTACTCGGTTGCCGTCACGAGCCACAAGCAGCAAGCCGACACCGGAACAAAGATGATTCACCTGGGCAGGAACACGCGCTCGACGATCGTGTCGAAGGGCATCTCGGCGGGTCGCGGACAGAACACGTATCGAGGGTTGGTGAAGATCATGAAGGGAGCGGAGGGCGCCCGGAATTATTCCCAGTGCGACTCCATGCTCATCGGCGATAAGTGCGGCGCGCATACGTTTCCCTACATCGACGTCCGCAACAGCACCGCGATCATGGAGCATGAGGCGTCGACGTCGAAGATCGGCGAGGATCAGATCTTCTACCTGCGCCAGCGCGGCCTCGCTGCGGAGGATGCCGTGTCGATGATCGTCAACGGATTCTGCAAGGAAGTGTTCAAGGAACTGCCGATGGAGTTCGCGGTCGAAGCGACGCGGCTGCTCGGGATAAGTTTGGAGGGAAGCGTTGGCTAAGCAGAAAGCCTTGCTCGAAGTCAAGCAACTGCGCGTCGCCGTCGCGGGGAACGAAATCCTCAAGGGCGTCGATCTCACGATCGCCGACGGCGAAGTACACGCCATCATGGGGCCAAACGGATCGGGCAAGAGCACGCTCGCGCAGGTGCTCGCGGGCCATCCGGCCTATGAAGTCCGCGCGGGGAGCGTGAAGTACGACGGCAAGGATCTTTTCGACATGGATCCTGAGGAGCGTGCCCGCGATGGCGTCTTCCTCGCGTTCCAGTATCCCGTCGAGATCCGTGGCATAACCAACTCCTACTTCCTGCGCTCGGCGCTGAACGCAATCCGCAAACACCGGGGCGAGCCGGAGCTCGATCCAATCGATTTCCTGCAGGTGCTCGAGCAGAAGCTCAAGGCCATCGGCTGGGACGATTCGATGATGAATCGCCCCGTCAACGAGGGCTTCTCGGGCGGTGAGAAAAAGCGGAACGAAATCCTGCAGCTCGCGGTCCTCGAGCCCAGACTCGCGATCCTCGACGAGACAGACTCCGGGCTGGACATCGACGCCCTGAAGACCGTGGCCCACGCGGTGAACCAGCTGCGGGGTCCCAAACGGTCTTTCTTGATCGTGACGCACTACCAGCGGCTGCTGAACCACATCACCCCGGACGTCGTGCATGTCCTAGCGGATGGCCGGATCGTGAAGTCGGGCGGGCCCGAATTGGCCCAGGAACTCGAGGCAAAAGGCTACGACTGGCTTCGTGACGCCGCCATGGTGTCGTGACGATGGCGCATGTAGATCAGCTCGTCGGTTCGTATCGGGCCTGGGCATCCAATGGCGCTGGGCGCGCGCCCGCCTGGCTCAAGGATCTGCGTGAAGGCGGTATCGCCCGGTTTCACGAGCTCGGCTTTCCGAACATGAAACAGGAGGCGTGGCGCTTCACCAGCGTCGCGCCGATCGCCGAGGGATCGTTCGAGCAGGCGCAGGCTCCCGCCAGGGTCCCGACGCTCGAAGCGATCCGGCCGTTCTTGTTGTTCGAAGCCGGGCCGCGCTTGGTCTTCGTTGACGGTTTTTTTGAACGCTCCCTGTCGACGCCGTTCTTCGACGACGTTCAAAGCCTCGCCCACGTCGTCCACCATCGGCAGGATCTGGTTCGCCAGTACCTTGGAAAGTATGCCGCGACGGACGGGCGCCCCTTCTCCGCGCTCAATACGGCGTTCGTCAAGGACGGTGCGTTTGTGCACGTGCCGGCGAGAGCGAACATCGCCGAGCCGGTGCAGCTGCTCTTCCTGGCCACGGGTGACAAGCCGATCGTGACCCATCCACGCAATCTCGTCGTGCTCGAGCGCGAGGCCCGCGCGAGCATCGTGGAGACGTACGCGTCGCTTGGCAAGGGCGCGTACTGGACCAACAGCGTCACGGAGATCGTTGTGGGAGACGGCGCGCGGGTGGACTACCACCGCGTCCAGCGCGAAGCCGCGCGCGCGTATCATGTCGCGACCACGCAGACCCATCAGGGTCGCGACAGCACCGTGCACTTGCACACGGTGGCATTCGGCGCAGCGCTCGCCCGCCACGACATCGGCACTGTGATGGCAGGTTCGGGCGGCACGCTGATCCTCAACGGCCTCTATCTGCTGGCCGGTCAGCAGCACGCCGACCACCATACGACCATCGATCACGCAGCCGATCACTGCGAGAGTCACGAGTACTTCAACGGCGTGCTCGACGAAAAGTCGCGCGGAGTTTTCACAGGCCGCATCATCGTCCGGCCGGGCGCCCAGAAGACCGACTCGAAGCAGACGAACAACAATCTGCTGCTCTCGACCGATGCACACGCCGATAGCCAGCCGCAGCTGGAGATCTACGCCGATGACGTGAAGTGCACGCACGGCTCAACGGTCGGGCCGCTCGATCCGCGAGCGCTGTTCTACCTGCGCAGTCGCGGAATCGCCGAGGCGGATGCGCGTCGCCTGCTCACGTACGGGTTCGCCGCGGAGATCCTCGGTCGCATGGACGTGGTCGCGCTTCGCGCCGAGCTCGACCACATCGTGCGCGATCGTCTGGCGGCGTAATGGCCGCGCCCTCCCCCGACCTCGGCGAGCTCTACCAGCAGACGATCCTCGATCACAATCGCAATCCGCGCAATTTCAAACGCCTGCAGTCGCCCAATCGCACGGCCGAAGGGAGCAACCCGCTCTGCGGGGACAGGATCCATCTCTTCGTACAGGTTGCCGACGATACGATCAAGGACATTGGCTTTCAAATGCCGCAGGGCGCGGGGTGTGCGATCTCGAAAGCCTCGGCGTCGCTGATGACCGACGCCGTGAAGGGAAAATCGATCACCGCCGCCGAGGCGATGTTTCAAGCGTTCCGTGAGATGCTGGCGGGTGGCGCCAACGCACCCGGCAAGCTCGCCGCATTCTCGGGAGTGCGCGCGTTCCCAAGCCGCATCAAGTGCGCAAACCTGGCCTGGCACGCCCTCCACGCCGCGCTCGAGAATCGCGCCGAGCCGGTGACTACCGAGTCGGCGGGCGACTTCTGATGCTCGACACCGCAAAGATCCGCGCAGACTTCCCGATTCTCGAACGGCATGAGAACGGGAAGCGGCTCGTGTACCTCGACAACGCCGCCACGAGCCAGAAGCCCCGCAAGGTCATCGACGCGCTCGTTCACTATTACAGCTTCCACAATGCCAACGTGCATCGCGGTGCCTACGCGCTCGCGGTCGAGGCGACAGACGCCTACGAAGCGGCCCGGACCGCCGTCGCCCGGTTCGT
>DATFVZ010000228.1:0-2855 GCA_035259785.1 Gemmatimonadales bacterium
TTCGAGCCCATGCGCATTCCGTGGGGCGACCTGGCCTTCAGGAGCACGAAGGACGCGCTGGAGGATTTCCTGCAAAGGCGGACCTGAAGGTCCGCCTCTACGCGACCGTAATTTCTACGCGACCGTAATTTCCTTTGCGAGGTACACGTCCTGAATCGCGTTCAGTAGACCGATACCTTCCTTCATCGGACGTTGGAACGCCTTACGGCCCGAGATCAGTCCGGCGCCGCCGGCGCGCTTGTTAATCACCGCAGTCCGCACCGCTTCCTTCAAGTCGCTCTCACCTGCCGAGGCGCCGCCGGAGTTGATGAGGGGCGATCGTCCCATGTAACAATTCACAAGCTGATAGCGCGTCATGTCGATGGGATTGTCGGTCGTCAGCTGCGAATAGACCGCCTTGTGGGTCTTGCCGAAGTTCAGCGCGTTGTAGCCGCCATTGTTCTCGGGCAATTTCTGCTTGATGATGTCCGCCTGCAGCGTCACGCCAAGGTGGTTGGCCTGGCCGGTGAGATCCGCCGCAAGGTGGTAGTCGGCTTCCTTGGTTTTGAATGCCGCATTCCTCAGGTAGCACCAGAGCACGGTGAACATGCCGAGCTCATGCGCATGCTCGAACATCTCGCTCACTTCCTGAATCTGCCGCTTCGATTCTTCGGACCCAAAATAAATCGTCGCGCCGACGCCCGCCGCCCCCATGTTCCACGCCTGCTTGACGCTTCCGAACTTGATCTGATCGAACGAGTTTGGATACGAGATGAACTCGTTGTGATTCAGCTTCACGATGAACGGAATCTTGTGCGCGTAGCGACGGGCACTGGAGCCGAGCACGCCAAGTGTGGATGCCACCGCATTGCACCCGCCTTCGATACCGAGCTTCACGATGTTCTCGGGATCGAAGTAGGCGGGGTTCGGCGCAAACGACGCGCCCCCCGAATGCTCGATTCCCTGATCGACCGGCAGAATCGAGACGTAGCCGGTTCGCGCGAGACGACCGGAATCAAACAGCCACTGCAGATTGCCGAGCACGCGAGGCGGGCGATCGGACGACGAGACGACGCGATCGACGAAGTCGGGACCGGGCAGATGAAGTTGGTCCCGCGGAATCGTGCGGCACTGATACGTCAACAACGACGCGTCACTGCCAAGCAGGCTCTCGATGCGGCTCAGCGCTTCTCCTGTCGCAACTCCACTGACTGCAGCCACCTCGCACCTCCAACGATCGATCCTACAACAGGGCCGCCTTCGCGCGTCTGTGGCGTCATGACGCGGCGCGACCGCTTCGGCGCGCCTCGCCGCAGGCGGTCCGCGCGGCGCACCGCTCAACCAGTGCTGGCCGTCGGGTCGCGCAGCGACCTGACAACGGCGGAGGCGGGGAATTCAAAATCTTCCACGACGGCGTCCGCCGCCGCCTTGTTGACAATCTCGTCGATCGGCAGCGCACGCTCGGCGGCTTCGATGAGTGCGAGCCGTCCACGGGTGAGCGGATTGCGCGGCGTGAACAGCGTACAGCAATCCTGATCCGGCACAATCGAGATCGGATAGGTGCCGAGCGCGCGCGCCTCGGCCATGATTTCTTCCTTGTCCATGCCGATTAACGGGCGGAACACGGGCAATGTCGCAACACTGCCAATCACCTGGAGGTTCTCGAGCGTCTGGGATGCGACCTGACCAACGACCTCGCCAGTGACCAACGCTTTCGCACCGCGTGACAGCGCTATCTTCTCAGCAATCCTGAGCATCAACCGCCGGTAGACGATCACGCGCATCGGTCCCGGTACGGCAAGCACGACCTGCTGCTGAAGGTCGCCAAACGCGACCAGATACAACCTCGATCGCTGCTGCCACATCGTCAGCAGACGAACCAGCTCGCGTGCCTTCTCCATCGAGGCGCGCGACAGGATCGGATAGCTGTGGAAGTGAACGAAGCTGGCAACGCAGCCACGCTTCATCATCCGGTGCGCCGCCACCGGCGAATCGATCCCTCCGGACAGCAAACAGGTCACCCGGCCCGCTGTCCCTGTTGGCAGACCGCCTGCGCCGCGCTCTTTGCCGAAAGAGTAAAACGCCTCGGCCGTCAGCAGCTCGACGTGGACGGTGAGTTCCGCATCGTCGAGATCCACCGCCCAGCCGAGCGCCTGTTTGATACGCCCGCCGATCTCGCGTTCGACCTGTGGTGACGTCATTGGAAAGCGTTTGTCCGCGCGTCGAACGTTGACGCGAAAGCTGCGGTAGGTCCGATCGCCGAGATCGTCGAGAATCGCCTTCGCGATCGCATCGATGTCGACGACGGTGCGTCGTGCGAACGAGAAGTTGGCAATCCCGAACGTGCGACGGACGCGCTCGCCCGCCGCTTCCCTGCTGGTTCCCGGTCCAAGCCGGATTTCGATGCGCCCCATGAGCGCACGAACGTCGACGATGTCGAGGTCGGAAAGCGCGCGACGAAGATTTCGCACAAGGCGGCCGAGGAACCACGGCCGGTTCTTCCCTTTCAGCGCAATCTCCTGGTAGTGGACGACGATTGAAGTCACCACTCGGTTTCTGGAACCCCGGCTCGCTGATTCACCACCCGAGCCATCACGAACAGCAAATCCGACAGGCGGTTCAGGTAGACGATGAGGATTGGATCGACGGCTCCGCTCCCAAGGCCAATCACACGACGTTCCGCACGACGGCACACGGTTCGCGCCAGATGCAGCGCCGCACCCGCCGCCGATCCGCCCGGAAGGATGAACCGGCGCAGCGGCGGCAGCGTGGCTTCCAGCCGATCGATCGTCAGCTCGATCCGCTCGACCGCCTCAGTGCCAATCATGACTTTTTCGACCCGCGCGGCAATGCGCGTGGACGGATCCGCGAGGCGT
>DATFVZ010000229.1:0-5899 GCA_035259785.1 Gemmatimonadales bacterium
TCAGAATATTTGCACACGAGATCGAGAGCCAACTCAAGAAGCTCGGACAGGCCAACGCGGAAGTCCAAGTCCTACCAGCGGTCGAGGTGCCGAAACAGATCGAGCAGATTGTGACCGGTGGCGCTGAGATCGCGCTGATGAACCCCTTAGGATTCGTCTTTGCGAGGAATCGGACGGATAACGTGGAGGCGGTCGCCGTCGCCATAAGGATCATCAACGGCGCACCCGGGAAATTTTATTTCTCGCAGCTCTACACGCACAAGAAGACTGCGATCCGCGACCTCAAGCAGGCAGCGGGTAGGTCGATCGGTTACGGCCTCCCCTATTCCACCTCAAACTTCTTGATGGCGGCATTCGTCCTCCTCGAGAAGGCTGGCATTCATCCCTTCTGCGGTTTCGGGCGAATCGAATTCTTGAAGGGGCACGAGAAAATCGCGGTCGCAGTTTACGAAGGGAGGGTGGAGGTCGGTGCGGGCCACGACGGTGTCATCAAGGATCTAGCAACGCAGCCCGGCTATGGCGACGCCGAAGACGTCTTGGTTCGGCTTGATCGTTCAGAGCCGATTCCGAGCGATCCGGTCGTCGTCCGCATCGCGGATGCGAAGGAGCGCGAGCAGGTCAAGCAAGCAATCATCGACGCGGGCAACACGCCCGCGGGAATCGAAGCGCTGAAGATCTTTTGGGGCAAGACACAGCGGTTGGAAGGTACGGACAGTGGCTTCTACAAGGACCTCGGTGAGGCGCTGAAGAAGCTGAGGCTGGAACAGAATGACCTCCTCCCCCCGGCGTGAAATCCGAAGATCAGCCTGGGCAGTCGCGTATCACATAGGGCCTAGTCAGGCCTGCTCGACGATCACGCCCACGCGCGGCGAAGCTTCATTTTTCCTCGATCGTGAAGCTATCGGCACGTGTAGCTGACCTTCATTGCAGCATCGACCTTGCGGACGATCTCCCAATCCTTCTTGTAGGTAATCGGGAGGAACTTGGACACCCCGAGCTTGGAAAACTCCTTCTCGAGCTCGGTGCCCGCCCACGGGAAACTGAAGAACGCCTCACGCACCTTTGTCGCGAGCTCGGGACGGAGGTTGTAGACCGTGCCGAAGCCCGCCGTCGGGAACGTCTCTGACTTGTACACCGTCACGAGCCGATCCTTTCTCACGACGCCGCGCCCGATCATCCGGTGCATGACCTCGTTCGCGACTGCCGCCGCGTCGTAGTCCTGGTAGGCGACGCCGAGGACCGAGTTCTCGTGCGTGCCCGAAAAGACGGCGATGTAATCCTTGCCGGCCTCGAGCTTGAACTCGTCTCGCAGCAGGACCGAAGGCACCTTGAAGCCCGAATTCGACGTCTTGGACGTGAACGCAAGCTTGCGTCCCTTCAGGTCAGCGGGCTTTTCGATTCCGCTGCCCGGGTAGGTGATGATCTCCATCTCGTACCCCAGGATCCCTTTTTCTCCGCCCATGATCGCGAAGGGCACGAAGCCCGCGCAGTTCACCGCAATCGGCACCGAGCCGGTGCCGAAGCCAGCGATGTGGAGTCGGCCGGCGCGCATCGCCTCGATCTGCGCCGTGTTGGATTGCACGGAGAAAAACCAGACACGCTTTCCGGTCACCTTCTCCACATGGCGCAAGAAGCTGCTCCAGACCGGTCCGTAGATCGCCGGGTCCTCGCCCGGCGTGTATGCAAACACCAGCGTTTGGGGATCGACGGTTTCGGCGGGCGTGTCGGCCACGAGATCACCATCGGCGTCGGTGAAACGCTCATCCAGCGCGAATGCGGGTACCGTCGCAAGCGCCGCGACCCATGCGACGCCTAGAAACGCTCGGCACTTCGAGGAACCCCTGTGCTGCGAGTTCGACATTCCTTTGCGCTCCCAACTGTGCAACCCCCCGCGCTTGAAATGGCGCCACGCGAGGCGAGGCCACGCACGCACTATGTCCGCGGTCCTTGACAGCTGGATGAAACGGCGTTCATTAAACGAGCTTGGTAGGCGTCCACCTCCTGCAAGCATTCCTCGCTCGGGTCTGCTCGAGCCGAGCGGTTAAGTGTGCTCCAGTGCCGCATCAAGCGCAGGCACTGCAGCCAAGATGCCAACGCTCACGGCATAGTCGCGCAGGTGCCGCAGCTGCGCAACAGCTGCCTCTTTAGGGCCAGGGCGTCCGACTGCGGCGAGTGCGCGCCCACGCGCGATGAAGAAGTCCGGCCACGGAGACGGCTCGGAGCCCGAATAGCGTTCCAGCGCGCTTACGTAAGTGTCCGCCATATCCCAGTGCCGCTCTCGCAGACTGACTTCGATCGCATCGCGATAGAACCAGAAATAATTGTGACCCGCGCAACCGGCATTCAGTATCGCTTCGCCCTGACGCAGGGCTTCTAGACGCCGTCCAGTATCGGCGGTGGCGAGCGCCACGGCCCCCAAGACGACCGGTCCTACGAAAGTGACGCCGGTCTCCCGCGACACCTTCCAGCTGTCATCCAACAGCTCGAGCGCGCCCGTACGGTCGCCAGCCTGCAGCCGAATCCGGACGAGGACATCATTGAGAAGCGGAATGAAGCGCCGCGCGCCAATCCCCTCGGCGGCTTCGAGGCCTTTCCGAGCGTGCTCCTCGGCGAGCGCAAACTCACATTGATCCGAGAGGATCCAGCTGCTTGTACTGCGGGAAATCAATTCCCCGCGCGCGCGGCCTACCCTCTCGACCAGATCGATGACCGCGCGGCAGTCGTCGAGCGACTCCGCGAACCGAAGGCAATACATGTGTGTTACCGCCCGCATCGGGAGGTACGCGACCTCCGTGAGCAGCAACCCGCTCGCGCGCGAAAGCGCTACGCACTCCACAAACTGTCGGTGGGCCTGCTGGATACGTCCCGCCAGAAAATGGGCATCGCCCAACCCGCCCAGGGCGCGGGCCTGGTCCTCGATGGAACCGGCTTCCCGCGCGAAGCGCGACGCGGCTTGGTGCTCGGCGAAGCAGCTATCGATCTTGCCCAAGGGATAGTAGATGTTGCCCCGCAAATGATGGATCCGGGACAGCTCCAATACGCATTCGTTCTCGGTCGCGATCGCCTCGGCAGTGCCGAGTTCCGCGAGCGCTTCATCGTAGCGATCGGTAATGCGCAAGCCAGCGGCCAGCCCGATGCGCAGGGCAAGCTCCAGGTTGGTGCGCCCGGCGCCGGGGGAGAGGTGCGAAACCGCGGCGAGCCCGCTTCGGCAATGCGCAATGGCCTCGGCATTGGCGTAGTGGGCCCCGGCGCGTTCGGCCGCCAGACGCCAGCACGAAGCGGCCTGCTCGAACTTTCCCGCCTCCGCATAGTGACGCGCGAGCATTTCCGGCGCCGCCGCGACCGCGTCCCTCGAATTGGCGAGAGCGTCTGCGACGCGGGCGTGGATGAGCTTACGCGCACCCTTGAGAAGGCTGTTGTAGGCGGCATCCTGTACCAGCGCGTGCTTGAAGGTGTAGCTGACGCTCTTCGGAGCGCCGGTGCGAAACAGCAGCCCGGCGTCCTCGAGTTGGCCGAGCGCATCGTTCAGCGCCTGTTCGTCGAGCGTCAACACGCTGGCCAGCAATTCGCGCGCGAACTGCCGGCCGATGCATGCACCGACCTGCGCCACCTCGCGCATAGCCGCGGCGCGGTCGAGCCGCTCCATCAGGCTATCGTGAAGCGTCGCGGGAATAGCCAGATTGGAAAGCGAGCCATTGAGACGATAAGCACCGTCTGTCTCGACAACCAGGTCGCTCTCGAGAATGGCCCTGGTGAGCTCTTCGACAAATAGCGGAACGCCGTCGGTCTTGGCGACGATCTGATCGAGCACTTCTTGCGGCAGCGATTTTCCACCGATCACCATCTGGGTCATCAGCAGGGCGTCGCGTCGCCGTAGCCGGCCGATTGGCAGCGTCAGCGCATGTGCGAGCCCCGACCACTGGGCGTGGTACTCGGGTCGATAGGTGATCAACGCCAGGACACGCTTGTCTGCGATGTCGGGAAGAAGCATGTCCAGCATCTCCTGCGTCGTCGGGTCGATCCAGTGCGCGTCCTCTACGATGAAGAGCACGGGCTGCTTCGCCGCCAGCCCGGAGAACTGTCTGGTGAGCGCCCTCAGGGTCGCGTCCTTCAGCGCCTCCGGCCTGAGATGCGAAACGGGATAACGGTCTCCAGCGTCGATTGAAAGCAGCGCCGCGAACAGGGGAGCGACCGCTGAAACGTCGTCGAACGCCTTCCGCAACAACGCTTCCATCTTCTCGACCTTCGAGCGCAGGTCGTCGGTATCATCGAATCCCGCGGCGCGTCGAATCTGTTCGCTTACCGGAAAGAGGGCAGAGTGAGTGTGATAGGGCGAGCACTGATAGCGCATCATGGTGCGCGGTTCGCCGGAGAGCCTCTCGCGCAGCACCTGCGCAAGCCTGCTCTTGCCGATACCGGGCTCGCCGGACAGCAACACCACCTGCCCCTCGCCTTCCTTGACCTGGTCCCATCGGCGCAGGATCAGCTGCAACTCTTCGGCGCGACCCACAAAGGGCGTGGTACCGAACGCTGGTCGCGCTTCGAAGCGGGCGACCATCGCACGCTCGCCGAGTACCTGCCAGACACGTATCGGTTCAGTCAAGCCTTCGAGTCGCTGTTCTCCAAGGTCGCGATAGTCGAAGTAGTCCAGGGCCAAACGCCGTGTTTCGGAGGCGATGACGACCGAATTCGGTTGGGCGAGCCCTTGCAAGTGCATCGCCACGTTCGGCGTTTTGCCTATTGCCGCGCGCTCCTGCGAGGCTACTGTGCCGACCACGTCGCCGACCACCACCGGCCCGGTCGCTATCCCGATCCGTACCGCCAATCCGACCGGCTTGCGTGCGCCGATCCGCGTGCCCAACGTTCTGATCCCGTCGATGATGCCGAGCCCTGCCCGCACCGCACGCTCCGCGTCCTCCTGATGGGCTTTCGGATAACCGAAGTAGGCTAGAACGCCGTCGCCGATGTACCGCGCGAGGAAACCTTCGTAGCGTTCAATGACCGACTGACACACCCCCTGATACGCACTCAGGAGCTCAAGCAGGTCCTCCGGCTCCAGTTGGTGAGCGAGCTCGGTGGAGCCGACCAGATCGCAGAACATGATCGTGAGCTGGCGACGCTCGGCTCCGCCGGTGCGGGAAGCTTGCGGGGGAGCAGCCGAATCGAGAGACGCTCTGGCCGTCCCCTCTTGCGCATGAAGTGACTTGATAGCGTTCAGGATACGGACTCGATCGCCGGCCGCGCGCACCCCGGCATCCTTGAGCACGTCGTGATCCAGGTGCGGCAAAACGTCCCAGCCGATGGCGTTTTCCTCGAAGGCTTCGGCGTAGTGGCCGAGGCCGATGGAATCGAGCCATTTCCGGATGCTAGCCACGAGAATCAACCTCGTATGGCACCACGATTGGCTTCCTCAATCAAATCCCAGGTCCGCTCGGCGGCCCGTGCTCCCCTCAAACGCTACCACGGAGAGCTTAGTGAAGTTCGCTTTCAGACGAGAAGACTGTAGGGATGCGGGGGACGAGCGTCGAGAGCGTCACTTTCGACCGCGGATCGGGCAAAGGCTCGGCTGCTAGAATCGCCCGACCCCCTCGCGGAGCCGCGCCATGTCCCAGCCTAAGTACCTGCGCTTCGACACGCTGAGCCTGCACGCGGGCCAGCAGCCGGATCCGCAGTTCGGCGCGCGCGCCACGCCGATCTATCAGACGACTTCGTACGTCTTCAAGGACGCCGACCAGGCGGCGTCGCTCTTCAACATGGAGCGCGCGGGACATGTCTACTCGCGCATCTCGAATCCGACGAACGCGGTGCTCGAGGAGCGGATCGCCGCGCTCGAAGGCGGCGTCGGCGCGATCGCCGCGGCGAGCGGGCAGGCAGCGATGCATCTGGCGATCGCCACGCT
>DATFVZ010000230.1:0-3564 GCA_035259785.1 Gemmatimonadales bacterium
CCGACCGCGTAGCGCATCGTGTCGCTCTGGTAGCCGTTGCTCAGCAGTCTGCCGACAGCTATCAGCCGTGCTCGTCCGAAAGTGCGAGCGGCAGTCAACTCGGCGTCGAAACTCTCGGCTGCCTGGTTGTAGCCGCCCTGGAGCGCAAAGCCCGAGCGCCCGTAGCGCGCGAAGAACTCCCATTCATTGGGGAAGGAGGGAGCGACGTCGGATGAAGTGGCGTAGTTAAAACCGATGAGCAGAGGGAGGGAAAGCTTGTAGCCGAGCAGAAACGTGGGGGAATTCGTAACCTTGCGCGTCGGTGGGTCGCCGACGCCGAATCGATGCACGAAGTTGAACTGCAGCGTGCCGGGAGCGCCCAGCCAGCCGCCCGAGAGATTCGGCGGCCGATCGAGCACAGACTGGCACCAGGCTACATCGGAAACTCCAACAGACAGCAGGGCGCAGGATAGGCACACTGCGATCCGACGAAGCTGGGGCAACCGAGCCTCCTCATGTGAGTGACGCCGCCTCGAGACGGCGCAGCGCCGCCTCTTTGCCGACGACCGACAGCAGCTCGTTGACAGGTTCCGACACCGTACCTCCGGTCAGCGCGATCCGAATCGGCTGAAAAATCTTACCCGCGGCGACGTTCCTTTGCTCCGCGAGATTGCGCAGCACTTTTTCGAGATCCTCCGGCGACCAGCCGGGCGCGTTCTTCAATGCAACGACGCTCGCGGCAAGCGAAGCCTGATACCACGCGGGGTCCTTCGCTATTTCCCTTTGGGCCTTCTCGTCCAGCGTGACGAACTTGGCATCCAGGCGGGTCGCCACCTGGCGGGCTACATCCAGGGTCGTCCGGGAGCGGGTTTTCACGGCGGTAATCGCCTTCAGCACGGCGTCCTTGTTGCCGTTGATGCCCAGCTTCGCCAGCTCGGGCTGCACGAGCGGATAGAGCTCCTCGGCGGACTTTGCCGTGAGGTACTGCCCGTTCATCCACTCGAGTTTTGTCGTGTCGAAGACGGCCGGCTTCTTGAGAATCCCCTCGAGCGAGAAGAGGTTTCGCAGCTCTTCCTTGCTCATGATCTCGCGATCACCGCCGGGACTCCAACCAAGCAACGCGAGGAAGTTGCGCATCGCCTCTGGGAGAATCCCTAGGTGTTGGTAGTCTCCTACAGCCGTCGCGCCGTGCCGTTTTGAAAGCTTCTTCCCGTCTGGGCCGTGAATCATCGGGACGTGGCCGAAGATCGGCATATTCGCGCCGAGCGCGCGATACACCGCGATCTGCTTGGGCGTGTTGGAGATGTGATCGTCGCCGCGCACGACATGCGTGATTTGCATATCGATGTCGTCCACGACGACGGCAAAGTTGTACAAGGGTGAGCGGTCAGCGCGCAGAATCACGAAGTCGCGGATGTCCTCGCCTTTGAAGCTGATGCGTCCATGGACCGCGTCGTCCCACGCCAGCTCGACGGGGGGCACCTTCAGCCGGATCGCGCCTTCCTCCATATAGGCGTTCCCCTGTTTGAGCAGCTGGTCGGCCACCTGCTGATGTCGCGTGACTCGAGCGCCCTGGAAGATGGGTGCCTCATCCCAGTCGAGCCCGAGCCAGGTGAGGCCGTCGAGAATGACCTGCGTGTGCTCGTCGGTGGACCGAGCCTTGTCGGTGTCTTCGATGCGGAGGAGAAACTGCCCACCCTCTTTGCGGGCGAAAAGCCAGTTGAACAGCGCGGTACGCGCGCCGCCGACGTGGAGATAGCCGGTAGGGGAGGGGGCGAAGCGAACTCGGATCATTGACTCAACGGAGAGGGGGGGATTCGAACCCCCGATAAGGGTATTACCCCCTATAACGGTTTAGCAAACCGCCGCCTTCAGCCACTCGGCCACCTCTCCCACGATGCAAGCGCCTGAACTTAGCCGCTTATGTGCGGCTATGGGAAGGCGTTGGGCAGCGCTGCCGGTTCCTCGGTGACGCTCGCGTGCGCCCTCGGGGTATGCGATGTAGACGCCTTCCGGAGATCGCATGTGCGCTGTGTCGTAGCCGTCCTGCTCGTCTGCCTCGGCTGCTCGGAGGCGACGACCCCTTCGTCGACTACCCATCTGGTGCCGGCCGAGGTGCGTTGGGTCGAATGGCCGTTTCAGCTGTCAACCGTAGTCGGTGAAAGTCTGCGCGCCGTGGTCTACGTGCCGTGTCGCTATCCGCACATCAACGTCTCGGTAGCGAGAGACAGCATTCTCATCACCGCCGACGATGAATCGAACATCGATGGCTCCTGTCTCGGCATCAGCAACGGGATGTACGACACGATCGTGCCCATGCCGGATCTCCATCCCGAAGAGCCGCCCGAGTTGTTCAAGGCCGTTCCGTATTTCATCGTCGTGCGCACGCGTAACGATCCGACTCCCGGTCTCGTCCCCGTCATCCTCGGCCCGCTCGAGCTCACGTTTCGCCCACCGTTTCAACCGATCCGGCGAGTCGGCGGGATCATTCGGTTGGATCGCGATGGGGCCGGGTGCTCATGGGCCACGCCACTCGGCTTGCTCAGCGCGCCGTACCTCATTTTCAATGCTCCGCAGCTCGATTCCGCAGGGTATCCGTACGAGGCGCTCGTCGGCGGCAACATTGCAACACCCGATTCTGCGATCTGCGGCAGAACCTCCGGCATCCTGCTCAGCTTTGCGCGTGTGAATGTGAAATAGCACGGGGCTACCGAGATCAGCTTCGGCGGGTCTAGCAGCCCTCAGCCATCAGCTATCTGCCGTCAGCCTAACCCCAGATCTCAGATGGCTGATGGCAGATAGCAGATGGCTGCGATTCAGTTCGAGTTGTCCGACGGTGAGGTCCAGCGGTTCAAGTTCACGATGATATTGTCCAAGTACACGAATCCAGGGCCGACGTCGGTCCCTTCGTCGAACACGATCGCGAGACCCGTGATCGTCGTCGTAGGAGGATCCAAGCCGTACAGCGCGATCGCTGCGGCGATCTCTGCCTGGACGTTCCATGAGTCGATCGTCCAGCCGGCGGCATTGCTGGGGACCTGCGTCGCAGCGCTGCAACCCAAGAAAGCTACACCAGCATCGCCGTTGGCATCGGTGAGGCCGATGTTCCAGCGTGGCGCTCCGGCGCCGCACCAACCGTCGGTGTTGCGGTGTTCCCAAGACAGGATGGTTAACGCTGTCGCCGGCTGGCCCTCGAGCCCGTCGACCACGGCGACGCCGGCGGCGAATGTCGCGGTGGCTGTGAACTTCTGCAGATAGAGAGCGTGGTCTGCTTTGCCGCGCGTGTCCGGCTGGCCCTCTTTGGCCTTCCACGCCGCCAACGAATTCTCGCCAAACCCGCGCGGATGCAGGTTCATGCCGGACTGCCCGTTACCGTTACCCACCTGGAACGACGGCGAGCCTGAACTCGCCGGTGCGGCTGCCTCCCGACAGGCGGCGAACACCAACGCCGCCGTCGCGACTGCAACTGCGAGACGCTTGGTCATAGAATCTCCGTAGCCGATTTCCACTCCCCGGGCACCTTTGCTGATGGGCGGAGTTAGCCCGCATCCAACCTAGTTTCAGGGTGTGACACTGCTAGAAGCC
>DATFVZ010000231.1:0-7498 GCA_035259785.1 Gemmatimonadales bacterium
GTCAATCCCGGCGGCGGCACGCTGTCCGGCACGAAGACAGCGAACGCGAGCGCGGGGGTCGCGACGTTCTCCACGCTGAGCATCGACAAGGCCGGCACCGGTTACCGGCTGGCAGCCACGGCGGCAGGCCTGGCCCCAGACACGAGCTCCGCATTCAGTATCAACGCGGGCACCGCGACACGTCTGGCCTTCACGGTTCAACCCAGCTCGGCGGTTGCCGGGGTCGCCATCAGTCCGGCCGTGCGGGTCACCGCTCAGGACAACTTCGGCAACACGGCGACGGGGTTCGCGGGCACGATCACGATGGCGATCGCCAACAATCCTGCGGGCGGCGTGCTCTCGGGCACCATCGCCGTGGCGCCAGTGAGCGGGGTCTCGGTGTTCTCCAACCTGATGATCAACCAACCGGGCACCGGCTACACGCTGCGGGCTACGGCGACCGGGCTCACTCTGGCCACGAGCAGTGCGTTCAACATCACCCTCGTCGCCTCTCCGCCGATTCCAGCCGCCTCTCTACCGAGGCAATAGGCTTTTCCTTTACGCCGGGAGCCTCTCCCGGCTAACCTGCCGCGCGTCGACAATCGTTCGCCCCGCGGTCGCGCCAAGGATCAGCGCGCCGCCGATCAGCGTCGCCGTCCCAGGCGTTTCCCCGTGAACTATCCACGTCCAGATAGGGTTCAGGACCGGCTCTATAAGAAGGAAGAGGCCCACCTCGAGGGCACGCAGCTGTGGCACGGCACGCGCCAGGAAGAGATAGGGGACGCCGAGTTGGAATACCCCCAACAGCGCGACCACAACCCAGTCGACCGGCCGGCCTGCGATGAGCGGGCCCGCCATCAGGACCGCGGTGATGCTCGCGATCAGATTCCCTGCGACCGCGGCTGACGCAACCGAAGAGCCACGCCCCGCCAACCACCGATAGCCTATCACGGTGAACGCCCATGTCACCGCACAGATCGACGCGAGCACATTGCCAAGTGCGGGATCGGGTGCGGTGGCCGACGCTCGATCGGTCCCGAGAAAGAACAGTGCGAGTCCGACCGCCATCAGCGCCATTTGCGCGAGGTCGCGGCGAGTCGCGTGTTCGCCGAGCAGAAGGGGGGCGAGCAACAAAATGAAGAGGGGACTGGAGGACTGCAGGAAAATCGCGCTCGCAGCCGTCGTGTGTTTGTTCGCCTGCACGTAGAGCAGCGTCGTGGCCGCGTACGCGAACCCGACGACGATCGTTCGCCACGTCCACCCCCGCCGCGCCTCGGGCAACAGCACAAAGATCGTGGTCAGCGCGAGGGCGGCGCGGAACGCTGCCAGCTGCCAAGCCGGGAACGTGGTGAATTTGATGGCCGCGCCGCCACTCGAGAACAGGATGGCAGCGCAGATGACTTTGGATCGGGGACTCATCTGCCCTCGCGAAGGAGCGAGGAATATAGACGAGAGCGGGAAACGTGGTACCTTCTTGTTGATGAGATTCCTGACGCTCGTCGCCGCGATTGTGCTGGCTGCCTGTTCGAGCTCCAATGCGAAAAGAGGCACGTCGCCGACGCCCAGTACCGATTCCGACGTCATCACCGCGGAGGAGCTCGCGAAGACGCGGGGATCCACGCTGTACGACGCGGTGCGCCAGCTACGGCCCAACTGGGAAATGCGTGCCCGGCCGACGGCAGTCATGGGGCAGAACCAAGCCCAGCTCATCGTCTACGTCGACGGCAGTCGCTACGGTGGATTCGCCAGCTTGCGCACGCTGAAGTGGAGTTCCGCCGCCTACATTCGGTACTACTCCCCCGGCGGTGCCGAAGCTCAGTTTGGTCCCGGACACCTCCTTGGTGCGATCGAAGTCAGAACGCTCCCCAATTAACTCACGGTGGACGTGCAAATCTTCGGCGTCCGCAAGAGCACCGATACGCGTGCGGCGCTGCGGTTCTTCGCCGAGCGACGCATCAAAGTCCATTTTGTCGACTTGAACGAGCGCGCCGCTGCCCTCGGCGAGCTGCGCCGGTTCGCACAGAAATTCGGCGTGGGTGCTCTCATCGATCGCGATTCCCGGCGCTTCCAAGAACTCGGGCTGGGGGCCGCTCGGCTCAGCGATGAGCGGTGGCTCGAGAAACTCAGTCTCGAACCCCTCTTGCTCCGCATGCCCCTGGTTCGCCACCAGCAACAACTCACCATCGGATCAGCTCAGGAGACGTGGAACGCCTGGTACGCCGCTTCCAAATCCTGACCGCCGCGATGGCGCTGACCGCGGCAAGCGCGACGAGCCAGAGAGGACCTGGAGACGTGGCTGACGATCCGCGCGCGATCGATTCACTGTTCGGGGCCTACAGTGGACCATCAAAGCCCGGCGCGAGCGTCATTGTGATTCGCGCTGGAACGGTGGTGGCGCGGCGCGCCTATGGCATGGCCCATCTCGAGCGCAAATTGACCGCCACCCCGGAGACGAATTACCGGCTCGCTTCCGTCTCGAAGCAATTCACGGCGATGTGCATCATGCTGCTGGCTAAGGACGGCAAGCTCCAGCTCGACCAGCCGGTGCGGAGCATCCTGCCGGAGCTGCCTGCCGCCGCGGCACCGGTCACGATTCGGCATCTCCTCAACCACACGTCCGGGCTGGTGGACTACGAAGACCTGATTCCCGAAAGCCGCACTGCCCAGCTTGATGACAACGACGTGCTCACCATGCTCGCGTCCAAGGACTCGGTCTACTTTCCCGCCGGCACTGCGTATCGCTACAGCAACTCGGGGTACGTGTTGCTGGGCATGATCGTGGCGCGAGTATCGAGAACGACGTTCCCCCAGTTTCTCCAGACGAGGATTTTCGGCCCACTGGGCATGGCCGCTACTGTCGCACACGTCGAAGGGACGGATACCGTCCCGCGGCGTGCGTATGGCTACTCCCCACGCGGCGGGGTTTTTGAGGAGACCGATCAGAGTGTGACGAGTGCGACGCTGGGCGACGGCGGGATCTATAGCAATGTCGATGATCTGGCGCGTTGGGATCGCGCGCTGACCGATGGTACGTTGGTCGGCGCCGATTTGATGACCCTCGCGACCACGCCGCCGCAATTACCCCGCGGCGCGGCGACGGAATATGGGTTCGGATGGTTCATCGATACGTATCGCGGCGAAAAGCGCTGGCGACATACCGGCGAGACGAGCGGCTTCCGCAACGCGATTTTGCGGTTCCCCGATCGCCGGTTCACGATCATCATTCTGACGAATCGGTCCAGCGGCGAGCCCCAGGCGATCGCCGAGCGCATCGCCGATCGCTTGTTGTTTACCAGGCCCTAGGCCCGAGGCCCCAAGCCCTACCGCTCAATCCTGTAACCAAACGTTCTCACCGTAATGATGTGACGCGGATGCGCCGGGTCGCGCTCCAGTTTGCGGCGCAGCATCGCGACGTGCGTGTCCACCGTCCGGCTCATCACATCCTCCGCGTATCCCCAGACTTCACGCAGCAGCTCGAGACGGCTGGCCACCCGTCCGCCGCGCTTGAGCAGCGCGACGAGGAGGGCGTACTCCTTCGGCCGCAGCTCAGCCGTCCGGCCCGCCCGGCGGACCTGATGAGTGGCGAAGTCCACCGTGACGTCGCCGAAGCCGGCCAAGGTGGCATCGCCCACTCCCTCACGCCGTATCCAATCGAGGAATTCCTCCGCGCGTTTGACCGTGCCGATCACGCGCTCGTCGTCGAACGGCTTCAGCAAATAGTCGAACGCCTGAATTTCGAACGCGTGGACGGCGTGTTCGTCGTACGCCGTGACGAATACGATCGCGGGCGGCCGTTCGGGCGACGCCGCGGCAGCGACTGCAAAGCCGTCGAGGTCCGGCATCTGGATGTCGAGAAAGACGAGATCAGGAGCGCCGCGCTTCAGCAGCTCGACCGCGTCGCGGCCGCTCGCGCACTCATCGATGCGCGTGACGGCTGGGATCTGCTGCAGCACACCCCGGAGTCGACGCCGCGCCGGTGCTTCGTCGTCAACGATGATCGCGCGCATGATCGTTAAACGGAATGTCGATCGTGGCAACCGCCCCGCTTCCGGGCGGCGCAGCGTTGACCAGATCGAAGCGGTGAGTGGCACCATACAATTCAGAGAGACGGGCTCGTGTGTTCGACAGCCCGAGGCCGGCCCCCGCGCCACCGTTCCCCGCGAGACCCGGTCCGTTGTCGCGCACCTCGAGATGCAGCCGATCTCCAGAGCGCGTCGCGGCGATCTCCACCTCCGCGACGCCGCCATGGGGCGCGGCGCCGTGCCGGATCGCGTTCTCGACCAGTGGTTGCAGCAGCAGCGTCGGAACGACGGCGGAAGCGGCGCGCGGATCCACACGAAACGTGACCCGCAGGCGCTCACCGAAGCGGGCCTCCTGAATCGCCACGTAATGGTCCAGCAGCTCGAGCTCCTCCTCCAGTGTCACGAGCGGGCCCCGATCGCGGTTGAACGATTGGCGCAGCAGCTCCGACAGTCGTGTGATCATGCGATTGGCCTGCTTGGGATCCTCGAGCACGAAAGCCGAGATCGTGTGCAGCGTATTGAAGAGGAAATGCGGCTGTAGCTGGCCGACCAGGGCGTCGAGCCGCGCCTGCACCAGCTGCATCTCGAGCCGTGACGCCCGCCACGCGTGGTACAGTCCCGCCACCATCGCGTAGACGAGCAGGTTGAAGGTCCAGTACAACTGGACGGAGCTGGTCATCCCGGTGATGAAGGTCTGCGGTGTGCGATACAGCCCGAGCGCCCATTTCACCGCCCCTTCGAATGCGGCGCACGCGACGCCGATCAGCAGGGCCATGGGCAAGTGCGCGGCGATGATGGTCACGGGACGGCGGATGCGCACCGCCCACGCGGCGAAGGCGCAGACCGGTGCCGTGAATACCGCCCAGCTCCACCAGCCACTGAGCTGCCACGCGATGATCCATCCCCAGGGTCGCGGAGGGGTGGGCGTGGCGCTTCCCTGCACCACCTGGTAGCGCATTTGAATCGC
This sequence comes from Gemmatimonadales bacterium, assembly GCA_035259785.1. Classification (GTDB taxonomy): domain Bacteria; phylum Gemmatimonadota; class Gemmatimonadetes; order Gemmatimonadales; family GWC2-71-9; genus 20CM-2-65-7. The sequence continues at coordinate 4,969 of DATFVZ010000231.1, forward strand.
GAACAACAGCGCGACTGCCGTCCAGGCACCGAACACCAGCAGAGCCCGTTTCATCAGCCTCATTGTAGCATGCTACGAAAGGCACATTGGCGGGAGCGGTCAGAAGTGTGTGAATTCACATGCCCATAACGCATCCCCTCTACGCGGCGTGAGCGATCGCAGCCAGATTGGCGCCGGGAGGATACCCATGCGCATCGTGCTTCTTGGACTCGTGCTGTTGGTGGCCAGCGCACCCGATCGCGCTGCCGATCGTCGCGCGCTCCTCGCTGCCGATAGCGCCCTTGTTCTGGATGGGTCGGCTTTTACAGACAGTGCCGTCTACTTGCATCCCGGCTCGCCCCTAGTCCGTGGCGCAAGTCAGATCACCACATTCCTCGCCGATGCCAAGGTCGCGCGCAGTCTCCAGCGCGAGCCGGTTTTTGCGGATGTCTCGCTCGATGGGTCGTTAGGCTACACGATCGGATGGACGCGGTCCGAAGGGACACGCGGCAAGTATCTCGCGTGTTGGCGCAAAGAGCCGGACGGCTGGCGCCTCGCCGCGTTTGCCGGCACGATGCCGATGAGCGATTCGGTGCCGGCGCGACTAGTGGGCAAGCGCGACGAGTCCGCTCCGGTGCGCGGGCGAGCAAATCCGCGTGAGCTGCTCCAGGCCGATTCCGCGTTCGCCGCACTGTCGGTCGCGCGCGGCGCGAAGCAGGCGTTCCTCACCTACGCTGCGGCGAACGCGATTACGTTCGGCTCCGGACCTCAAATGACCGAGGGACGCGAGGCCATCGGCGCGGCGTTCGATCGCTTCCCCGCTGGGGCAGTGCTCGAATGGCGGCCCGTGACCGCCGACATCGCCAAATCCGGCGACCTCGGCTGCACCGTGGGAGAAGCGACGATCCGCTCGCTCAATTCGTACAGCAAGTATTTGACGATCTGGAAGCGCCAGGCGAAGGGCGGGTGGCAGTTCGTCGCAGATGGGGGCAACCTCAGGCCTGCCCCAGCGCTCGACCGCTAACGGTATCCGGCGGCCTGCAGGCTGAACAGCTCCGCGTAGAGCCCGCCGCGCGCGACCAACTCCTCGTGCGTGCCGTCGTCCACGAGCTCGCCGCCTTTCAACACCAGAATCCGATCGGCCATGCGCACCGTCGAAAACCGGTGCGAAATCAGCACGGCCATGCGCCCTTTCGTCAGCTCCGCAAACCGCAGAAACACCTCGTACTCGGCGCGCGCGTCGAGCGCCGCAGTCGGCTCGTCGAGAATCAGCACTTGCGCATCGCGCATGTAGGCGCGCGCCAACGCTACCTTCTGCCACTCCCCGCCTGACAGCTCGACCCCATTCTCAAAACGCCGACCGAGCATCTGGTCGAAGCCCTGCGGGACGCGCTGCGCCACAGAGTCGGCCAGGCTGCGCCGCGCCGCTTCGCGAATCCGCGCCTCGTCATCCAGCGCCTCCACCTGACTCACGCCGATGTTCTCCCGTAAGAGAAAATCGTAGCGTACGAAGTCCTGGAAGATGACGCCGATGTTCGTGCGAAGGCTGTGCAGGTCGTAGTCGCGCAAGTCGACGCCATCGAGCAGGATGCGGCCTTCGTCGGGATCGTAGAGACGAGCGAGCAGCTTCACGAGTGTCGTCTTGCCCGCGCCATTCTCGCCGACCAACGCGATGCGCTCGTGCGGCTCGAACGTGAAGGTGAGGCCGCGCACCGCCCAGCGCTGCGACCCGGGGTAACGAAATCCGACGTTCTCGAAGCGAAAGCCCGCGCTGAACGGCTTGGGCACGAGGCGGGCGCCGGGCTTGGAGATCACCGTCGGCTTGACGTCGAAGAACGTGAAGAGATCGCTCAAGTAGAGACTGTTTTCGTAAATCGATGAGAGCGCGATCAGCACGCTTTGGATGAGGCCTCTGCTCGAACGGAACGACCCGGCGAGGAACGTCAGCGTCCCGATCGTAAAATCGCCCATCACGGTGCGATAGATGATCACGGCGTACGCCCCGTAGTAGCCCAGCGTTCCGACGGTCACGAGGAGCGTCGAAACGATATTGCGCCGCACCGCCAGCTTCTTGTTTTCATCATAGAACTTGTCCGACAGCGCCGAATACCGGCCGATCAGGAAGTTGGAGAGGCCGAACAGTTTGACTTCCTTGGCGGACTCATCGGAAGCACCCATGTAGCGCAGGTAATCGAGCAAACGCCGCTCCGGCGTCCACTGGAACAGGAGCGAGTACCCGAGCGAGGCGAAGTGCGCCTCGCCCAGGAACGCCGGCAGCACCGCTACCGTCAGTAGCAGCAGTAGCCACGGGAGTTGAAGGAGCAGAACGCCGGCGAGCGAGATGAGGGTGATGAGATCCTGCGCAGTGCCGAGCAGGAGGGTAAACAGGCTGATGCGTCCGACAGTTTGGCGACGCGCCCGCTCCAAATGATCGTAAATCTCGGCGTCTTCGAACTGCGCCAAATCGAGCGTCGCCGCGTGCTTCATGAGCCGCACGCTGAGGCGGTTGCCGAACAGGTCGCCGAGCAGGCTCTCGAACAGCGAGGACAGA
>DATFVZ010000232.1:0-4956 GCA_035259785.1 Gemmatimonadales bacterium
GCCACGGTGCCGGCGCCGAGCGTCGGTTGGCGCCGGGCACCGTTGATCGGGCGGCAGCGCGAGCTGACGAGTGCACTCGGGCAATGGCGCAACGCGAAATCCGCACGTGTGACGCTCCTCGTGGTCGAAGCCGAATCGGGCGGGGGGAAGTCACGCTTCGTGGAGGAGCTGGCGACGCGAGCGTCGCTCGACGGCGGCGTCATCGCCACGCGCGCGGTGCCGGCCGATCTCGACCAGCCCGGCAGCGCAATGCTCGGACTGGCCCGGGGCGGGCTGCTGCAGTCACCCGGCGTCGCCGGCGCGAATCCCGCGGCTCTCGCCTTGCTCGCGGCGGAGCTGAGCGACTGGGCAGAACGGTTTCCACCGAAGAGCTCGGTCTCAACTCCCTCCAAAATGGGAGGGCTCGATGCCGCTCTCATTGAGGTGCTGCGCGTGACCAGTGCCGAGCGGCCGCATCTTCTGATCTTTGACGACGCGCAGTGGATAGACCCGACGTCCTATCAGATGGTCGAGCGGCTGATTCGGGATTTGCCGCGCGCGCCGATTCTCATCGTCCTCGCGACGACACCCGAGCCCGCACCACCAAAGCTAGCCGAGCTACGGACTCGCATCGGAGGTGGGCGGGACATTGCGGGAGCGACAATCGTGCTGGGCAGGTTGACCACGGAATCGCTCCGTGAGCTGGTACGATGGGCGCTGCCGTCCTATGCGGACGAGTCGGTCGACCGCCTCGCGCGCCGCATCGCCGCCGATTCCGCCGGCCTCCCATTGCTGGCGTTCGAGATCGCCCACGCAATCGCGCAGGGGCTCGATCTCGAGACCGCGAACGGCGCCTGGCCGCACCCGCTGCGCACGCTCGATTCCACCTTCCCCGGCGATCTGCCCGATACGATCATCGCATCGATCCGGGTCGGGTTCCGCTGTCTCACGCGCGCGGCGCAGCAGGCGCTCGTGGCCACGGCGGTTCTGGGCGACCGAGTGCCGGCGAAGCGGATCAGCTGTGCGACGGACCTGAAAGGCGAGGCGCTGCACGCCGCACTGGACGAGCTCGAATGGCGCCGCTGGCTGGTGGCGGAATCGCGAGGTTACGTCTTCGTTGCCCGGATCGTGCGAGACATCGTGCTGCGCGACATGATTACCGACGGGGAGCGGTTGCGAATCGAAGCCAAGAAGTGTTAGCAATGCGATGGTCTTGTCGTCTATTCATCAGATGTGTTCTTTTTGTTTCACACCCTGAAGGGTGTGCTCGTCAAACATTGTCCTGAAGGACGTTCGTATGAAATCCTACGTGTCGTTCTTGTTTCTCACCGCAACGCTCATGCTCGTCCCCGCAGCACTCATCGCACAAGGCGGGTATATGCCCGGCATGGCGGCGCGAACGGACGCGCCGAAGCTTCCGGGCGTAGAACTCGAGGGGCCGCTCGATTCCGCCAGCGCGCCGGTCGTACTGCAACTCAATGAGGAGCAGTCGCGCCGCTACGCGCAAGGCTACGACTCGTTTATGGTGGCGACCAAGCCGCAACGCGATAGTGCCGCGGCGGCGATGGTCAAGATCAATGAGCGCTTGGAACAGGGCGATCGCGCCGCTGCGCTGTTTTACGTCGATCGCCTGCAGGAAATCGGCAAGCACCTCAAGGACCGGCAGGACAGGTTCGAGGAAAACCTGAAGAAGTTCCTCACCGGTGATCAGGTCAAAGCGTACCGTCGCTGGCGCGACGGCCAACAGCAAGCGATCGAAAAAAAACAGCGTGAGGACGCCCTCCGCTGGCAGGAGGCCTCGATGGTCGGGTTTGGCGGCCGACCGGCTGGTGGAGGATCAGTGGAGATCAAGACAGCGGTGGCTCCCGCGCCCGGGGTTGCCCCAGCGACGCTCGGCGCACAGGCAGTGCGGGTCGGCAGGGCGCTGTACGTCTCCGCCCAGCTCGGCACGGACAGCACCGGCACGCTGGTCGGCACTGATTTGCGCACACAGGCGGCTCAGGCGTTCACAAATGTGGGCGCGGTGCTCCGCGCCGCGGGCAGCAATCCGCGTAACGTCGTGTCACTCACGATCTTTGTCGTAAACTATGGGCCGGCCGACGAAGCGATCATCCGCGACGTGGGGGCGGCATATCTCACCACGAACGCCCCGATTGTCACGGTCGTCGGCGTGCAATCCCTAGCCCGCGACGGAGCACTGATTTCCGTCGGGGCGACGGCAGCAACAACGGGCGCGTCCTTCCGGACCGGGCCGTAGGCGCGTCCGGCATAAATGCCGCTCATCACGGTTGCCCTCCTAGCGGCGTTGCAACTGCCGGCCGCGGACTCGGTCGTCTACGACCTGTCGCCGGCGAGTCAGCTCGATGTGCAAACCGGCAAATCGGGCATCTTGGGTTTTGCCGGGCATGAGCATGTCATCCGAGCACGCGCGTTCACCGGGCGCATCGTGTATCATCGCGCCAAGCCGGAGCGGTCGCGCGTCGAGATCGTGATCCTCACTGACAGTCTTGAAGTGCTGACGCCGCCCGACACTGAGGAGATCCGCAAGGTGACCGCCGACATGCGGAGCACGGTGTTGCACGTGGCAACCTATCCTGAGATCCGGCTCGCATCGCGCAGCGTCACCTGGAGCGAGGGCACGGTCCACCTGGTGGCGGCGCTGACAATGCATGGGCAGACACGGGAGGTCCCGCTGGACGCGCAAGTCAAAATCGACGCCGATACGCTGCGGGCAAGCACGACCTTTACGGTGAAGCAAACGGATTTTGGAATCAAACCATATCGCGGTGGACCCGCCGGAACCGTGCGGGTGGCGGACAAGGTGACGTTCGACATCAAGCTCCTCGCCCTTTCCCAGCCGTGACCCAACGGTTTTGAGTGCTGCGGGCTATGGACTGACGCTCACCAATTCCGTGTGATCGCCGGATAAAACCTCGAGCGCTGCACCGAGGGGGTACCGCGTGGCTCAGTATCGATCGCATGAGATGAGCGAGGGTGGAAATGCCAGAGTCATGGCGGAGCAGACTTGAGCGATGGGGATTCAACCTGTTTCCGACTTACCGCAGCACGGGCGCCTGGATTACCTACATCGCAGAGGACCATCGGGAGATCCGCATCAAGCTCCCGCTGAGCTGGCGCACCAGGAACTACGTGGGGACGATGTTTGGCGGCAGCATGTATGCCGCCTGCGACGGCGTCTATATGGTGATGTTGATCAAAGCGCTGGGGCCGGAGTATATCGTGTGGGACAAGGCCGCTGCGCTGCGGTTTCGCAAGCCTGCGCGCGCGACCCTGTACGGACGATTCGTGCTGTCACCCGCCGAGATCGAGCAGATTCGCAGCGCCACCGCGGCGGGTGAGCCGGTCGAGCGAACGCACCGCGTCGAGCTCACGGCTCGCGACGGCACCGTGCACGCGGAGATCGAATGGCTCATTCACATCCGGCGACGTGACGCAGCCAACCTCATCACTCAAAAAGGCTAGTATGCACCGATTCTCGATGATCCTCATTGCTCTCTCGGCCCCGCTCGCGGCGCAGCAGCCTGGCGGTGCACGTCACACGATCACCCACGAGGATGTCTACCTCTCGAAGCGGATCGGGTCGCCGGTGATCAGCCCGGACGGGCGCTGGATTGTGTTCAGCGTAACCGAGCCATCCTACACGGAAGGTGAGCAGGTCAGCGATCTCTGGCTCGTGCCGTTCGACGGCAGCGCCGCGCCGCGGCGTCTTACGAACACGAAGAGCAGCGAGGGCGGCGTCGACTGGAGCAGCGACAGCCGTCGAATCGCGTTTAGTGCCCGGCGAGAGGGCGATGATGTGTCGCAGATTTACGTGCTGGATTTGGCCGGCGGCGAGGCGCAACGCGTCACGAACATCTCAACCGGCGCGTCGAGCCCGCTGTGGCGTCCCGATGGCCGCGCCATCCTCTTCACGAGCATGGTGTACCCCGGGGCGGCGACCGATTCGGCCAACCGAGCGGCCGCAGCGGAGCGCAAGGCCCGGAAGTACAATGCGCGCGTGTACGACGCCTCGCCGATTCGTCTCTGGGACCACTGGCTCGACGACCGGCGCCCGCATCTGTTCGCGCAATCGCTCGACCCCAGCACGCCGGCGCGCGACCTGCTGGCCGGCTCGCAGCTCGCCCAGGGGACCGGTTTTGGCGGCCAGCTCGGCAACAGCGGCGACGACCTTGCCGCGGCGTGGACTCCCGACGGCAGCGGGGTGGTGTTTGCCGCAACGACGAATCGCGGTGATTGGGCGCATGGGGATGTCGTGCAGGCACTCTGGCTCGTGAGCGCGAACGGCGGTGAGCCGCAGCGTCTCACTGAGGGCCGAGATGACTACGCCGCTCCGCGCTTTAGTCCTGACGGCAAGACGCTCTACGCCCGGACAACGCCCACCAACGAGAAGACATTCAACAACAGCCGGCTCGTCTCCTGGGTCTGGCCGCGCAATGGAGCCAGCGCCGCTCGTGTTGTAACGGGTGGCGCTGATCATGACGTCGGGATCGTCGCCGTTTCGCCGGACAGCCGCACGGTGTTTTTCCTGGCGGAGGACGCCGGTCACATGCGGCTGTTTCGCGCCCCCGCGAGTGGCGGTCATGAGCAGGAAGTCGGAACATTGACGAGTGGAACGTTCGGCGGACTCCAGATCGCGGATGCAACCGCCAAGGGTCCGGTCCGCATCGCGGCGGTTTGGGAGAGCGCCACCAATCCTCCCGAGATCGTGCGCATAGATCCCGCCACGGCCCGTTGGACACCGCTCACCAAATTCAATGCCGAGCGCGCGGCGAGCATCGACTGGCAACCGCTCCGGGAGTTCTGGTTCACATCGAGCAAGGGCAAACGCATTCACAGCTTCTACGCCGTGCCGCCCGGCTTCGACTCGACGAAAACGTACCCGCTGTTCGTGCTTATCCACGGCGGCGCCGCGAACATGTGGACGGATAACTTTGGCCTGCGGTGGAATCCCCACCT
>DATFVZ010000233.1:0-2743 GCA_035259785.1 Gemmatimonadales bacterium
CTGGCGGAGTTTACGGAGACCGACGGCCTCAACCAGATCTTCCGCGAGGGGAATCTGCGGCGGATCGCTATCAAGTGGAGCGTCCGCGAGCGCGACATGGGCGGCCTGGTCGCCGAGGCCATGCAAAAGATCGCTGCAACCGTGAAGCTGCCCGAAGGGTATCGGATGATCTGGAGCGGGCGGTTCGAGGATCAGCAACGGGCCCTGGCGCGCCTCTACGTCATCGTGCCGCTGGTCATCTTTATCATCTTCATCCTGCTCTTCGGCGCGTTTCAGTCGGTGGGCGACGCGCTCTTGATCATGCTGAATCTGCCCTTCGCCATGATCGGAGGCACTTTCGCGCTCTGGCTCTCGTCGACCAACTTCAACATCTCGGCTGCGGTCGGCTATATCGCCGTCTTCGGCGTCAGCGTGCTCAACGGCGTGGTGCTGGTGTCGTCGATCCGGCAGGCGCGCGAGGAGGGGCTGACCGGACTCGAGGCGATCGTTCGGGGCTGCCGCATACGCTTCCGTCCGATCATCGTCGCGGGAATCGTTGCCGTCATCGGCTTCCTACCGGCGGCGTTATCGCACGGCATTGGCGCCGAGATCCAGCGCCCGTTGGCCCGTGTCGTTGTCGGCGGGCTCGTGTCCTCCACAGTCCTCACCTTGCTGGCGCTCCCGGCTGTGTACGCGCTTCGCGCACGGCGTGAGGAACCCACGCAGGCCATCGACCAGGCCGGTGTGAGCTGAGCGACGAAGGGGCGCTCTTCAAATGAACAGCGTATGTGCCGAGTTTGTACACACCATGATCATCGACCGAGTCGGCCTGCAACGCGACTTCAAACAGATCAGCCGGGAACGCTATTAGCGTTGCTCGCGCCATGGACGCCAGCGAGGAACTATGGCGAACCGCACGCTTGGTACTCGCCCAGGCGGTCCCGTTGTCGGTGAGTGAGTTGCTCACCAATCCCGACCGGTTCAAGGGGCAGCGGGTGACCATCAGCGGAACCATGAACGATCTTCAGGGAAGCACCTGGCACTGGGGGATTCTCGCCGCTACACCTTCGACCTCGGTGACGACAACCAGACCGTCTACGTCATCCAGTTTGAGAAGCCGCCGTATCAGTCGGTGCTGCGACGGTGGAGGGCACTTCTCAAACGAAATCACGGCCGGAATGTGAGGTGTTTCAGCGGCCGGCACACGGAGGAGGACACTCGATGCCGCCACTCGCACGCTCGGTCGGTCTGTTCGTCGCGTTCTTTCTGCTCGGCTCGTTTGTGACAGCCTACGCCGAGTGTGCATGGGTGTTGTGGACGCGAGTGTTTGGCCCCGATCCAACAGCACCACCAGAAATGCTGCGCGTGGACCCATGGAGTCCCATTTATACCCTCGGAAGTCGTCAGGAGTGCGCGGATCTGCTTCGTCAGATGGCCTATCAGTTCGACGTCGGCGGCGGCTATCACCAAAAGATGGGCAACAGAACCTGGCAGGCCGTCTGCCTCCCCGACACCGTGGACCCGCGCGGGCCGAAGGGCGCACGCTGATGTCGAAACGGTCGTACCGCTACAGCGGCGACTACGTCGAGGTCGTAGTTCAAGAGGTCGGCGTGAAGCACTTTTGAGGGAACGCGAAACCAACGCATGGGGACCACGCCGCGGAGAACGCCAGTATACGGGACGGTCGAGTACTACCGCGATCGTATCGCCCGGTCACAGGAGGAGCTCGCCCTCGGCCGCTACCGCCGCGGCCCGTTCGGCGGACAACCTCACCGACCGAAGCGGATCCAAACGCTCCGTAAGTGGATCAAGGACGATCGCCGCAGGCTTATCGAGGCGTTTGCGAAACAGTGCGAAGCTGCTGGCAACACTCGGCCCCTCCGAAGGCTCAATTGGATCCGTTATGTCCGCGCCCTGCGCAACACAGCCGAGCGCCTCGTCCAGTATGCGCAGGCTCAGCAGCGGGATCTCGAACGCGTTGAGGAGTCTCTTCGAATTGGCGCTCGGCGAGGGCAGGACACCGCGAAGCCCTACGCCGCGAGCACGCTGAAGAGCCTCGCGGCTCACCAGCGTCGGCAGCGTAAATCGCTAGAAAACACCTTGGCTCAGATCGCTGCACTGCCCAGCAAGGCCCCCATCCCGTATCGGGAGTGGTTCCGTCTCGCCGCCCGCTCCACCCCGGCTTGCGCCGAGACGAACCTGGAAAGGAGACACCGATGCTGATCGTGGTCTTCACCTGTATCATCGTCGTGACCACGCTCCTCCCGGGAGCGGCCGGCGCCGAGGAACGCTTGACTCCGCTCTCCCGTGAGGACGCGATTCGAATGGCGCTCGAGCGCAACCCGACGCTGCGGGCCAAGCAGCTCGAGCTGCAGTCGGTCCGGGCGAACGAGACGACGGCGGCCTTGCGGCCCAATCCAACGCTGAATTACCTCGCTGAACAGTTCGGGGCAGCCGGCCAACCGCAGTACACCGTCTCGATCGGCCAAACCATTGAAACGGGCGGGAAGCGGGGACGACGAATCGAGAGTGCCCGTGCTGCGACGCGGGTAACCGGTTACGAGCTAGACGATGTCCGGCGCCAAGTCATTTTTCAGACCAAAAAAGCCTTCACGGACGTGTTGGTGGCGCAAGCGAACCAAGCTTTAGCTGCGGCGAATCTGACAACGCTGGATGAGCTTGAGCGTATCCAACGCCTACGGGCGGAGCGCGGTGATATCTCCCAGCTCGAGCTCAACCGCATTCAGTTACAGCGCTTCGCTTT
>DATFVZ010000234.1:0-44525 GCA_035259785.1 Gemmatimonadales bacterium
GCCAATCGCGCCGAGAGCTTGTGCTTGAAGGTCATGTCGAGGACTCCAGGTCAAATGGTCAGTGGCACGAGCCGCTGCCAACATCCGTGAAGGTCTTTCCTGCGACGGGTATGAATTCCCAGGTGTACGACTCGGCATACAACGTCAGCTTGAGGACGCCGAACGTGTCGTAGTTGTAAACTTCCGTATTGGCGATTGGCGTCCCGAACGTGTAATAGCTGTTACCGCCGCTACCCACGACGAACTCGCGAATGCCGCGCGCCGGATCGGCCCCGCCCGTCGGCGTCTGCGGCGCGAACCGCTGGTAGTTGTGGTCGTGACCAACCAGGACGACGTCCGCGTTATAGTCGTAGAGCGCCTGCCACAACGGCTGCGGAGCCGTCGAGCTGCCGTGTGATCCCGAGCTGAACCGCGGGTGGTGCCAGTACGCGAGGACGCATTTGGCCGTCGTGGCAGCGAGATCGGCTCGCAACCACTGCTCCTCTGGGGAGCCGGCACTCATTGAGATGTTGCTGTTGAGCGAGATGATGTGCCAATCGCCCAGGTTGTAGCTGTAGTAGCCCCGACGATCGGGACCCGCGATGTCACCGAAATAGTCGTAATAACCGGCCGCGCCGGACGTGTTGTACTCATGGTTGCCGGGCGATGGACGCGTCCGTGCCTTGTGGCGGCCCCACGTCGGCTCGTAGTAGTTCGTGTACTCCGTGAGGGTACCACTCGTGTAGGCGTTGTCGCCGAGTGTGAAGACCGTACCCGGGATGGCATCGAGCACCTTCGCCGTTTCCTCATCCCCGCCGCCTGAGGTGGCGATATCGCCGGCGCCGACAAACACGACGCCCGATCCAGGCGGCGGCGGTGGCGGCGGTGGCGGAGGAGGCGGCGGCGGTGGTGGCGGCGGCGGCGGCGGCGGCGGCGGCGGAGGCGGTGGTGGCGCTGCGCACGAGACGGAGACGGCTGACGTATCGGACTTGTCTCCCGGCAGCGCGATTGCGACGATGCTGAAATCGCCGCAGCTCCCGCTTGAGAATTGAGCGAGGTACTTGCGACCACTCGGCCCCATCGCCGTCACGGTGCCGCCCGTGGCAAACCACGAAATGGTCGTTGATGCCGAGTCATGGGCTGCATCGAACGCGACGGCGGTGAGCTCGACGACCTGATTCACGTACACAGCGGCGACCGCCGGCGTGATCTCGATGTGGTCTATGGGTGTGGGTTCGGCGGAACGCCGGGGCACTTCGCAGGAAACGATTAGGGCCGCCACGAGGGCGAATACGGGGACGACGGCCCAACGCGAGAATGTGATTCTCAGCGGCATGCCCACCCCACGCGATCCGTAGTAAAGAAAGCGGGCCGCCTAGGGCGTCGACCCAAGTCGAAGCGCTGGCGGCCCGGCGAGCGTGGCGGCGATGCCGCTGTAGCCCCGTAGCTCTGCGTCACCGTCTTTCGACGATTTTGCTCTGAGCAGCGGTTGTGTAACACTGAGCGATTCGGCAAAAATCATTCCGACTGTGGGTCAGAATATGCGTATGTCATTGATATGGAAGTGACTTAGGTCACTCGCGCGACGGGCGTGGGAAGTCGGCTCGAAGCTTGCTCATTGCGAGCACGGCTGCACTTTGCCAATGGGCAGGGCGTGCAGGATTTCGACTTCCGTGTTTCAACATGCCCACAGTTTCGTTGTTCCGTTACCGCGTTTGCGTTAGCCGACTGTCGCTGGAGAAACTTTGAAGCCCCAAATGGCCGCCGATCTCACCCTCCTTCGCTCCAACGTGCGACAACTGCCGGCGCTTCTGAAGCAGCTCGGAGCAGCACTTGCCGAACGGAAAGTCCGTCACTGCCAGTGGAAGGGGCACTGGAAAAGTGACCGGTGGACCACCGGAGAGGGCGACATCGATCTCCTTATCGCACCGGCGGACTTCTCAGCGTTCGCAGCGGTCGCGCATGAAGTCGGTTATCGCCCGACCTACACTGGGCCGCACGCTGAGATCCCAGGCGTCTCGAGCTGGTATGGCTACGACCGTGAGCTGGGCGGTTTTCTACGGCTTCACGTGTACACACGACTGGTGCTTGGTGTGTATTGGCGCACCCTGCATCGCCTGCCCCTCGAGGTAGCGGCGCTCGAGGAGCTCGTACCGCGGGCAGTCTTCCCCTCGCCACGACCCGAGATCGAGCTCATCCTGTTCGTGCTGCGAATGACGCTGCGCCACTCCAGGATCGATCTGCGACGAGAGCCCAGGTGGCTGACCGTCTGTCGCGAGGAGCTCGCGTACCTCGAGAAGCAAGCCAATCCGGAACGGCTGTACGAGCTGCTCGCCCGCCACCTGCCGGCCGTCGATCGGGGCTTGTTCGAGCAATGCCGGGAAACACTCGCGCAAAGAGCGGGGTGGCGTCGGCGAGCGGCAGCGCGCCGCGCACTCGCGCGCGCGCTCGCTGCTGGTGCCCGTCCCGCCACCTTGAGCGTCATCGTGCGTCGCGCAGTGGCTGCGGTGCGCGCGCGTGTGCGAGCCCCTTCCGCGGCCGCGCGATTGCCTGCCTCGGGTGGTCTGCTGGTGGCAATCGTCGGCGCTGATGGCGCAGGCAAGTCCACGTGTACGCTCGCGCTACGGAAGTGGTTAGGCGCCCATTTCCAGACGATGCATGCCCATCTGGGGCGCCCGCCGCGGTCGTGGACCACGTTGCTGCTTGGGGCCGTGCGGAAAGTGCTGCCGTTACGAATCCTGAATCATCTGCGATACCTGTGCACCGCCCGCGATCGCTATCGGATCGCCGCCAGGACGGCGCGGTTCGCGCTCAACGGGGGCATTGCACTGTGCGAGCGCTATCCCGGCGCGGAGCATGACCAGCTGGTGGGACCGCGCATCCGTGCGACGGCCGGCCCGAACCCCGGGACTCTCGCGCAACGGCTCGCGACGCTCGAAGAGGATTATTACCGCCGCATGCAGCCGCCTGACTTGCGCCTGATCTTGCGCGTCCCACCGGATGTCGCCGTGCGGAGAAAAACCACCGAACCCGCTGATTATGTGAGGCGGCGCGCGATGGCTGTGTGGGACGCGAAGTGGACCGGCGCCAACACGCGCGTCATTGATGCGGGTCAACCGCTGGTCGATGTCGTGGCCGATCTCAAGGGAGCACTCTGGCTGGAGCTCTAACCAGTCGCGCGCAGGTCAGTGACAGGTGTCTGTACCGCGGTCGGTAAAGCTCTTCCCCGCCACGGGCACGAACTCCCAGGTGTACGAGCCGTCCGACAGTGTCAGCTTGAGCACGCCGAACGTGCCAGTGTTCCGCACTTCGCTGTTCGGTTCGGGTGACCCGAACGGGTAGTAACTCCTGCCACCCGTTCCGACGACGAACTCACGTATCCCTCGCGCCGGGTCGGCGCCCCCGGTCGCGGTCTGCGGCGCGAACCGCTCGTAGTTGTGCTCGTGCCCCACCACCACAAGGTCCGCGCCCGCGTCGTACAGCGCCTTCCAGACCGCTTCCGAGCGTGAATCATTACCGTGCCGTGTCCCGGAGCTGAATCGAGGATGGTGCCAGAGGGCGACGGTGCACTTCTTCGTGCTCGCCGCCAGGTCCGCTTTTAGCCACCGCTCCTGTGACGACCCAGAGCTCATGCTGATATTGCTGTTGAGCGCCACGACGTGCCAGGCACCAAGATCGTAGCTGTAGTAGCCTTTCGAGGGATCACCCGCGGCGTCCCCAAAGTAGCCGAAGTATCCCGATGCACCCGACGTCTCGTAATCGTGGTTTCCCGGGACGGGCCGCGTGCGCGCTTTGTGCCGTCCCCATGACTGATTGTAACAACGCCCAAACTCGGAGTGCGTCCCTTCGTCGTAGGCATTGTCGCCGGTCGTGAACACCGTGCCCGCGATGCCGTCCAGTAGCTTCGCGGTCGCTTCATCGTCGCCGGAGCCGCACTCTGCGATGTCGCCCGCGCCCACAAGCACCGCGGGGGCCGCCGGCGGCAGAGACTTCCAGGAGACCAGACCGGCAAGCAGGATGATTGTCAGAACGCGCGTCTTTATCATGATTGTTCGTTTGGCTCCTGCATCAATCGCGCCCAAAACGCCATCCGCTCAGCGACTGCCTTCTCGTAGCCGAACTCCGTAGGCCGGTACCATTTCTGACCCCGCAATGACTCGGGGAGATACACCTGGGGAACGTAGGCATGCTCGTACTCATGTGCGTACTTGTAGCCGGCACCGTACCCAAGCTCCTTCATTAGAGGAGTGGGCGCCTGGCGAATGTGCAGCGGTACCGGCTCGGCGGGATGCGACTCGGCGGCGGCCTGCGCTTCCCCGAACGCCGTGTAGACGCGGTTCGATTTCGGCGCGGTCGCGAGGTAGATCGTCGCCTGTGCCAGCCCCAGCTCCCCTTCCGGACTGCCGAGGAAGTGGTAGGCATCTTTCGCCGCCAGCGCGACGCTGAGTGCCCGCGGATCGGCGAGCCCGATATCCTCGATCGCCATGCGCACCAAGCGGCGCGCAATGTAGAGGGGGTCTTCGCCGCCTGCCAGCATCCGGGCGAGCCAATAAAGCGCGCCGTCGGCGTCCGATCCGCGGACGGCCTTATGCAACGCGGATATCAAATTGTAGTGCTGCTCGCCTCCCTTATCGTAAACTGGAAGCGGACGCTCCAGCACCTGAGCGAGGGTGTCTCGGGAAACGGGCAACGGGCAACGGGCAACGTGAACGTGCTGTAACAATGCCTCGAGGGTGTTCAGCGCTCGGCGCGCATCGCCTTGCGCGTGCGTAACCAGCGTATCCATTGCCTCATCAGTCAGCACGTTTCCCGTTGCAAGCGCCCTCTCGATCACTGTCCGGATATGCTGATCCGAGAGCGGTTCGAGCACGAAGACCCGGCAACGTGACAACAGCGCGCTCGTCAGCTCGAAGCTCGGGTTCTCCGTCGTCGCCCCGATCAGGGTGACGATTCCATTCTCAACCCACGGCAGGAACGCATCCTGTTGCGCCTTGTTGAAACGATGGATCTCGTCGCAGAACAGAATGGTCCCCTGCCCCTGATACTTGAGGCGCTCCTCCGCTTCTTTAATAATCTCGCGGACGCGCGCCACCCCCTCGGTGACGGCCGAGAACGGCTCGAAGTGTCGATCGGTGTAGTTGGCGATGATCTTGGCGAGCGTCGTCTTGCCCGAGCCGGGCGGGCCCCAGAAGATGCACGAGCCCACGTCGCCGCGTCGTATCGAATCCCCGAGCGCCTTCCCGGCGCCGAGCAGATGCTCCTGCCCCAGGAACTGGTCGAGGGTTTTGGGCCGCATGCGGGCGGCGAGGGGTTCGCTTGAACCCTGGAACAGAGTAGGCTCGGTCACGAGACGCCGTCCAAAAACGTTTTCGTCACAAAAAAGATCGCGGCTCCTGCAAAAAACGCCGCAGGCAAGCTCCATCCTTTCTTACTCTGAAACTCGGGCACAAGATTCGACGCCGCGACATAGATGGTCACGCCCGCCGACAGGGCGAGGCCGTGCTGGACCAGAAAACCGAGCTCATCCGTCAGCACGACACCGACCATGGTCGCGATGCCAAGGAGCGCTGCGGCGGCAAGCGCCCGCCCGCCCGACCGACCACCGGCCAGCATCAAGCTCGATATGGTGACGCCCTCCGGCAACTTATGAAGGAAGATGGCGACAAACACCATGATCCCGAGCTCGGCGCGCACCAGGAACGCACTCGCGATCGCGACGCCATCGAAAAAGGTGTGCAGGAGCAGCCCCACGAGCGCCGACGTGCCCGCGACCGACGACACCGGGTGGGTCTCCTCGCCGAAATGGAAATGGGGGGTCACGGTGTGCTGGGTCAGATGCACCGCCAGATATCCGCCCAGTACCAGCGCCGGCCCGACGGTTCCGCTGCGCGTTAGCGCCGCCGGCAGCAGCTCCACGATGGCAACCGAGAGCATGAATCCGGCGCCGAACGCGACCAGCAGCTCAATGACACGCAGCTCGCGGACGGCCTTGCGCGTGACCGCGAGCGCGCCGAGTACGTTGCCTGCCGCCGCGACGAGGGCGTACAGCAGCGCGTTAGACACGGGAGAGGAGATACTCCCGCGTATTGCGCGCCGGGTCCTCGAGGACCTCGTCGAGCAGGCGCGCGAGCGTTTCGCCGACATTCGGACCGGGCCGCACGCCGGCCGCGACCAGGTCGTCCCCTCTCACCGCGAGATCCTTTAGCGCAAGTGGTGGGTTCTTGGCGCGGATGGCGTCGACGGCTTTGAGGAGCGGGGAGCTGGAAGCAGGGAGCAGAGCCAGCAAGTCATCAGCACACTCGGCCGTCGCCGATAACCAGCGCCGGATCGCCGCGGGATCCTTGGGATCTGGATACTTGTCACGCCACGCACCGATTGCGCGACCCCGCTCGATCTCCTTGTTGGAGCACTTCAAGCGCGTCAGCAGCGATGCCGGATCCTTCGCGAGATACGCACTTATCAGCACCGGATCTCGCGGCAGCTTGTCCACCTTTCCCGTTTCGCGTTCCCCGTTTCCCGTGATTTCCGGCAGCCAGATCCGCTTGGCGCCCGTATCGATCCACAGACTCACCAGCTTAGACACCTTCCGGGCGCTTTCAATGCCCTTGAACCACTCATCCCGCACCCGTTCCGCCGAGAGTTGCGCGAGGCCCTGAATGTTGGCTTTCGCGGCCTCGAGCGTTCGCGGATGAATGCGAAACTCAAAGCGGGCGCTGAACCGCAACGCGCGCAAGATCCGCAGATAGTCTTCCTGAAACCGCCAGTTCGGATCGCCGACCGATCGTATCAGCTTCTTCGCGAGGTCCTGTGCTCCCTGAAACGGGTCGCGCCACTCGTGCCGGATCGGGTGATAGGCGATCGCGTTGATCGTGAAATCACGCCGTGCCAGATCATCCATGAGCGACCCGCCGAACTCCACCACCGCGTGACGGCCGTCGGTTTGGATGTCTTTGCGGAATGTCGTGACTTCGTGCGGTTGCTTGTTCGCATCGAGCACCGCGACGGTCCCGTGCTCGATCCCCACCGGAATCGTGCGTTTGAACAGCTTTTGGACCGCCGTCGGAGGTGCTGCGGTCGTCAGGTCGAAGTCATGATTGGCGAGCCCCAGTAGATTGTCGCGGATCGCGCCGCCCACGCACCAGGTCTCAAATCCCGCATCCTCGAGTTTTTGGGCGATCTTGAGGACTTCGGATGGGATCGGAAGGGTGGAGGGAAAGGACATGCTCTAGGCTATTACCCGCACAACACGCTTCCTCCATTCACATTCAGGATCTCCCCGGTGAGATGCCTCGCGAGCGGTGAGCAGAGAAACAGAATTGGCCCCGCCACGTCATCGGCGCTCGCCACCCGCCCCAGAGGAATCGACTGCTCGATCTTGCGCCGTCCCTCCCCCGCATATGGCTTGGCGGCCATCTCGGTATCCACCCACCCCGGCGCGACACAGTTCACCGTGATCCGTGGCGCGAGCTCCACGGCAAGGGACTTCGTGATCGCGATGACCGCACCTTTGGTCGCCGCATAATCGGCGTGAAACGCTTCGCCACGCTGACCGGCGGTCGAGGACACGAGCACAATCGTTCCGCCGTCGGCGATGTTCGGGATCGCGGCGCGGCAGACATAGAGGACGGCGTCGAGGTTGGCGCGCCGGGTGGACTCCCATTGCTCGTCGCTCAACTTCTCGAGCGGGACGTCGTCGGGAGGCCACACCCCATGATTGACGACGAGAATGTCCAGCGCATCCCGGAGCGCGCGCAGCGCTTCGGCGACCACTTTTTTCGCGCCGGCGGGGGTACCCAAGTCGCCGCGCACGGCCGCGGTGATATGTGCTTCGTCCGCCGGCTTGCGAGTGCGATAGCCGACCGCGACCGTCGCCCCCGCGCGCGCCAGCAGCAGCGCAGTCGCACGTCCAATGCCTCGGCCGCCGCCCGTAACGAATGCTCGTTTCCCGGCTAGATCGATCAACGCTTCACGCCGCACGTTCTAGCCTTTCAACCGATCTTCGACGATGTCACAAATCACATGCTCAATGGCGAGATGCAGCTCTTGGATGCGCGCCGTATCGTCGGCGGGAATCACGAGGCTTGCGTCCGCCAGGGCTTTGAGCTGGCCGCCACTCTTGCCAAGGAACGCGACGACGGCGACGCCCCGCGCCCGTGCTGCCTGGGCGGCCCGTATGACGTTCGGGCTCTCACCGCTGGTGGAGTGCACGACGAGCAGGTCGCCGGCGTCAGCGAGCGCTTCGACCTGGCGCGAGAACACTTCATCGAAGCCCATGTCGTTGGCGCACGCCGTCAGCAGCGATGTGTCGGTGGTCAGCGCGATCGCGCGCATCGCAGGCCGATTGCTCTGGTAACGAACCACGTATTCCGTCGCCAGGTGCTGCGCGTCGGCGGCGCTGCCGCCGTTGCCCACAAAGAACAGCGTCCCGCCGCCGCGCAGCGTCGCCTCGTAGCGCTGCGCGATGGCGGCGATTGCCTCGGCCTGCTCCGCGGCGACCCGGCCGGCAAGCGCTGCCAGGCCGTCGAGCGACTCCCGGATTTTCGCGACGCTCAACGCGCGGCCTCGACGAACGCCTCCAGGCCTCCCAGGCCTCCGCGTCGCCCCACCTCACCTTGCGGTCCTTCCTCCATGACGGTGCCGATCACGACGAAATCGGCTCCCGCGCCGCGAGCCGCGCGCGCCTGTCCGGGGGTGCGGATCCCGCCGCCTACGAACAGCGGCCGTTGCCCGACCGCGGCTCGGCACGCCCGAATCACCTCGACGGGAACGGGACGCTCGGCGCCGCTGCCGGCGTCGAGATACACCGCTTGCATGCCGATCAACGAGGCGGCCGTCGCGTGCGCCGCCGCCAGCTCGGGCTTGTCGGACGGGAGCGGCCGGGTCTGGCTCACCGACTCCACGCTCGTGACGCGGCCGCCATCGATCAGGATGTACGCGGTCGACAGCGTCGGGACTGGATGCTGCTGCAGGTAGGGGACGGCGCGGACATGCTCTTCGATCAAATACTGCGGATTGCGACCCGACACGAGCGAGAGGAACAGAATGAGATCGACCTGGTCGGTGAGCTGCATGGCCGATCCTGGAAACAGCACGACCGGAATGCCCGGCGCATTCTCGCGCAGCGCGCGCGCCACTTCGTGCGTCTGCGCCGCTCCGTCAAACGACGATCCAATCAAAAGCCCCTGCACCCCGGCCGCTTTCGCCGCACGGCCGATGCGCGCCGCCTCCGCGCCGTTGCTGCGCACGGGATCCACCAGTACGAACAGTCCCTGACGATCAAGCTTCATGTAGTGATCCTTCCTCCGCGTGGGCTTCGAAGGCGTACGTCGCAAAGGCGTCGGCCGCCAGGAGATCGAGCGCGAGCTCCCGCCCGGCGTTCGGGCTGCCGATCACGCCGTCGAGCAGTCTCCCACCGACCTGTGACAGGTAGGCGGGGAGCTGGGCACCGGGAGCCGGGAGCAGGTCGTCGACGGCAAGACGCAACCTGACCCGCAACGCTTCGGGTGGTACTGGCCGGCGCGCCTCCAGCCAGGCATGAACTTCCTCACGGGTCATCCCGCGAAATCTCGTACGATCTCGAGCGTGCGCGCGCGCGCTTCAGGCAGTTTTGCCAGATCCCCGACCCCGGCGGAGGCAAAATGTGGGCGCCCGCCGCCCTTGCCGCCGGTCGTCGACGCGATGGCGTTCGCGATGTCGCCTGCCTTTACACCCTTGGAGACCAGATCGTCCGTGACGGCCACGTGGATCCCGGCGCGCTCGCCTCGAGTGAACAGCACCGAAATAGCCTGCTTATGCTTCGCGCGGAAGCCGTCCATGGCGGCCGCAATCTGCGCACGATCATCGAGATCCGTCTCCGCAATGTGGAGCTCCACATCGCCGATTCGCTCGATTGCGCCTCGCACCACTGTCGCATGTGCCCCCCCGCTCCCGCCCGCGACCCCGCTAGCCCCTCCCTCGCGCAGCAGATCGGCCACGCGCTTTTCGAGCCTGCGGTTCTCCTCCAACATCGACTCGATGCGGCGCGTCACATGCTCGGGTTGTGTCTTGAGCAGGCTCGCCGCTTCGGTCAGCCGGTTCTGAAGCTCCAGCGCGAGTCGGTACGCCGCTGGTCCCGTGAGCGCCTCAATGCGCCGGACGCCGGCCGCCGCACCGGTCTCATGCGTGAACCGGAACAAGGCGATCTGTCCGGTCGCGCCGACATGCGTGCCGCCGCACAGCTCGAGCGACACCCCCGGCACGTCCACCACGCGGACCACGTCGCCGTACTTCTCTCCGAACAGCGCCATAGCTCCAGCCGCAATCGCTTCCTTGTAGGCCACCTGCCGCGTTTCGATCGGCACGTTCTCCCAGATATGCGCGTTGACTTCGGCCTCCACGGTTGCCAGCTGCTCTCCCTTGATCGGGCCGTGATGGCTGAAATCGAAGCGCAGACGCTCGGGCGCAACGACTGATCCTGCCTGTCGGACGTGCGTGCCGAGGATTTTGCGGAGTGCGGCATGCACGAGATGCGTCGCGGTGTGATTCCGCTCGATATTGCGGCGACGCGCCTCGTTGACCTGCGCAAGTGCGGGCGTTGGCTCAAATGTCTCGCCGAAGGTGCCAACGACGGCATTCTTGCCGTCGACTTTTTCGACGCCTTCGACCGTCAATTCCCAGCCTTCGCCCTTCACCACGCCCGTGTCGCTGACCTGACCACCCGATTCCGCGTAGAACGGGTTCTCCTCGAGGATGAGCTCGAGCTGGTCACCCGTCTGCCGAAACGCTATTGGCTCGGTCTCGGCTTTCGTCGACTCGTAACCAATCCATTTTTGCTTCGCCTTCTTCTTCACCTCCACCCATTCCCCGACCGCCTTCGCCCGCCCCCGCCCGCCCTCGACCGCCTTTCTCGCCGCCCTCGATCGGGTGCGCTGCTGACTCAGCGCGCTCTCGAAGCCCGCAACGTCGACTGACTGCTCACGTTCCCCGGCGATCATCTGCGTCAGGTCGAGCGGGAATCCGTACGTGTCGTACAGCTTGAACGCGTCCTCACCCGAGATGGATTTGGCGCCTTTCAGTTCTTCCAACCGCGACAGCCCGCCCTCGATCGTTTCCAAAAACCGCTCCTCTTCGGCGCGCGTCACCCGCTCGATGTGCGATTGCTTGGACGGCAGCTCCGGATACACCTCGCCCATCGTGCTGCTGACGACGCGCGTGAGCTGCGCGAGCGTCGGCTCGCGACGGCCGAGCAGCCAGGCATGTCGCACCGCGCGGCGGAGGATGCGCCGCAGCACGTAGCCGCGTCCTTCGTTCGAGGGGTACACGCCGTCAGCAAGCAGGAATGCGACCGCGCGCGCGTGGTCGGCGAGCACGCGATACGGCGCGCCGGCGGGACCCCGATCATACGGTCGCCCCACGATCTCGACGGCGTGCGCGATGATCGGCAGGAACAGGTCGGTGTCGAAGTTCGATGGCACCTGCTGCATGACCGCCGAAATCCGTTCCAGGCCCGCGCCGGTGTCCACGGAAGGAGCGGGAAGCGGGGAGCGGTTTCCACCGGGCTGCTGGTCATACTGCATGAACACGAGATTCCAGATCTCGAGCAGCTTCCCTTCTTCGTTCAACTCTACGAACTGCTCAGTCGTGAGGTCGGCCTTGCCGCGCTCGCTCTTGGCGCGTAGATCAACGTTCAACTCGGAACAGGGCCCGCAGGGTCCCGTGTCGCCCATTTGCCAGAAATTGTCTTTGTCGCCGAGGCCAAAGATCCGGCTATCGGAGATCCCGGTCACCTGGCGCCAGAGCTGACGCGCCTCATCATCGCTGTGATGAACCGTGACATAGATTCGATCCGGTTCAATCCCCAGCCATTGCCGGCTCGTCACCCATTCCCAGCCGTACTCGATCGCTCCCTTCTTGAAGTACTGGCCAAAAGAGAAGTTGCCGAGCATCTCGAAGAAGGTGTGGTGACGGGCGGTATGACCGACCTGTTCCAAATCGTTGTGCTTGCCGCCGGCGCGCACGCACTTCTGGCAGGTGACCGCCCGCGAATAGTCACGCCGTTCCAGACCCTGAAACACCCGCTTGAACTGCACCATGCCCGCATTGGTGAAGAGCAAGGTGGGGTCATCGGGGGGGACGAGCGGACCGCTCGGCACTTCGGTGTGCCCGCGGGCCTGGAAGAACTGGATGAACTTGCGTCTGATCTCGGCGGACTTCATGCCGAAGAATAAAGTGCAACTGAAAGGAAGGATAGGAGTTAAGGGTCGGGCTGGGTGGCCTGCGACGGTGGCCAACCCTAGCCTAGGACCCCAACCCTTCCACCACCCGCCTCACCTCAGCGCCCCCAAACCCCCGCCGAACCAAAAACGCCGTCAACCTCCGCTTCCGCACCGGTGCCGGCAACCCCGACAGCTGCCGAGCGCGCTTCTCGGCCAGCGCACGAACCGCCTGTGTTGGATCGATGCCTTCGTCCGCCAGCGAGGTCTGGACCGCCTCCTCGGCGACGCGTCGATCGATCCCGAGAGCAAGGAGGTCGCGGATCAGGCGCGCCGGTCCGCGCCCACGGTACGCCTTGGCGGCGGCGTAGTCAGCCGCAAAGCGCGCATCGTCGAGGAGACCGGCGGCAGCCAGCCGGTCAAGCGCGCCATCAACGGCCGCCGGGGGGTGCTGCTTCTGGAGCAACCGGCGGCGCAGGTCGAAGCGCGCATGCGCGCGACGCGCCAGAGCGCGCAACGCCGCCCGATGCGCGGCCTCGAGATCGGCGAGCTCCTGCAACCGCTCGAAGACTGCCTTGGAAATGGCTGCGCCAATCCGCAGTTCCAGATTTGCGAGATCAGCGGCTCGTAGAGAAGCAAATCGCCCCCGATCCACTTCGACCAGCCTATAGTCTGGCCGTCGTGGATCGGGGGCGAGTCCTGTGAGGATCATTCTTCGCTCGTAGCGGTCTCCTCGTCGCCCCCCCCACCCGGCCCGGCGACGGATCTGACGCCGAGGTGCTCCTTCACGCGTGCCTCGACTTCTGCCGACATCTCGGGATGGTCTTTGAGATACAGCTTTGCATTCTCACGGCCCTGTCCGATGCGCTCTTTGCCATACGAGTACCAGGCGCCGGACTTGTCGATGATGCCGGCTTCCGCCGCGATGTCGACGAGCAACGACTCATGGCTGATGCCTTCGTCGAACATGATGTCGAATTCGGCCTGACGGAACGGCGGTGCCACCTTGTTTTTCACGACCTTCACGCGCACGTGATTGCCGATCACGATCTCGCGGTCTTTCACCGGCCCGATGCGGCGCATGTCCAGACGGACGGACGCATAGAACTTGAGCGCGCGGCCACCACTCGTCGTTTCGGGGTTGCCGAACATGACGCCAATCTTTTCACGCAGCTGGTTGATGAAGATCACGGCGGTGCGCGAGCGGTTGATTGCCCCGGCCAGCTTCCGCAGCGCCTGGCTCATGAGACGCGCTTGCAGGCCCGGCAGCGAGTCACCCATCTCTCCTTCGATTTCGGCTTTGGGCACGAGTGCCGCGACCGAGTCGACAACGACCACGTCCACGGCGCCCGAGCGGACCAGGATCTCGCAGATTTCGAGCCCCTGCTCACCGGTGTCGGGCTGCGAAACGAGCAGATTCTCGATGTCCACGCCGAGCTTCTTGGCGTACTCGACGTCGAGTGCATGCTCGGCGTCGATGTAGGCGGCGGCGCCGCCTTCCCGCTGCGCGTGGGCTACCACATGCAGCGCCAGCGTCGTCTTGCCGCTCGACTCAGGTCCGTAGATCTCGCTGACCCGGCCGCGCGGGATGCCGCCGATGCCGATCGCGGCGTCAAGATTGATCGCCCCGGTCGAGATCGCGCCGACCCGCACCTGCGGTGTGTCGGCACCCATCCGCATGATGGACCCCTTACCGCACGTCTTTTCGATTTGGGTGATGGCGAGGTTGAGCGCCTTACGGCGATCATCACTGATCTTGGTGGGCTGCTGTTCGGCCATGGGTAACCTCGGCATGGGTGGCGAGCCTCCTTTTCCAAGGCCGGGGCCTGACCCGGCAGAGACCCGAATATATACCGAAACCACTCTCACCGCCATCCAGGACGGAAGGCGTCCTCCATGTGCTCTATCTCATTATCGACCAGTCCGATACAGTCAAAGCGATAGACGTCCGACTCCCGCCCGAAGCGGTCCATCCAAACGCGCGCCACCTTCACGATTTCTCGACGCTTGGCCCCCGTCACCGCCTCAAAGGGACTCCCGAAAGCCGACCCGCGTCGCGCTTTGACCTCGATGAACACCACCAGGCAACCACGCCGAACAATGAGGTCGATTTCGACCCGACCCACCCGAAACCGATGGGCCACGATCTCCCAGCCGCGCGACTGCAAGTAGCGGATCGCTTGTTCTTCACCGGCGAGGCCTCGCTGGTGACGAGGATCGGACCAGTTAGACGGGTCGCTGTGGATGCCGCTCGACACGGAACGAAGCTATCGATGCGACTGCATTCATGATAACCGAATTCGCGCGTCTTGGGGCGATTTGTCGCGCTACATCGTGGATCCAGCAAGCAGCGTCGCAGACTCCGGCGGAATGCGCCACCGGCCTTCCCTCGACTCAACTACAGAACGCTGCTCCCGTTTTCAGGGCTTACAATGTCGTCCAGCTCTTCCAGTCCTACCAGAACGTCGCGGGGCTTGGACCCGTTGGCTGGCCCGAGGACGCCGGCCAGCTCGAGCTGATCAATAATCCTGGCCGCTCGGCCATATCCGATCGACATGCGGCGCTGCAAGAGGGACGTAGACCCTAGCTGATTCTGTATACAGACCTCAGCCGCCTGCCGGAACAGTGGATCCCTGTCTCCCGGCTCCTGACTCCCGGCTCCTTCTTCTCCTTCTTTTTCGGCCTTTTCGAGCGCCGTGACCTGTTCGTCGATAGAAGTTCCGGGCGCCGCCACCTCCGCCGCCGGCGCGTGCTTCTTGTACCACTCCATCAGCCGCTCGGTCTCGTCGGTCGAGATGAATGCCCCCTGCACACGCAGCGGCTCGCTCTTGCCCGGTGGCAGGAACAGCATGTCGCCGTTGCCGAGCAAGGTTTCGGCGCCGTTCTGATCGAGGATCGTGCGACTATCGACTTTCGCCGACACGCGGAACGCGATACGGCAGGGAAAATTCGCCTTGATCAAACCGGTGATGACGTTCACCGATGGCCGCTGCGTCGCGAGCACCAGATGAATCCCGATCGCGCGCGCTTTCTGCGCCAGCACCGCCAGCGGCGTTTCGATCTCTCCCTGCACCGTCAGCATCAGATCGGCGAGCTCGTCGACGATGAGAACGATGTACGGCAGTATCCCACCGGTGTACACGGCATCGAACGGCAGCTCCTTTTGGATGCCCGCCTGCGTCGCGAGCGTCTCTCGTGGTCCTTTGAGCGGCGCCTTCGTCTCGACCTTCCTGTTGAAATCGGCAATGTTGCGTGCGTGATTCGCATGCAGCAGACGGTAGCGGCGTTCCATTTCCCACACGGCCCACTTCAACACGTTCGCCGCCTTGTGATGACTCGTCACCACCGGCAGGCCGAGATGGGGGAGCGCGCTGTACATCGACAGCTCGACCATCTTCGGGTCGACCATCAGCAGCTTCAGCTTATCCGGCCCGTGCGCGTACACCAGGCTCGTGATGATGGCATTGATGCATACCGACTTGCCGGAGCCCGTCGCACCGGCGATGAGCAGATGCGGCATCTTCGTCAAGTCATCGACGACCTCTTCCCCCTCGAGATTGCGACCCATCACAACCGGCAACACGCGTGCCGAGCGGCGGAACTCGGCGGTGTCGATGAGATCGCGCACGTGCACGAGCCGCGGCGTGGGATTCGGGACCTCGATGCCGATCGCCGCTTTTCCTGGAATCGGCGCGACGATCCGCAGGGACTGGGCGCGCATCGCGAGCGCGAGATCGTCGGCGAGCGACGACACCCGGCCGACCTTCACACCGCGACCGGGCTCGAGCTCGAACCGCGTCACGACCGGGCCCACAGTCTTGTTCGTGATCTGCGCGCCGACGCGGAATGTTTCCAGAGTCGAGACCAACCGTCTGCCCATCTCCTCGATCTGGGCGGCGTCGGCGTCTTCGACTGCCAGTGGGCCCTCGGTCAGCAACTCGATCGGCGGGATCAGCGAGCCGGGCGGCGGAGGTGGAGCGGGTTTCGCTGGCGGAAGAGGTCTCGATTTCCGAACTGTGGGGACGGGGGACGGGGGACGGGGGACGGGTAAGTCGTCGTCCTCCAACGTCGCTCGGGCAATCGTCTTCACCTTCGGCGCACGTTTGTCCCCGTCCCCGGTCCCCCGTCCCTCGTCCCTTTGTCTCAACACGGTCAGCGGATGCCAGCCGACGGTAAGGATGCCCAGGGCCGAGAGTGCGAACAGCCCCGTAAGTACCGCCCCCGCCATCCCGATCGTGCCCTGCAGGCCGCTCGCCAGGAAGCCCGGCAGAAAACCGACGAGCCGTTCCGAGCGTGTCCAGCTGACGTAGTCGGGGTCGGGTGGAAAGCGCGGGCCGATCGTGATGGCAACGCCGTAGGGAACGAGGAGAATCAGTCCGGCGCAGAGCGATGCCGCGCGACCCCACGACAGCGCGCCCAGTCGCTCGAAGGCGGCAAGCGCCCAAACGGCGCCTAGGATCGGCACGACCACGGCGCCCAGCCCAAGCCATTGCCACAACGTGCTGCCGATGCTTCGGCCCCAGCTGCCGGTCAAACCGATGGGTAGCAACGTCAGGCCCAGGAAGAGACCCACCAGCAGGGCCCCTATGCCGATGAGCTCTTGCCGCTGCTTGGGATTCATGCCGCGATGCGGCGATCCGCGTAGACGGGAACGAGATGGAGCTTGTCCGGTTGGGCGCAGAACTTCACGTCCTCGCCCAGCCCGACGTCGCTCAGCTGCCGCGCGGCGCTGCTGGCGTCGAACGCATCCAGCCAACCGCCTTGCTGCGCCGCGAGGTCGAGCGACACCTGCGCCGCATCATTGAGCATGAGCTTCTTCGGGGGGACGCCTTTCTTGACCGCTTTGATGAGCCGCCCGGCCGTGTAGGCGTCTTCGAGGGCGAACTGCTTTTCCCGTCCTGCACAGATGAGCACGATCTCGCCACGCTCGGCAAACAGATTGCGCGCCCGCTCAGCGACGGCGCTGAAATTGAGCGCGGCCGCCACCAGCACCGGGTCCCCGCCCTGGGCCGCTACCAGCGCGGGCGTGCCATTGGTCGTGGCCAAGAACAGTGTTTTTCCGCCCACGGCTTCGGGGGTCATCTCGCGCGGCGAGTTACCGAGCGCAAATCCCTCGATTTTCAGCATCCGCCGCTCACCCGCCAGCACGATGCCGTTCTTCTCGAGGTTCGAGGTGAGGCGCACAGCCTCCTCGGAGCT
Organism: Gemmatimonadales bacterium; assembly: GCA_035259785.1. Taxonomy (GTDB): domain Bacteria; phylum Gemmatimonadota; class Gemmatimonadetes; order Gemmatimonadales; family GWC2-71-9; genus 20CM-2-65-7. The sequence goes on from DATFVZ010000234.1 coordinate 17,370, forward strand.
CGCCGCGGGCACGACCGCCTTGGCTCCCGCCGAGAGGGCGGTCACAATCGTGCTGGTCGCCCGTAACACATCGATGACAACAACCGCCCGGCCGGTGAGGTCCCCCGCATTGAGGCCGAGTGGCGTGAAGAAGACGTCGATCTTCATGTCTGGTCTTTGAGGAGTTGCGGCTCGCGCTCGAGGAATTTCGTGTCGATCTTGCCCGCAACGAAGTCCGGGTGGCGCATGACCCGGCCGAGAAACGGAATTGTCGTGGTCACGCCTTCAATGATAAACGAGTCGAGCGCCTGGCGCATACGGGCAAGCGCCTCGGTCCGCGTGTTTCCGTGCACGATCACCTTGGCGAGCAGCGAGTCGTAGTAAGGCGGCACCGTGTAGCCCGCATAGATGTGCGTATCGACACGCACGCCCGGCCCGCCCGGCGGATGGTACGTCGTGATCAGACCGGGCGATGGCTGGAAATTGCGGCTGGGGTCCTCCGCGTTCACGCGACACTCGATCGAGTGACCCCGGAGCCGATTGCCGTTCAGCACGAGCGAGAGCGGCGCGCCGGTCGCGACCGAGATCTGCTCCTTCACCAAATCCATGTTCGTGCACATCTCGGTGACCGGATGCTCGACCTGGATGCGCGTGTTCATCTCCATAAAATAGAACGAGCCGTCCGCGTCGAGCAGAAACTCGATGGTCCCGGCGCCGATATAGCCGATCGATTCCGCGAGCTTCACGGCGGCGTCGCCGATGTCCTCGCGCAGCGTCTGATCCACGGCGGGTGACGGCGCTTCCTCGACGAGCTTCTGGTGGCGGCGTTGCACGGAACAGTCACGCTCGCAGAGGTGCATCACCTTCCCGTGCGTGTCCCCCATAACCTGAATCTCGATGTGCCGCGGTCGCGCGAGGTACTTCTCGATGTAGACCTCGCCCGAGCCAAACGCCGCGAGCGCCTCCTGCTTGGCGAGCGTGAACGATTGCGAGAACTGATCCGGATCCACCGCCACCCGCATACCCTTGCCCCCGCCTCCGGCGGCTGCCTTGATGATCACGGGGAATCCGATCTCCGCCGCGACCTGCTGGCCCTCTTCCATCGATTCCACCGGACCAGGCGACCCCGGGACGGTGGGCACGCCCTTTTCCTTGGCGAGCTTGCGCGCCGACGCCTTGTCGCCCATTTGGCGGATCTGCTCGGGCCTGGGGCCGATGAACGTGATATTGGAGGCGGCCACTTTTTCGGCGAATTCGGCATTTTCGGCGAGGAACCCGTACCCGGGATGGATGGCGTCCGCACCGGTGATCTCGGCAGCGGCGATCAGCCGGGGGATGTTCAAATAGCTGTCGCGCCCCGGCGCGCGGCCGATGCACACGTCGTCGTCGGCGAAGCGGACGTGCAGCGACTCTCGATCGGCCTCCGAATAGACCGCGACCGTCTCGACGCCCAGTTCCTTGCACGCGCGGATCACCCGCAGGGCAATCTCCCCGCGGTTGGCGATCAGCACTTTCTTGAACATTAAGGCGTAAGCTCGATCCCAGCCCGGCCGCCGCCAAGCTTGTTGCCCGACGAGTCGACTCCGGAGACCTTGAGCGCGAACTCGCTCGGATTGGTCGCGTAGAAAATCGCGCTCTCGTAGCTGATTATTCCCTGCTGGTACCACTGAAACAACGACTGGTCGAAGCTCTGCATCCCGTACTGGATCGATCCTTCGGAGATCAGGTCAGGGATGTTCAGCTGTTTGGACAGGTCGCGAATGTTGTCCGCCACGGCGGCGGTGTTGATCAACACTTCGGCTGCCGGCACGCGACCCCGACCGTCTTTGCGCGGCACGAGGCGCAGCGAAACGATCGCCTGCAACGCCGTCGAGAGCAGATGGCGGATCTCATCGTGCTGGTGGGGCGGGAAGAACGAGATGACGCGGTTGATCGTCTGCGTCGCGTCGGTCGTGTGCAGCGTCGAGAACACCATGTGTCCCGTGTCCGCGGCCTTGAGCGCCGTATCGAGCGTCTCCATGTCGCGAATCTCGCCGATCAGAATCAGATCGGGATCCTGCCGCAGCACGTGCCGCAAGGCGGAATTGAACGAGAGCGTGTCGTTGCCCACCTCGCGCTGCGAGATGTTGGCGTGCTGGTCGCGGTGCAGGAATTCGATCGGGTCTTCGATCGTGATGATATTCACGCGCCGGTTGGTATTCACGTGATTGATCATCGCGGCCAGCGCCGTCGATTTCCCCGATCCCGTCACCCCGGTCACGAGCACCAGCCCGCGCGGTTTGAGCGCGATCTCTTCGAGCACCCCCGGCAGATTGAGCTCGCGGATCTGCTTCACCTCGTAGGGAATTGCCCGGAAGGCGAAGGCCACGGTGCCGCGCTGCTGGTACACGTTGGTCCGAAAGCGCCCCACGCCCGGGACGCCGATCGCGAAATCGGACTCCTTGTGCTCGGCGAACTCCTTGACCTGGCGCGGCGTCATGATCTGCTCGGCGAGCGACTTCAACTCCTCCGGCTTGAGCGGCGCCGTCTCGAGCGGGACCAGATCGCCGTTCACGCGAATGGTCGCCGGCCGCCCGACCTTGAGCAGCAGGTCGGAGCCGTTCCGCTGCACCATCTGTGTGATTGCCTGTTTGAAATTGAACGCGGGCAGATTGCTCTGCGTCGTTTCACCCATGCGGATCCACCCGGAAAAGGGCCTGTCCGAACTCCACCGGCTGCGCGCTCTGCGCCGCGACCTCCCGAATGACGCCGGCGACCTCGGACTCGATCTCGTTCATGATCTTCATCGCCTCGATGATGCACACCACCTGCCCCACGGTGACACGGGTCCCGACCTTGACGTATGGCGGCGCCCCGGGCTCGGGTGACTGGTAAAACGTGCCGACCATGGGTGACTTGATCTCGAGAAGCTGGGGGCCAGGGCCTGGGGCCTGGGGCCCGGGGGGGGGCGCCAGTTGGCCTCCCGACGGAGCCGCCGGCACCGGGGCACCGCCCGAATGCGAGACGATCACATGCCCCAAACCCGAGGCCCCGGGCCCCGCATTACCGTGCCCGGCTTTCGACACCCGCACCGACGACCATGCGCCGAACAGACCGCGGCGGATCTCGATGGCACCCACTTCCGGGGCGTCCTTCAGGATCTGCACAATCTGCGCGATGATGTCGAGCTTCATGGACCTCCAATAGACCGGGCGCTACTCAGTACGTCAACGGCTCGCCAATCACACCAACTCCACGAGCTCCGTGGACCCGTCGGTTAGCAAAACAGGGCCGTCAGCCGACAGATGCACGTCGTCCTCGAGCCGCACGCCACCACTGCCCGCGATGTACACGCCGGGCTCGATTGTCACGACCGCATTCTCGGGCAACGGCTCCGCGACGGTGCGCGCGAGCCGCGGCGCCTCGTGGACTTCGAGCCCGAGACCATGTCCGGTCGAATGACCGAACGCAGTCCCGAACCCGCGCGCCTCGATCGGATCGCGCGCGAGGGCATCGGCTTCGCGGCCCGTCATTCCCACGCGCACCCCTTCGCGCGCACGCCGTTGCGCATCCTGCACAACCGAGTACAGCGCGCGCTGGGATTCGTCGGCGCGCGCGCCCACCACAACCGTGCGTGTGACGTCAGCGCAGTAGCCGTCGACAACGGCGCCAAAGTCTAGCAGCAGCCACTCACCCGCCGCCACCGTGCGGTTGCTAGTGTGCGCGTGCGGGAGCGCCGTGCGCGGCCCGCTTGCGACGATCGTCGGAAACGGATGGGCCTCACTGCCGCGCCGGCGCAGCGCCCCCTCGAGCTGTGCCGCGATCGCCAGTTCGGTCTGCCCCGGCCGCACCGTCGCGAACGTTTCGTCCAGCGCCTCCGCGGCCAACTCGGCGGCCGAGCGAATGGCCGCGATCTCGCCGGGGTCCTTGCGCACTCGCAAGCGCTCGACCAGCTGGCCTGCGGGCTTCCAGCGCCACGCCGCCGCCGCCGTGCTGGAGAAGCGTTCAGACTCCTTCACCGTGACAACGTGGGCTTCGAAGCCTATCAACCCCCCAGGCCCCAGGCCCAAGGCCCCAGCCCCGAGTTCTTTGAGGAGCCGGTCCCAGACACTCGTCGCTTCGATCTCCACTCGTGCCATGGCGCCGCATTCCTGACGCGCCTGTTCGTCGTACCGAAAATCCGTCAGCACGAGGAGGCTGCTGCGGGTCGCCAGAGCCAGGCCCGCCGAGCCACTGAACCCCGACAGATAGCGAATGTTGGGACGCGACGTAACAAGCAGCGCGTCCAGGCCTTCCGCCTCGAGCACCGCGGCCAGCGCAGCATGGCGGTCGGGGCGCTTATCGGGCTTTGAGATAACCGACGATCCCCTCGAGCCCCAGTCGATAGCTCTCCGGCCCGAATCCGGTCACGACGCCCACCGCGAGGTCCGCCAGCAGCGAGCGGCGTCGCTCCGGTTCGCGTCCAAAAATGTTCGAGAGATGCACTTCGACAAACGGCACGCGCACGGCGAGCAGCGCGTCGCGCACCGCGAGACTCGTGTGCGTAAAGGCGGCCGCGTTGATCACAGCTCCGTCTGAACGCCCCCTGAGGCCCTGAATGGCCTCCACCAGCTCGCCCTCGTGGTTCGTTTGCACCCAAGTGCACTCGACCCCCAACGCGCGGGCTCGCTCCCGCGTCACGCGCTCGATCTCAGCCAGGCTCGTGCGGCCGTACACCTCGGGCTCGCGCTCGCCCAGCAGATTGAGATTGGGACCGTTCAACACAGCGATGTGACGAGGAGCGGACGTGGGCACTAGGATTTCAGCTTCTTCAACCACTGCTGAAATTGATCAGCATCTGCTTCATCCTCGACCGGCCGTTGCGTGCGGCCGGACGTCCGACCAGGTGTTTTGCCGGGAGCGTCGGTGGACGTAGCGCCCGCCTTGCTCTCAGGCGCCCCAGCAGGTTCCGCTCGCGCTGGTTTGCCACCCGCAAAAAACTCATCGAACGAGAACCCGCCACTCCTGGGCGCGTCGGCCGCGGGCGCCGCCGGCTTACCGGCTCCTGGCCCGGTGGGCCGACCCGTTCCGCGACGCGAGGCTTCCTCGCCGAACACGGAATCGAGCGAAATCGTATCCTGCGCCGGATGGGAGGGTTCGCCTAAAGTCCCACCGCCAGGGCCGGCGACATCAAACGCGGCCGCGAGCGTGCTCTGAGGCTCGGCCCGCGATGCCGGCGCGCCGCGTCCCGACAGAATGCTCTTGAGAAAACCCCGCGCGGAAACCCCAGACCGCTTCTTTCCACCCGGCGACAACTGTTCAACCTTGCTCCGCAACTTTGCATCATTCGGCCGCTGGGCTAGCAGTGCCTGATAGACCCGCAGCGCGTCCTGCGTATGTCCCTGTTTCAGATACAGCTCCGCCATCGTCTCGGTGAGCACCGGCTCGGCTCGTGAGAGAGTTGCGGTGTCGGCTGCCCCGTCGTCATCGGAAACCGCTACGGGTGCCGGAACGCGAAGTGATGCAGTCGGCGGTGGTGGCGGCGGTGGCGGTGGCGGCGGCGGTGTCGGGGGCTTCGGTGGCGCAGGCGTTTGTCTCGCCCTCGCCCCTGCCTCCGCCACCGCCCCCCCCGATGTTGCAGGCTCGTCGAGCGGGATCAGCGGTAGATCCACCTTGAGCGACGGCTCGTCATGGTCGCGTGACGCCGGTGCGGGTGCGGATTCGGGTGCGTCCAACTTGAATATCCCGCTACCCTCGTACTGCGTACGGGCCAGCCCTTCGACTTCGACCCGCTCGGCATCCTTTGGGTTCAGCTCGACTTCATGCTGCACTTCAAGTCCGTCGGCTTTGGCTGCAGCATGCGCGCCGGGATTGAAGCTGATTGCATCTTCTACTCGCTCGACGAGAGGTTCGGCGGTTGACGACCCGGAAGGATTGGCAGAAAGCGCGGTGTGGGTGAGGTCCCGTTCCTCGTGCTCGATCTGCACGTCGGCTTTGGTCATCATCCGGGTGGGCCCGGTATCCATGGTCGTCTTGCCCGCTTTTGCTTTGGCCCGCGCCAATGCTTCGGCCGCGTCTCCGTTCATCGGATCAGCGTTCAGGAGCCGGCTCAGCCACTCGACTTCTTCGTCGTAGCGGCCGTTGCGCTCGGCGAGTTCGGCAAGCCCACGCAAGGCAATGATGTTTTCGCCGTCGAGGTCGAGCACCTTTGTGAACACTGCGGCGGCTGCGGGGTCATCCTTCTTATCGACGAGGCAGCGGGCGTACACGATGTAAGCGGAGACGTAGTCCGGGTGGAGCTTGAGACCGTTCTGGCACAGGTCGATCGCGTTATCTATAAGCCCCGCTTTGCGATAGGCGTCCGCCAGGGGCGCGAAATTCCGGCCCTTGGGGTTATCCCGAAAACGCGCTTCGAGCTTGTCGATCTCGCTGGTATATGCCACGGCCTAAGTCTATGTGGGGATTGACGCAATGATAGTGTTTTGTCGCGGGTGCTGTCAAATGACCACAGATCCTGTGCGCTTGAGTTTGTTTGTTGTGGATCTTAGACTTATGCCCCTTCACCCCACCTTTTTGACTGGAGTCTGAAGCTGCCATGCTGCGCACAATGCGCTCGAATGCCAAGTGGATCTTCTACATCCTCGCACTCGCCTTCATCGCGTGGCTCGCTATCGGACAGGTCTCCGAGATCCTGGGAGGTAGCAGAAACGTTGTTCTGAAAGTCAACGGCAAAGAATACCAGGCGATTGAATACCAGCAGCGCATTCAAATGGCCTCCGAACAATACCGCGAGCAGACCGGGAGCGCGCCGTCGACGCGGGAAGACGATCGGCAGCTCCAGGACCAGGTCATTAATCAGATGATTTCGGAAGCGTTGCTCCAGCAAGAATACAAGCGGCTGGGCATTCGCGTCAGCGACGCCGAGATCGTGGAGGCGGCGCGTACGTCCCCACCGCCCGAAGTGGTGCGCGATCCCCAATTCCAAACCGACAGTCAGTTCGACATCCGGAAGTGGCAGCAGTTTCTCGCGTCGAACGCCAACCGCCAGCTCCTCGCCCAGATCGAAGGGTTGTACCGCGAGCAGATCCCGCGGATCAAGCTGATGCAGTACCTGACGAGCGACGTGTACGTGTCGGACTCAAAGTTGTGGCGGATCTACAAGGACCAGCACGATTCCGTTCGGATCGCCGCACTCGCCGTCTGGCCATACGCGATGCTGGACACCGCCAAGATGAGTGACGCGGAGTTGTCGGCCTACATCGGGAAGCATCGCGACGACTTCAAGCGGCCTGCGGTCGCGTACGTGCGCTTTGTCGCGCTGCCGCGCATACCAAACGCGTCCGACAGTGTGGCAGCCCGGGCCCATGTGGCGCGGGTGCGCCGTGAGCTCTTGGGCGGCGCGAAGTTCGAGGACGTCGCCAAGCGCGAGTCGAGCGACTCCGTCAGCGGGCAGAGCGGCGGCGCGCTCGGCTGGATCAAGCGCAACGACACCGGATACGATCCGCAGTTCCTGGCCGGCCTGCGGAGCTTGAAGCCCGGGCAGATATCCGCGCCCGTGGCGACGCAATTCGGGTATCACCTGATCCGCATCGATCAGGTGAAGGGCGATTCGATGAAGGTGCGCCACATTCTCATTCCGGTGGCGCTGGCAGGGGACCACCTCACGCAAGTCGAGAATCGGGCCGATTCGCTCGAGCGCATCGCAGCCGAGCGCACTGATCCCGCGACGCTCGACAGCGCGGCCAGGCGGTTGGGACTGCAGGTGTCGCCGACCTATCAGATCATCGAGGGGAATCGTTTCCAGCTCGGCCGCTATGCTATTCCCGATGTGAGCATCTGGGCGTTCGAGACACCCCTGGGCGAAACCAGCCCGATCATCGAGGGCGCACCCGCGTACTATGTGTTCCGCGTTGATTCCGTCACTCCCGAAGGCGTTCCTCCGCTCGACCAGATCCGCGAGCGCGCGCAGAGCGCGGCGCGGCTCGAAAACCAAAAGGTCCTGGCGCAGCGCCGGGCGGATTCGCTCGGGACTGCCCTGCCGAGCACCGGCACGCTCACTGCGGCGGCCCGTTCCCGCAACCTGGAAGTCCAGCAGTTCGGTCCGTTCACGCGTCTGCGTCCGCCGGGTTACCTCGGGCGGGAGCCTGTCGTGTTGGGTACGGCCTTCAGTCTTGGCGTGGGTGAGCGCAGCGGCGTGATCAAGGGAGAGGGCGGGTACTTCATCATCGAGTCGCTGGGGCGCAAGCTGGCCGATTCCAGCGCGTGGCTCAAGCAGCGCGATACGCAGCGCGAGCAGCTACGTCAGTCGGTGCAGCAGGCGCGCATGCAGCAATACATGGAAGCGGTGCGCGCCAAGGCCAAGATTGTCGACCGCCGCAAGGATCTGTTCCGGGCACAGGCCGCCGCGGAGAGCTGACTTTCTAGGCCCTACTCCACCAGCCGTTTCGGCTTCACCTCACGCGGCCGCTCAGCAGGCGGTTGGTCAGAGGGGAGCTGACTGATGCTGTTCTCCGCATCGGTCAGGGCGCGTTTGAACTCGCGCAGGCCTTTGCCCACTGCGCGTCCCGCCTCCGGCAACCGGTTCGCGCCGAACACCAGCAGCACGATCACGGCCAGGATAATGATTTCGCTTCCGCTCAAGTTTCCAAACATGCCAACCTCTGCGGTGATGCCTTACTGATTCAGCCGTTTCGGAGCGCCGCCGCCACCGCCGGATGGCGGAAGCGAGCTACCTGGCGTCTCTTCCGGCTCTTTGGGCTCGTCCTTGAGGCCTCGCTTGAATTCCTTGATGCCCTTCCCGATCGACGACCCGATTTCCGGGATGCGCTTGGCGCCGAAGAACAGCACCAGAATGAGCAGCAAGATGATGATTTCGGTGATGCCAAGATTGGGCATAAATCGCCTTTCTAGAAGAGCGAGCGGGCGACGAGGAACGCGATAACCACGCCGACCACAGCGAGCAGGGAAACGTCCAACCCGATCGGCCCCATCGTAATCGACATTACTAAAAGGTCCAGATGAATCGGCCCGATGGTCGGCGTGACGGACCACGTAAAGACTTCCCGGGCCGGCCCCTGCGGCAGAAAGCGCCGCAGGAACGCGTGCAACAATCCACCCAGCACGAATCCTACTGCGAGAACGCCAAGATAGAAACCGGGGCGACGCGGGCCGTGCACGGTTAGCTGCGCCGCTCCACCGCGTACGCAATACTTCCCTGTAAGGCATCCCGGGCCGGGGAGGCGGGCAGCACGTCCAGCTCTGCCTCCGCCTGCTGCGCCAGCTCGAGCGCGCGCTGCCTCGCCGCTTCGAGTCCCCCGCTGGCCTCTACTAACCTGATCACTTCAGCCACCAAATCGTCACCCGGCTCGGCCGCATCCATCAACTCCACCACGGCGCGACGGCCCGGGCTGTCCGCGGGCATCCGCGCCAATGCCGCGATCAGCGGCAGCGTGACCTTGTGCTCGCGCAGATCGAGACCCGACGGTTTCCCTGTGACCGCCTCGGTCTGCGTGTAATCGAGAAGATCGTCGGTGATCTGGAACGCCATCCCGAGCAACATGCCGAACCGGGCCAACGCCTGGCGGATCGGCGGCGTGGCCGTGAGCGCCCCGACTTCGCAGGCGCCCGAGAGCAACGACGCGGTCTTGGCGCGAATCAGGGCGTCGTAAGCGCCCTCGCCATAGGCGAGCTTGTCGTGTGCCTCGAGCTGACGCATCTCCCCGACGGTCATTTCGTTCGTGACCCGCGCCAGCACCCGCAGCGCTTCCTGCGCGTCCAGGCGCACGAGCTCGATGATGGCGCGCGAGTAGAGATAATCACCCATGATCACCGCGATCTGATGAGAAAAGAGCGCGTTGATCGTGGGAAGCCCGCGCCGCAGGACCGAGTGGTCGACCGAATCGTCATGCACCAGCGTGGCGAGGTGAATCAGCTCGACGACCGCCGCCAGGGTGATCGCGCGCGGATCGTTCACCCCTGACGCCTTGTTGCTCAGCAGCAGCAGCGTCGGACGAAACAGCTTCCCCTTCATCTGCAGAAGATGTTCGTTCACTTCGCTCACGATCGGAAAATCGGCGGCAATGACGCGCCGCAGTTCCGCGCCGACTTGCTCGAGCTCGTCGGCCACGGGCCGCTGCACATCGCGCAGGCTGATTCCAGCGACTTGCTGGCTCATGTCACTTCGCCTTGGCGAGCGCCTTGACGCGCTGCTCGGCATCGAGGAATCGGATATCAACCGCGAACACGCGCCCGTACAGATCGCGCGCCTCGGCCTTCTTCCCCTGCTGCTCTAGCGCGCGGCCCAACCAGTACAGCACCCCGAGGCGCTCCTGATCACCGGATGCGGGCAGATCGAGCCCGCGCCGCAGAATCGACTCGGCGACGCCGTAGGCGCCCTTTTCGAAAAAGCAGATGCCGAGCATTTCCGACGTTCGCAGCTTCCCCTCCGGCGCGCGCAGCGCTTTTTGGAATTCGGCGATGGCTTCGTCGAGCAGTCCCATTTCCTTGAACGCGACGCCGAGATCGTAATGGGACTGAAAGTCCCCTTCGTCGATGTTTTCGTCGATCCCCTGCTTGAAGCGCGCGAGCATGTCCTGAAAATCCTGTTCCTCGTCGCCGCTCGGCTCTTCGTCCTCGACGGTCATCCGTGTGTCGCGCGCGGCAGCTTCGTCGTCCTCGGTCAACCACGCGCCGAGGTCGACAAAGTCCCCGTTCGCCGTTGGTTCATCACGCACTTTCAGCTTGGCGTCTTTGGCCTTGACCTTGCCTTCCGGCTTGGCAGGCGCGACCGCCGGGGCGAGGATCGAGAGCGCCGCCTTGGCTCGCTCGTTCTTCGGGTCGTGCTCTGCAACCCGCGCGTACACCGCACGTGCCTTGTCCGGCAAGTCGGACCGCAGCAGTGCGTCGGCAAGCTCGAGATAGGCGTCGACCAACTTCACCTTGTCGCCCGCCTTGAACGCGAATTCGACGGCTTTCTGCCGGTGTCGCACACTGTTGGGATCGAGGTGCAGAATCTCCTCGATCAAATCCCGCGCTTTGGAAAGATCGCCCGCGTTCTCATATCCCGCTGTCGCAAGATCGAGCTCTTCGATACCGCGCTCGCGCTCGCCCTGCTCGATCAGCGCTTCGCCGAGCGCCTGGTGCGCTTCGGGATCGTCCGGGTTATCGGCGACCCGCGACTCGAGCTCCTCGATGTCCGTAGCCGCAGGCGTTTGCTCGATATTCGAGAACACCAGCGAGCCAGCATGATCGCCGCGGTGGATTTCGTCCACGCCAAGATCGATGAATCCCGTCCGGCGGCCCGACGAAATCGATGTGTCGTCTTCGGTCTGGATGAAGCTCGTATGCGACGCAGGAATTTCGTCCAGCGTCAGCGGCTCATCATCGACGTCGTGGCCGGCGTCCGTCGTTGCCGTCTGGAAATCGGGTTCGAGCTCGAGTGGCGGCACCTCGACGACCGCCTTGCGCTTGCCCGAACCGGACGTCGGCGGCGACGGCCGCTTCGGAGCAACCGGCTTTACCGGCGGTTGCTCCGGCGCAGACGCCTTTGGCTTCCTGAACAGATCCAGCGCCTTCTTCAGCGGGGATGGTGGCGGAGGAGGTTCAACGTTCCCCTCGAGCACGAGATCCGCGTTCTCGAGACCGGCAAGATCGTCCGTCGCAACCTCGCGGACTGGCGGCTGGCGTACTGGCGGTTCGCGCACGGGCTGACGCGGCGGCTCGGGCAGCGGCTCGAGCGGCTCAGCCGCCGGCTCGAGCAGCGGCAGCTCGTCCAGCTCGAGATCAGCGGGCTCAACTTCATCGCGTATCGAGGGGGTCTTCGGTGTGTCCGCTCGAACCTGGCCGAAATCTGCAACGGTCGTCTCAAAGCCCTCCAACAGACCGCCGCCCCCCCCCGAGCTCGCGCCGCCCCCAGGGGCCTCGTCCACGAGGCTGGTGGACTCGACCTGCAGGGGCTCATCGGCATCTGGCACGGGCTCCTTGGCGCTTGGCTTCTCCACCGTAGGCGGCGCGGGCGGGACGGAGGCAGGCGGAGCCGGAGCCTTGGCCCCCTTTGGCACACGGGGCTCGTCCAGATCGAGGAAGACCAGGTTCGGTGTCTTCCGTTTGCCTGACTTCCCGACGTCTTCCACTGGCGGCGGTTTCGGCGCTGCAGGAGTGCCTACTCGACCTCCGGCGCCCCCACCTGACGCGGCGCGCTTCTCCAGATCGCCGCCATACATCTTCAGGTGCTCGGCGAGCATCTCGCGCAGGCCGTCGCTCTCTGGCGAGATGTCGGTGAACTCTTTGAGTGCCGCAAAGGCCTGCTCGATCCTGCCTGCCCGCTGCATCCGCTCGGCGTACTCGACGAAGTTCTGCTTGGCCTCGGCAGTAAACCCTTTGGCCGCGAAGAGCTTTGCGAGCTTCAAGTATGTCGCCTGCCGCGCGGGAGCATTGCGCAGCACCTTGTTACACATCGCGATCGCGTTGTTGTGGAAGCCAAGCTCGGCGTACTTGTCGACTGCCTGGTCGTAATAATCCGCAGCCAGGGCTGGATCCTTCAGCCTGATGTAGAGGTCACCAATGCGATTATAGATGGAGAGGTCGGCGTCACCTTCGCTATCGGACTGCTGCAGGCTCAGCGCCTCTAGCCAGATTTCGACGGCTTTCTTGGGATCCCTGACCTCGAGACCCTTCGCTTTGGCTTTGAGCTGTTCGAGCTTGGACATTGGAACGACTAAGATAGAAGGCCCCTCAGGGGCGGACAAGCTGAACCCGCTGTCCAGACGGCGCTTACGATGTCGGCGCCCATCCAATACGCAACCTCGCGCCAGTCCTCCACTCCCGCGACGACCAGGTCGGCTACGCATCCAGCGGCGATCTGACCGCGGTCGGTGGCAAGACCTAGTGCGGCGGCGGCGTTGATCGTCACCGCCGTCACAACTTCGGCGTGACGCATGCCGAGTTGCGAGACGCCCAGCGCCATCACGAGCGGCAGGCTGGCGGTCGGTGACGTACCGGGGTTGTAATCCGTCGCCAGCGCGACGGCGGCACCGGCGTCGATGAGCCGGCGCGCTGGCGCCTGCGCGCGCTTCCCCAAAAAAATCATGGTCGCCGGCAACAACACCGCGATGGTCGGACTGGCGGCAAGGGCACGCGCTCCAGCGTCAGACACGCCGGCCAAGTGGTCTGCGGACAGAGCACCCAGCTCAACCGCAAGCTCGGCGCCTCCAGCCCCCTCGAGCTCGTCGGCATGCAGCTTCGCAGCGAGGCCGTAGCGTCGTCCCGCGGTGAGGATGGCGCGCGTCTCGGGGACCGTGAAAACGCCCGGCTCACAAAACACATCGCAGCAGAGCGCCAGGCCTTCGCGCGCTACCGCCGGAATCATCTCCTCGCAAACGAGCTGAACGTATGCCGCGCGGTTGGTGCGGTATTCAGGCGGCACCTCGTGCGCACCAAGGAACGTGGGGATTAATGTCGCTGGGAGCGCGTCGGCGAGACGCTTGATCACGCGCAGTTGTTTGAGCTCCGCCTCGAGCTCCAATCCATAGCCCGATTTGACTTCGATCGTCGTCGCCCCGTGCGCCAGCAAAGTGGCGAGGCGCGCCCGTGTCAACGTCTCGAGCTCGCCCTCCGAGCGACTGCGGACGTCCCGCACCGACTGCAGGATCCCGCCGCCGGCGGCAGCGATTGCCTTGTAATCCACGCCGAGGGCGCGGCGCTCGTGATCGTCGAGTCGCGGGGCGCCGAACACCGCATGCGTGTGGCAATCGATGAAACCCGGCAAGATCACCCCGGTGATTTCCACAACGCGATCAGCCTTGGGAGCGTCCGCGCGTGAGCCGACCCAGCCGATGCGGTTTCCGTCGATCAGGACCGCGGCATCGCGGAGCACCTCGATCTCGGCCATCTCACGCCCGCGGCGCGCGCGTGCCGGCCCGCGGCAGGTAACGACCTGACGCGCACCGACGAGCAGGGTCTTCAGTCGAGGTCCTCGCTGAGCGGCAGGCGTATGTGATGGCGCCGCGCCGTCTCGAGCGCCTCGGGGTAACCTGCGTCGGCGTGGCGGGCGACGCCGATACCGGGATCGTTCGTCAACACGCGCTCGAGTCGCTTCGCAGCCGCGGCCGTGCCGTCCGCAACGATCACCTGCCCCGCGTGCAAAGAATTGCCGATTCCCACCCCGCCTCCGTGATGGAACGAGACCCAGGAAGCACCCGACGCGGTGTTGAGCAGCGCATTCAGGATGGCCCAGTCCGCGATTGCGTCCGATCCATCTCGCATTCCTTCTGTTTCGCGAAACGGCGAGGCGACCGATCCGGTGTCCAGGTGATCGCGCCCGATCACGATCGGCGCCGTCAGCTCGCCGCTGCGAACCAGCTCGTTCAGTGCGACGCCGAACCGGGCGCGCTCACCTTGTCCCAACCAACAGATCCGCGCTGGCAGACCCTGGAAGGCGACGCGCTCCTGTGCGAGAGTGATCCAGCGGCGGAGATGCGCGTCATTAGGAAAGAGCTCGAGGACCAGCTGATCGGTGCGATGCAGGTCTCTTGGCTCGCCCGAGAGCGCGACCCAGCGAAACGGGCCCTTCCCTTCGCAGAACAGGGGCCGGATGTACTCGGGCACGAAGCCAGGAATGGAGAAGGCATCGGCAACGCCGGCGTCGCGGGCCTCGGTGCGAATGTTGTTGCCGTAATCGAATACGACCGCGCCTCGCGCCTGTAAGGCGAGCATGGCGCGAACATGTGTCGCAATACTCGCCCGTGCCGCCGTCACATACTCGTTCGGGTTCGCCTGGCGAAGTGGCACGGCCGCGTCGAGGCTGAGGCCGGCAGGGATGTACCCATTCAACGGATCGTGTGCCGATGTTTGGTCGGTCACGATGTCAGGCGCAAATCCGCGGCGCACCAAGTCCGGCAAGACCTCCGCGCAGTTACCGATGATGGCAATCGATAGCGCTGTGCCGCGTTGTTTGGCCTCCTCGCACCAGCGTAGCGCTTGGTCGATCGAGTCCGTGGAACGATCGAGATACCGCGTGTCCAGTCGCCGTTGGACGCGTGCGGGGTCGACTTCTATGGCGAGGCAGATCCCGTCGTTCATGGTAGCGGCCAGCGGCTGCGCGCCCCCCATCCCACCGAGCCCCCCCGTGAGCACCACGCGCCCGCGCAGCGAGCCATGGAAGTGGCGCCTCGCTACCTCCGCGAACGTCTCATAGGTGCCCTGCAGAATCCCTTGCGTGCCGATGTAGATCCAGGAACCCGCGGTCATCTGCCCATACATGATCAGTCCGCGACGCTCGAGGTCGCGGAACACATCCCATGTCGCGAAGCGTCCGACGAGGTTGGCGTTGGCAATCAGCACGCGGGGCGCATCGGCGTGAGTGGTGAAGACGCCGACCGGCTTTCCCGACTGGACCAGCAGCGTCTCATCGTCCGCAAGCACCTGCAACGTCCGGCAAATCGCATCGAACGAGCGCCAATCCCGCGCCGCTTTCCCGGTTCCACCATATACGACGAGATCCTGCGGCCGCTCGGCCACCTCAGGATCGAGATTGTTCATCAGCATGCGCAACGCGGCTTCCTGTATCCACCCCTTGCACGATTTCTTGGTGCCGCGTGGTGCGCGGACGGTGCGCGGGCCTGTCACAATGCAAACCTGTTCGCCCGAATGCCCGCGGCAACTCTCTCGATATCGGCGGTGAGTGGCCGGTCGGCTGTAAGGGCAGCGGAATCCTGCCGGACCGCCGCGTACACCTGAGCCACGCGTTTGGCCGGCCGCAGTGGCTTCAAGTAGTCGAGTCCCTGGGCACCGGCCAGCAGCTCGATGGCGACGATCCGCTCGGCATTGGCCAGGATGCGGTTCGCCTTCCACGCCGCGCTCATTCCCATCGGCACGACGTCCTCCTGGTTGCCCTCTGTCGGAACCGACTGCACACTCGCGGGCGTCGCGAGCACCCGACAGTCGGCCGCGAGCGCCGCGGCCGCAATCTGCGCGGTCATGAAGCCGGACTCGAGCCCAGGGTTACGGGCGAGAAAGGCCGGCAAGCCGGATGATAGATCGGGATTCACCACTCGTTCGATCCGGCGCTCAGCCAGGCCTGCGAGCGTCGTCAGGGCGATCGCCATGACATCGAGCGCGAGGGCGATCGGCTGACCGTGGAAATTGCCTCCGGAGAGGACGTCGTCGCCGAACACGAGCGGATTGTCGGTCGCGGCGTTCAGCTCGGTCGTCACCAACCGCTCTGCGAACGCGAGCCCTTCCCCTACTGCGCCGAGCACTTGCGGGCTGCAGCGCAGCGAGTAGGCGTCCTGAACTCTGGGATCGTTTTCGCGGTGCGATTCTCGAATCTCGCTGTCCGCCAGCAGCTCGCGCAGCAGGGCTGCCGAGCGCTGCTGCCAAGGATGCGGCCGGGCGTCGTGGATGCGGGCGTCGAACGGATCGGGCGAGCCCCGCACCGCCTCGAGGCTCATCGCCGCGGCGGCGTGCGCCGTTCGCCAAAGAATCCAGGCGTCGTGTACGAGCAACGCCGCCAGGCCCGTCTGTGCCTGCGTGCCATTCACGAACGCGAGGCCTTCTTTCGCCTCGAGCGTGATTGGACGGGACACCTTCACGTCGCCTTCTCCGATCATCGCCAGAGCCAGGTGCGACAGCGGCGCGAGATCGCCCGACGCCCCAACGCTTCCCTGTGACGGGATTGTCGGATGGATTTTGCTATTGAGCATGTCGACGAGCAGCTCGGGGAGCACAGGTCGGACTCCGCTCGTCCCGCGCACGAGAACATTGGCGCGCAGCAGCATCATGGCACGCACCACGTCCGGCGAGAGCGGCTCCCCTATGCCCGACGCGTGGCTGCGGATCAGGTTGAGCTGCAGCTGCCGGGCCTGCTCTGCGGGAATCCGGACGTGAGCAAGTTTGCCGAAGCCGGTGTTGACGCCGTACACCGTTTGGCCCCGCTCGACCGCGGCCTCGACTGCATGACGCGACTTGGTCACGGCGTCGAGGGCTTTGCCATCGATCGTCACGGGCGCGTTCCCCCGGGCTACGGCAACAACGTCAAAGATTGTGAGCGAATGGCCATCGAGGGTCACCGCGGCAGGACGCTTGGACATTGGCTCAAAAGCTAAAGCGCCGGAGTGGTTTGACCACTCCGGCGCCAAACTGACCAAAGGTCCCTTACTTTGAGCCTGAAACCCCGGTGCCAGTCGCCATTGCAGTCGACTGCCCGGCGCGTATCTGCAGCTCCGGGTTGCCTTGATCAGTCTGGAAGCTCCAGTCAAAAATCATGTAGTCCCGCCCGACGTGCGTCACGCGCAGCGCGCCGTAACGCAGCGTTGTGCCTTCGCGGATTTCAAAGACATAGCCGTACCCAGGTGCCGCCTGGACCATGTCCCGCGCGTATCCCGACGCCGGCGCGAAGTCGATCGAAGTCAGGTCGGCGAGCGGTGCGTTGCTGTACAGTCGCATTTGCGTGCCGCTGAACTCCGGCACCAGCCACAGGGTCGAGTCGGTCGGATTGCGATAGATCCAGAAATCGATGTCGGTCCGGTTACCATCCAGTACCAGCCCGAGCTCCCCGGTCTGGGCCCGCCCGTCACCGTTGGCATCATCCCAGAAGCGGAAACCCGATTGTGGCGCGTTCTCATCGTAGGCAAACGCGAGCGTGTTGCGCGCGTCCGGGCGCGGTGTGTCCTGGCGCAGCGGCGACCACAGGCTCTCGTAGCCTTCGCGGCTCACGCCCGACACGCCGAAGCAGCGAGGCACGCCATTCGCCATCGCGCTCGCGAGGAATTCCGGGGCTACTGTCGTGCCTTCGAGCAGCCAGTCGGTGCCGCACACACCTGTGTCGAGATCGTAGGCCGTGCTATAGATGCGATACCACTTGAACCGCGTGGGATCAGACAGATACGAGCCGTCTTCCCACCCCAGGTGAATGGCACCGTTCAACGAAAGGGAGTTGAGCCATGCGGGGGCGACCAGCTGCAGCCGCTCATCGACGGTGATCACATTGCTATTCCCGCTCTCGTACCCGTCGACATCTACGGCGGTCACGAGGTACTGGAGGTGCGGGACGCCGTTGTCGTGGAATGTGTTCGACGTCGTTTCCCCACGGAGGCCAAAGGAGCCCCCGTTCGAAGCGCGGGAATACACGCGATAGCTTGCGAGACCGGCATCAGGGACATCGTCCCATACAAGCAGGATGCCGAGCGGGCGATTCGGATCGCCGCTGGGCTCGAGCTCGTAGAACAGGTTGGTGGGGGCCGAGATGTTGCCGCCGCCACCACCACCGTTGGGGGCAGAGGTCTCGTAGTTGCAACCGAAGACCGCCCATACGACGAGCAAGCAAAGCAGGACGCGCATAAAAGAGCCTCGGGAACGGGGTTTCGACCGCGCAGTAAGCACGGCTCATGCCCGAAGCGAAGTGGCTGTTTTGTCGGTAGTTACGAGAGGTGAGCGCGGACCGCTGTCACCACGAGAGGACAGCGTCTACCGCACGTACGTCGTTTGGTCGTAGTCGAAGCGAATATCGGGCTGGTCGTTGAGCGCAATGTTGAAGGTGAACGCGAAGCTTCCCGATCCGGTCTTGTTGAACGAAAAACTCGCGCGCCACCGCCGCAGATCACGGGTCAACTGGACGGCATGCTGGGCAAATTGGCGCGTGCCAAAATCGTAAGACGTGACCCAGTTCGCCGTCCAGTTGCGCGTTGGGCTGAAGGATAGCATCAGGTTTGTCGTCCGACGTCCGGAGGCGTTCCGCAGCGCGGGAAGCGTGTCGAAGCGGCTCCGAGTGCTCGAGTAACTGACCTGCAGCGAGAACCCGCGTCCCCCACCCGCCCCCATCCCCAGAGGTGACCCGTTGAGTGATTCGGTGTGCGTGGCCCCCTGAAACTGACGAAACTGGGGCGAGTCGGACCCCGGAAGGTCGTTCTCGCCCGTCGTGTCGCGAGCGGGGGCCGGAGGCGGCGCGCGACGCGACAGACCGAACAGTCGAGCGACACCGTGTAGTGTCGCGGGCGTAACTTGGAACGACGCCTGAAGACTCGACAGGAATGGATCGAACTCGGCAGAATCGGTCCCTACCTGGCCTTTGAACAGATCGTGCGTCATCCCCAGCTGAAAACCAGGAAGCAAGTCTGATAAGAACGTGTTCGTCAGTGTTCCCGTTTGCCAGCCCGTGTGGTGTGGCTGCTTCGCCTGCTCGATGTTGTAGCCAATCGGGCTCGTGTTGATGCTGAGAATGCGGATCTTGCGAGGCTGCGCGGTGGACGAGGTGTCTCCAGGAGGAGGTTTCAGTTTCGCTTCGAAGTTCTGGGAAAAACCGATGCTGATCGTCTGCTGCGGATCCGTGTGCGTGCCGATTCTTAGACCCGTCGGGTCGATCGCCCGTGCATACTCCTTCGAGACAGTCACGCCCGGTGCGTACTGCCAGCTAACGATCGGCGAAATCGAGTGGCGGATCCGGCTAAACGGACCAAATCCCGGGAAGAATCCGAAGAACGTCGGGGACATGCCCGCCGAAAACTGGAGTCGCTTCCCCTGCTGGACCCAGTCGCCGCCCGTGAACTGATTCCGAATCATGAACGGGCCCTGACTCGTGGTGTTCTCGATCGACACACCCGGCTGAATCTTCCAGGTGCCGGTGAACAGCGTCGGCAAGCCGATGCCGGTCCTCCAATCGAGACTCGTAGTGAACGTTTCACCGAACAACAGGTGGTGAACGGTCCCCGTGGAATCGGTAAACGTTATCTCCGTCCTGCCGTGCCGCACGTCGTCGCTGTACGCGATACTGTTCGACCAATTCCAGCGACCGATTCGAATCGGCGTTTGGAAATTCATCGTGGTCGTGCGCGTGCTCGCAAACAGTGGGATTCTGGTGAGGGGAACGGTGTCTCCTGGCGCTGAAGGAGTCGTTAAGGTTCCCGCCGCCGTATGAAACGTCAGTGCGTTCGCGTAGTTGAATGTCGGAGACCAGCTGATCGACGGCGTAATCGCGATCGCGCTCGGCGTCAAGCTGATTCTGGGGAATTCCGCCCTCGTTGAATTCTGTGACAGTTCCTGACTTCTGGTGCCACCGATGGTCAGGGTCGCCCACGAAAAGCGCTTGTTGAAACTCAGGCCCGACGAGACGCTGGAAGTCACCTCAAACGGATTCAGCGAGTTACGCTGAATCACCCGCCCGTTGGTCGAGTAGTCGATATTCGCGTTGAGATTCGTGCGTGAATCGAAGCTCTGCGAGTGATTCCACCCAATGCGCTCATTCCGCCCCCCGCCTCCCGCCCCGATCTCGGTGGTCCGCGTATACGTCAGACTTCCCTGCATGAAGCGATCGATCCAGCGATAGCCTCCCTGCGCGTGAAATGACACGTTGCGATCGTCGTACCAGTCACCCGAGACGAGCAGGTCCATGTAGTCGTTGATCGCGAAGTAGTAGCCGAGGTCGGTAATGTGGCGCGAGTACGAGCGCGTGGGGCGAACCAGATCGTTGAGGCCAAAGCGCGGGAACAGGATCCCGCTCCGGCGCCCACCCCGAATATCCTGGAAGATGAACGGCAACCACATGACGGGAACGTCGCGAACGTACAGCACGGCCGGCCGGGCCACCATCGTACGCTTGTTGATCCACTTCGCTTCGCTTGCCGCGAAGTGGTAATCCGGCACTGGCTGGAGGTCCGAGGTGATCCTCGCCCCGCTCGCGTACACCCGTGACGCTCCCGAGTCGATCGCGAGATTGCCGCGCATGATCCACTTCGCCCCGCCCTGCTGGAAATCCGTAAGCGCGTCTTCCACTGTGCCGCGACGTAAACACGTGTCGTAGCGCATCCCTTCGCCCGCCAAGACGGTGCCCTGATCGAACAGCCGCGGATCACCTCCGGCGTTCAACTGGCAGCTGGCTTGGCGATAGCGCACGGTGTCAGCTTCGAGCTGTGTGCCGTCCCGATCGATGTACGCCTCCCGGCGCAGGAAGATGGTTTGGCTGTCCCCCTTAAAAATCAGCGTGTCCGCGACGTACCGCGTCACGCTGAAGCCCGGGAGCTTGAGCAATGAATCGATGACGGAATCGGCAGCGGGAAAGGTGCGTGTGGGTGCGGTCGGCAATCCGAGCTGCCGCGCCGTGGCGGTATCCATGTTGCCGCTACGCGCCCCCCCCGTGTCTTGGGGCGAAGGTGGCCGCGCTTGCTGCGTACCCCGTGGGGGCGGAGGCGGCGGAGGGCGCGGAGGATTCTGCGCCGCGAGCGATCCTCCCATCAGCAGGAACATGACGACGATGGCGGCCGCCATCCGTCGCGCGCGCCGCCGGCTCGCCACCCAGGCGCACCAGATACTCAACTCGTAGAGCAAAATCAACGGCCCGAGCATCAACAGCATCGAGACGGCGTCGGGCGGGGTGAGAATCGCGGCGAGGAACGCGGCGATCACGATCGCAAACCGACGCTGACGGGCCAGAAACTGCGGCGTCACGACGCCAAGCGACGCCAGAATCGTGACGACCAATGGCAGCTCGGCAATCAAACCACAGCCGATCACGAACGGCACCGCCATCCCGAAGTAGCGGTCGATCGTGATCATTGGCGTCAGGTCAGAGGCCTGAAAGCCCAGCAGCACTCTGAGTGCCGCGGGCAGGAGCCATTCGTAACAGGCGTATGCCCCGGCCAGGAACAGGACTACTCCAACCGCGAGGGCGGGCACAATCATGCGCTTTTCTCGTTCGTACAGGGCCGGCGCCAGGAAGGCCCAGACCTGGTAGATCACCACCGGGGACGCGAGCACGCATCCCAGCCCGAACGCCACCTTGAGCGAGAGCATGAACGGCTCGGCGGGGCTCGTGAAGATGAGGCGCCCCCCCGGCAGATACGGGGCGATGGGTCGCTTGAGCAGCTCGATGATGTCGACGCGCTCTAGCAACAGCCACCCGATGATTGTGCCCACCAGGATGGCGCCAAGACTCCAGAGGATGCGCCAACGCAGCTCCTCGAGATGGTCGAGAAACGGCATCTCACCGCGCGCAGTCATTTTGTGGGAACTCGGGGCCGGCGGGGGGGCCCGGCTAAGGCCGGAGGCGTTGCTGGTTTTGGCGCGCGAGATCGGCCTCGGGGGACCGCGGATATCCGGAGATCACACGGGAGTAGAATTGCCGCGCCGCCGTTCGGTCGCCCCGCTTTTCGGCAAGGCTGCCCAGCTTGTATAGCGCCGAGGGGGCGCGCGAGGAGTTGGGGTAGCCCTTCACAAGTTGATCGTACACCGCAGCGGCGGAATCGGGAGCCGCCTGCTCAAAACTTTCCCCGACGTAGTACAGCGCATCGGGAGCCCGCTCGTGCGACGGGTAAACGCGCAGAAACTCCCGGAATCCCGCTCGCGCCGTCGCAATACTGCCGCGTCGGTACTGCTGCAGAGAGGCCTCGTACATCTGATCGGGTCCCGGACCAGCCGGGTTCCCCGACGGTCCGACGGGAACCGCATTGGGGTCGGGCTGCTGCGACCGGGTTTCCAGCCGGGACCGGAGTTCGGTTAGTCGCTGCTGGCTTTGGCCGGTCAACTCCTGTATCGCGACGAGCTGCTGTTCGACCGAGATCAGCTCGGTGCGCAGGTCGCCACGCATCTGAACGAGGTACGCCTGCTGCGTCGTGAGAGCCTGTTGCAGCACGCGGACGGCGGCCAGGACCGTGTCCTGCTCCGCCGCCCGTGCCGCATTACCCTTGGCGAGCTCGCCCTGGAGCGCCTGAACCTGGAGCTCCACTTTCCGAACGTCCCCTTTGAGGGCGCATCCGGCCAGGACGACGCTCAGCGCGAGCGCGCTACGGCCTACGCAGATTCTCGCCACCACCGATGACTTCGAACTCGCTGCGGCGGTTCTGCGACCACGCCGATTCGTCATGGCCGTCGACGAGCGGCCGCTCCTCGCCCCACGACTGGGTTTCGATGCGGTTCGCATCGACGCCGTGGCTCACGAGGTACTGTTTGGCAGCCTGAGCGCGACGGTTGCCGAGCGCCAGGTTGTACTCATCCGACCCACGCTCGTCGCAGTGCCCACCGACCCGGATGCGCAGATCGGGGTTGGCCTGCATGATCGCGACTTTCTGGTCGAGTACGCCCATGTCGTCCGAACGGATGTTCGACCGGTCATAGTCGAAGTGGATCATCGCGCCCAGCATGGACCGCACCTCATCGCCCGAGCGCGAAAGCGCCGCGAGCGAATCTGCGATGCGCTGTTGCTCGAGGCGATCTCGTTCGGCTGCCGCCTGGCGCTCCGCTTCGGCCTGTGCCGCAGCGATGGAATCGCGCACCCGCTGGTTCTCGGCCGCGGTGTCGATCGCCGGCGTCGTATTCTGCGGGGCCGGATTGCCGCCGCACGAGCTCGCTACGGCGGCGATGCTCAGGCCGAGCACGAGGAGCAACGATACCGATTTCATCCTGTCTCTCCGATCAGGGGGTTGTTGAAGGAGCCTCCGAAAGCCTGGGAGACCAAGCCGGCAAACGTGCGCCGCTCACCTGCAGCAGCGGCCGGATACGACCCGTGTCCAGATCGATGATCCACAACTGGCGGTAGCCCGACCGGTCGGAAACGAAGGCGAGATGACGGCTGTCGGGGGCCCAGCTCGGATCCTCGTTGCGCCCCACCGAAGTGAGCTGCCGGACCGTGCGCGTGCGCACATCCAGCACGAATACCTGCAGCGTGCCCGCCACGTCCCGATGAAACGCCACCGATTGCCCATCGGGCGACCACTCCGGAGCGTTGGACGAACCGGTCACGCCATAGTCAAACGGCGCAAACAATTGCTGGTCCGTTCCATCTGCCGCCATGACGTAGATCTGCGGCAGGCCCGGGCGCGTTGAGACGAAGGCAATGCGCTGCCCGTCTGGGCTAAACGTCGGGGACAAGTTGTCTGAAAAGCGCCCGACGGTCAAGCGGCGTAAGCAACAGTTGTTCTTGATGTTAATCGTGTAGAGATCAGTGCCCTCTTCGGTCGCGCGACTGAACGCCATGGTCGCGCCGTCGGGCGAAAACGCCGGTGTGAAGTCGAGCGCGGTCCCCGTCGTGGACATCGGGGTCCGCTTGCCCGTCACCATGTCCTGCAGGTAGAGCCAGCCTTTTCCCGCCTGGAATTCCATGTAGGCAAAGTGCCGCGCGTCAGAAGCCCACGCGGGCGACATCGCCTGGCGGTTGGTGGACGAGACCAGCTTCTGATCGGCGCCGTCTTGGTCGATTTGCCACACCTTGCCGTCGCTGACAAATAGCACGCGCGTCGCGCCGATCCCGGGCTCTCCGACTGCCGCCTGCACAATCTGATCCGCGAGTCGATGCGCGGCCTGCCGGAAGTCGCGGTCGGTCGCTGCGGGCAACACCGCGCGGATCGCGCGACGCACTCCGGCAGCGCCGACGTCGTGCAACGTGGCTACAGTCGTGTCCCCAGCCACGGTGATATCGAGCGCGAAATCCGCGCCGAGGGCCTGGTACAGCGGATAGTTCAGCGACCCAATCGCCTGGGCACCGCCGCCTCCCGTGCGTGAGCCCGATGCGCTTTGCGTACGACCACTACCCGCTCCTTTGCGTGGCGTCGCTGTGGTTCCCGTTGGTGCGCTCGCGGCAAGCCGAATCGAGTCCCCGCCCGGCAGTGTGATGATTTCGAATCGATCGCTGTAGTCGAGATCGCGCGCGACGATGGCACGCAGGGAATCGATGCCCTTCCTTGGCAACATCACCATGCCGGGCCGCACGCCCGGGCGATAGACGATGCCAATCCGAACACCTCGATCAATGGCGCTCGTGTCTTGGGATGCAAGTCGGCACGTCGGCACGACTGCAAGAGCGCCCGCCACGACGATCCATCGTGCCGACGTGCCAGCGTGCCAGCGTGCCGACGTGCCGCCGTGCCGACGTGTCATTGTCTCCGCCCCGAGAAATAGAACCGCACAAACAGCACGTCGGAGGTCCACCCATCCGGCAGCATGCCGAAAGCCTTGAAGCGGCCGGCTTCCTCGATCGCTCCCTCCGCCTCGAGATCGAACTGGAAGTTGCCCGAGCGCCGGATGAATTGGAGACCGGTCACCGTCCCGTCGCGATGCACAAAGAATGAAAGCTCCGCCTCGAGTGGCGTTGTCTGCGCGGGCCGTTGCCAGCGCCGCAGAATCTGCGTCACGATGTTCTGCAAGTACTCTGGGAACGGGAATGCGATGCCCTCGGTGCTGACGGTCGCAATGTCGTTCCCCGTGGACGGCCGCTCACCGGGGAGGGGCTGGTTTTGGGGCGTCGTACGTGGAGCAGCCTCGCGATTGGTCTGGTCGCGTGTTTCTGGAGGAGTTGCCCGGGAGACCGTGCTGCGCGGCGTCTTGATCTTGGGAACCGGTGCCGGCTTCTCCTCTGCAGGCCGCTCAAATGCTTCCGGCGCTTTTCGCGACTCGAGGTCAGCCGCTGGGGCGGCGATCAAGCGCACCGTATAGGTCGGCGGCAACCGCTTCTGGCCACCCGGCGTCGCGAATATGAATGCCCCCACCAGCCCGTGCACGACGAGCGTGCCGGTCAAGGCCATCCCTACGGGCGCTGGGGTGCGACGTCGCTTCATCGATCGATCGTCTCCGGTTCCGCAACGAGTCCCACATCCTGGACCCCGGCCGCGCGAATCACCGCAAGCACCTGGACGACGCGAGCATAAGCCACGCGGCCATCGGCCCGCAGATACACCCCGCTAGGCCGTTTCGTTCGCACGAAGGCCGGGAACGTGGCCCTGAAGTCTTCATAGGAGAGCCCCGCCTGGTCGAGGTAAATCCTTCCGTCCGAATCGACTGTGACGACCAGTCCCTCCTTGGGCTCGATGGCGCGCACCTGCGCGCGAGGGAGCCGCACATCCACACCACCCTGCATGATGGG
Source organism: Gemmatimonadales bacterium (assembly GCA_035259785.1). Classification (GTDB taxonomy): domain Bacteria; phylum Gemmatimonadota; class Gemmatimonadetes; order Gemmatimonadales; family GWC2-71-9; genus 20CM-2-65-7. The sequence continues at coordinate 43,147 of DATFVZ010000234.1, forward strand.
GGCCGTGATCATGAAGATGATGAGGAGTACGAACGCGACGTCCACGAGCGAAGTGACGTTGATGTCGGCATTGAGGGGCAACTCGCCATGGCCGCGCAGGCCGCCCGCGCCTCCCCCGCCGCCGAGGAGTCCGGCCATTAGATCCTCCCTTCCCGAGCCAACGTGCCCACGATCTCTTGAGCGAACCCCTCGAGCTCACCGGCGAACAGACCGAGGCGGTTGACGTACAAGTTGTAGGCCATAACCGCAGGCACCGCGACCGCCAGTCCACCGACGGTGGTCACGAGCGCTTCCGCGACGCCGGGGGCGACGGCCGCGATGTTGCCGGAACCGCCTACGGCGATGCCGATGAATGCATCCATCACCCCGAGCACCGTGCCGAGCAACCCGAGGAGCGGGCTGACGGAGCCAAACGTAGCGAGCCAGGGGATGAAGCGCGCCGCCGTATCCCGCTCCGCGGCCACTTCTTTTGCAAGCACCATCCGTAGCGCCTCGAGCTGCGTCGTCGTCAAAGTCGAGGTGGTCGCCGGCGTCGCCGCTGTGGCCGTCGGTGTGCCCTTCAGTGAGCCGGGCTTCAGCTCGGAGAAGAAATGCACGGCCTCACGCAGTAGCCGATTGTAGGGGGACGGCGGCAGCCGCATGGCGGCGTGATAGGCATCCTCCAATCGCGGGGCCTTCTCGACCTCGATGAGAAAACGGTCGGCGAGCTGCCGCATGCGCCGGAATTGCCACCATTTGAGGATAATTAGATACCACGACGCGAGCGAGAACACGGCAAGCACCGCGAGTACGAATTGCGTTTCGGGGCTGGATGTGAGCACCAGCTCCCACGGTGTGGTCGGAATCGCTCCTCGAGCTTGTAGCACTTACGCTCCCCCTCGATAGCCCTGCGGATGCGTGCGATGCCAACGCCAGGCGCTCTCCAGAATGCCCTCGAGACTCGACCGGGACGCTCGCCAACCGAGCACGGCGGCCGCGCGGTCCACCGCCGCCACAAGCTCGGGTGGATCGCCGGGACGCCGCGGCTGTGGCGACGTTTTCAATTTCTTGCCCGTCACTCGTTGCGCCGCGTCGATGACCGCTTGCACCGACTGACCGCCCCCTGTGCCCAGGTTCAGCGCGACCGGGCCTCCGTCGAGCGGAGTCTCGAGCGCGCGAACGTGGGCGTCGGCGATGTCTACAACGTGCACGTAATCTCGCACGGCGGTCCCATCCGGCGTGGGGTAGTCGGTGCCATACACGTTGACTGCCGCCTGCTTCCCCAGCGCCACTGCCAACACATTCGGAATCAGATGCGTCTCCGGGTCGTGATCCTCGCCGAGTCGCTGAGTCGCGCCCGCGGCATTGAAGTAGCGCAAGCTCACAACGCCAAAGCCGTG